>NZ_CP045245.1:933075-1244100 GCF_009720485.1 Cellulomonas sp. JZ18 | reverse complement strand
CCGGTCGTCCCACACGTGCACGACGACGTAGGTGAGCGTGATCTCCTCGATGCGGCCCCACTCGTCCGCCACGACGACCACGTCGTCCACCCGGATGGCGTCCGTGAACGCGAGCTGCAGGCCGGCGAAGACGTTCGCGAGGGAGCTCTGCGCGGCCAGGCCCGCGACGATCGACAGCAGGCCCGCGGACGCGAACACGCTCGCGCCAACCGCACGCGCGCCCGGGAACGTGAGCAGCACGGCGGCGGCGCCGATGACGACGAGCACCGCGACGGTGATGCGGCGCAGCACCTGCACCTGCGTGCGCACGCGGCGCGCGTGCCGGTTGTCCTTGACGTCGACGCGGTAGCGCTGGAGGGCGAGGTCCTCGAAGACGAACGCGAGCGACCCCACGAGCCAGGTGACGGCGACGATCGTGGCGATGAGCAGCGCGTGCTCCACGCCCGGTCGCCACGCGTCGGACGGGTCGGTGCTCAGGCGCAGCGCGACCCAGACCGAGACGACGAGCAGCGTGACGCGCAGCGGTCGCCGGGAGCGCCGCGAGAGGTCGGCGGCGAGCACGCTGCGCGGGGCCAGCCGCCGCACGAGCGCGCCGACGGCCGTCGCGAGCAGGTAGCCGACGACGACGCCGCCGGCCACGGCGAGCAGGGGCACCACGACGGTGCCGACGTCACGCACGACCTCGACGACCTCGGGCGACGGGCTCGGGGTCGCGGCGGCGCGGAGCGGGGCGGGAGGAGGCGCAGGGGTGTGGAGCAGACCGGGCACACGTCCAGGTTAGGAAGAACGACCCGGTCCCGCCCCCGGCGCTGGGGGCGGGACCCGGTGCAGGAGCCGTCTCGCCGGCACGAGGCGTGGCGGACTCCTTGACCCTGACGGGCGGCCCGGCTCTCGCCGGACCCTCTTCGTGCGCGGACGGACGTGAAGGTCGTGACCCGCGGGCGGCCGGTCGGCTGTGGTCCGATCGGCTTCCTGCAGCATGGCACCGTCACTTCACCCGCGCATCTCGAACGAGCGACCTGCTCTCGACCTGCCACGTACCCGCCCTTGACGGTCGGTTCGTCGGCGACGCGGGACGGCGGACCGGGAGGATGGGCGCCGTGAGCACCGGTCCCCTCTCCCGCGGCGACGTCCTCGAGGTCGTCCCCTCCCCCGCCCCCGCCCGCACGGTCGTCCTCACGTTCGACGACGGCCCGAACCCGCCGGACACCCCCGCGCTGCTCGACGTGCTCGCACGCGAGGACGTCCGCGCCGTCTTCTGCCTCGTCGGGGAGCAGGCGCAGGCGCACCCGGACCTCGTGCGGCGGATCGTCCGGGAGGGGCACGTGCTGGGCAACCACTCGTTCCACCACGACGACCTGGAGGAGTGGGAGCCCGACGCGGTGCGCGGCGACCTCGAGCGCACGCTCGCGGCGATCCGGGCCGCGGTGCCGGACGCCCCCGTCCCGTTCTTCCGGGCGCCGTTCGGCCACTGGGGTCGCGCGATCCCCGTCGCCGGGGAGCTCGGCATGCGCCCGCTGGGGTGGCAGCTCGCCGTGTGGGACTGGGAGCCGCCAGGGGTCGAGGAGCTGGTCCGCCGGCTGAGCGGCGTGGTGCCGGGCGGGATCGTCCTGCTGCACGACGGCGGCGGCGACCGCAGCCAGACCGTCGAGGCGGTCGCGCGGCTCGTGCCCCGCCTGCGGGCCGAGGGGTGGACGTTCACCGTCCCGGCATGAGGACGGCCGGCTCCGCAGGGTGGACGCCGGCTCCGGCCCGGGTGTCGGCACCGGCCCGTACCGTGGCGGGCGTGCACGCCGCCGCCCGCCTCGACCCGCTCCCCGCGCTGTCCTCGGTCGCCGCACGGGCCGTGCCGGGGGTCGAGGAGGTCGACGCCGCCGCGGGGACGGTGCGGCGGCTGGTCGACCTGGGGGCCGGCCCCGTCCCGGTGACCGTGACCCTGGCACCGGACGGTGCCACGGCACAGGTGGCGGGCCCGGGCACGCCCCCGGACGGCACCGACGCGGCCCTGCGTCGCCTGCTGGCGCGCTGGTTCGGCGTCGACGACGACCTCGACGCGGTGCACGCCGCGCTCGGCGCCGACCCGGTGCTCGGCCCCCTGCTGCGCACCCGTCCGCACCTGCGGGTGCTCGGGCACCCGGACGGCTTCGAGGCCGCGGTGCAGGCGGTGCTGACGCAGCAGGTGTCGCTGCGCGCGGGGCGCACGCTGGGTGCCCGCCTGGCCGAGGCCTACGGGCGGCCCCACCCGAGCGGTCTGCGCGCGTACCCCACGCCGGAGGCGGTCGCGGCGGCCGACCCCGTGACGCTGCAGGCGGTCCTGCGCGTGCCGCACGCCCGCGCCGGCGCCGTGCACGCGATCGCGGTCGCGTGCGCCGACGGGCTCGCGCTGGCGCCCGGCGCCGACGTGGGGCAGGTGCGACGCGCGCTGCTCGCGCTGCGCGGTGTCGGGCCGTGGACGGCGGACGTGGTCGCGCTGCGGGCCCTCGGCGACCGCGACGCCTTCCCGTCGGGCGACCTGGTGCTGCGCCGGGCGCTGGCGGTGCCGCACGCGCGCGACGTCGCTGCGGCGGGTCTGGCGTGGGCGGGGTGGCGGGGGTGGGCCGCGACGCACCTGTGGGCGTCCGTGGGCTACGCGGACTGACGCCGGTCACGCCCGTGCAGCTCCCCCGCGCGGTGCGGGGCAGCGCCCGCCGGCCCCGGCCGGACCTCCGACCCAGGACAGGAGCGTCCGCGGGTGCCACGCTGGCAGGGTCCGGTCCGGCGCACCCGAGGTGAGGCATGAGCGCGACCAGCCCCGACACCACCACCGCCCCGCCGGGCCCCCGGCCCCGTGGGCGGGGACCCCCGACGAGGTGCTGCGGGCGCTGCGGGCGCGGCCCCGCGGGCTCACGGACGACGAGAGCGCCCGCCGGCTGCGGGAGCACGGGCCCAACCGGCTGCCGACGCCGCCGCGGCCCCACCCGGTCGTGCGGTTCCTGCGGCACTTCGACGACGTCCTCATCTACATCCTGCTCGCGGCCGCCGTGCTCAAGGCGTTCCTCGGGGACTGGGTCGACTTCACCGTGATCCTCGTGGTCGCGGTCGTGAACGCCGTGGTCGGCATGGTGCAGGAGGGGCAGGCGGAGCGGGCGCTCGACGGCATCCGCACGATGCTCTCGCTCGAGGCGACCGCGCTGCGGGACGGGTCCTGGACCGCCGTCGACGCGGAGGCGCTCGTGCCCGGGGACGTGGTGCGGGTCCGCTCGGGCGACAAGGTGCCGGCCGACGCGCGCCTGCTCGAGGCCACCGGCCTGCAGGTGGACGAGTCCGCGCTCACCGGCGAGTCCGTGCCCGCCGCCAAGGACGTGGCGCCGGTCGGTGCCGACGCCGGTGTCGGGGACCGCTCGAGCATGCTCTTCTCCGGCACCATCGTCGCAGCCGGCACCGCGGTGGCCGTCGTCACCGCCACCGGGGGCGGCACCGAGATCGGCCGCATCCAGTCGCTCATCGCCGACGTCGACCGCACCGAGACGCCGCTCAAGCGCCAGCTCACGCGGCTCGGCACGCTGCTCTCGCGCGGCATCCTCGCGATGGCGGCGCTCATGCTCGTCGTGGGGCGCGTCATCCACGCCTGGGACCCGCCCGAGCTGATCTCCGCGGCGATCGGGTTCGCCGTGGCCGCCGTGCCCGAGGGCCTGCCGGCGCTCGTCACGGTGACGCTCGCGCTCGGCGTGCAGCAGATGGCGCGCCGCCACGCGATCACGCGCAAGCTGCCCGCGGTCGAGGCGCTGGGGTCGGTCACCACCATCTGCTCGGACAAGACGGGCACCCTCACGCGCAACGAGATGACGGCGCGCACGGTCGTCACCGCCGCCGGCACCTACGACGTCGAGGGCCTGGGCTACGAGCCGGCGGGCCGCGTGACGCGCGACGACGGGGCGGCCGCGCCCCTCGCCGTGCACGGCGACCTGCGGGCGCTGGTCGAGGCGGCGGCGCTGTGCAACGACGCCCGCGTGGTCGCGGACGACGCCGGTCACTGGCGGGTCGTCGGCCAGCCCACCGAGGGTGCGCTGCGCACGCTCGCGCTCAAGGCGGGGGCCGACGTGGAGGGTGCCGAGCGGCTCGCCGCCCTGCCGTTCGAGTCGGCCAACAAGTTCTCGGCGACCCTCGACCGCCTGCCGGGCGGCGCGCTGCGCCTGCACGTCGTCGGGGCCCCGGACCGCCTGCTGGAGCGGGCCGTCGCGCAGCGCGGCCCGGACGGCGCGCCGGGGCCGCTCGACGTCGCGCACTGGGAGGCGACGGTCGACGCGCTCGGCGGCCAGGGGCTGCGCGTCCTCGCGGTGGCGTACCGCGACGCCGCGTCCCCCGCGGCGCACGTCGCGGTCGACGACGTCGCCGACGGTCTCGTGCTGCTCGGCGTCGTCGGGATCGTCGACCCGCCCCGGCCCGAGGCGGTCGCGGCCATCGCCGAGTGCCACCGCGCGGGCATCGCCGTGAAGATGATCACCGGCGACCACGTCGGGACCGCCGTGGCGATCGCCCGCGAGCTCGGCATCGTCCCGGCCGGGGAGCAGGTGGACGCGCTCACCGGCGCCCAGCTCGAGGCGATGAGCCAGGAGGAGCTGCGCACCCGGGTCCGCGACGTCGACGTGTACGCGCGCACGAGCCCGGAGCACAAGATCCGCATCGTCCGCGCGCTGCAGTCCCACGGCGAGGTCGTCGCGATGACCGGCGACGGCGTCAACGACGCCCCCGCGCTCACCCGCGCCGACGTCGGCATCGCGATGGGCATCAAGGGCACGGAGGCGACGAAGGAGGCGGCGGAGATCGTCCTCGCCGACGACAACTTCGCGACCATCGAGCGTGCCGTCGAGGAGGGCCGGCGGATCTACGACAACATCCGCAAGTCCGTCGTCTTCCTGCTGCCGACCAACGGCGCGCAGTCGCTTGTCATCCTCGTCGCGGTGATGCTCGGGCTGGCCCTGCCGCTCTCGCCGGTGCAGATCCTGTGGGTCAACCTCGTCACGGCCGTGACGCTGTCCCTCGCGCTCGCCTACGAGCCGGCCGAGCCGGGGATCATGGACCGCCCGCCGCGCTCCCCGCGCGAACCTGTGCTGTCCCGCCGGGCGCTCGTGCTGGTCGTCGCGGCGTCGCTGCTGATCGGCGGTGCGACGCTCGCCGTGTACCTCGCGGAGAAGCAGCTGGGCGCGGGCGACGGCGTCGCGCAGACGTCCGCGGTCACCGTGCTGGTGCTCGGCCAGGTCGCGTTCCTGCTGTCCTGCCGCTTCCTCGGCCGCTCGAGCCTCACGCCGCGCGTGCTCGTCGGCAACCGCGTCGTCTGGCTGGCCGTGGGCGTGCTGCTGGCGCTGCAGCTCGTCTTCACCTACGCCCCGTTCATGCACGGCTGGTTCGAGTCCGCACCGATCGGGCTGCGTGACTGGGGGCTGGCCGCGGGGGCCGCGGTGGTCGTGCTGCTGCTGGTCGAGGCGGTCAAGGCGCTGACCCGTCGGACCGGTCGCTGACGCGCCGTCAGCGCGACGAGGCCCGCGGCGCCCGCCGCGGCGACGAGGGCGGCGGGCAGTGGGACCGCGCCGGCGCCGGCGCGGTCGACGACGACGCTGCCGAGCGCGGCGCCGGCGGCGATGCCCCCGTTCATGACCACGGGGATCACCGCACCGGCCGCCGTCCGCAGCGACTCGCCGGCAGCCCGCATGACCGTCGTCTGGGTGAGCGGCGGCAGCGCCCCCGTCGTCAGGCCCCACGCGACGACGACCACGAGGCCGGCGACGGGGTGGGCCCCCGCGGCGGGCACCGCGGCGAGCACGACCGCGACCGCGACCGCCGTCAGGGGCAGCGCGACCGCGGTGCCGCGGTCCCCGAGGCGCCCGACGACCGCGACGCCCACGGCCGAGGCCACGCCGAGCACCAGCAGCAGACCCGTCATGCCGCCGGGCAGCGCGGCCGCCGGCCCGGCGAGCAGGCGCGTGACGAACGTGTACGCGGCGAAGTGCCCCACGAGCACGACCCCGACCAGCCCGACGACCACGAGGATCGGCCCGAGCGAGGCCCGCGGGGCGTCACCGCGGGCCGCGGTGGCGTCCGGGCGGCCCGGCAGCACGACCGTGCGGACGAGCACGGCGGCGACCAGCGCGAGGACGGCGAGGCCCGCGAACGCCGCGCGCCAGCCGCCCGCGGCCGACGCGAGGTTCGCGAGGGGCACGCCCAGCACGGTGCCGAGCGTGGCCCCGCCGAGCACGACGGCGACCGCCCGCCCCAGCCCGGCCGCGGGCACGAGCTGCGCGGTGTGCGCGTTGACCGTGGACCACAGCAGCCCGCACGCGGCGGCGCCGAGCAGGCGCGCGGCGAGGACGAGCGCGTAGGCGTCCGCGAGCGCCGTCACCGTGGCCGAGGCCGCGAAGACGACGAGCGCGGCGGCGACGACGTCACGGCGGCCCCACCGGGCGGTGAGGCGCACGAGCGGGACGCTGGCGAGGACGACGGTGAGCGCCCACGCCGAGACGAGCATGCCGGTGCGGCCCGGCGGCACGCCGAGGTCGGCGCTCATGGCGGGGAGCACGGCGGTCGGCAGCATCTCGCCGGTGACCAGGACGAACGTCGACCCGGCCAGGACGAGCAGGCTCGGCCACGGCAGGGCCGCGGGCGGTGCGGAAGGGCTGTGCGGAGCGGCTGACGGTCTCATGTCCGCGACGCTAAAGTCTGACATCAGTGTGAAGGTCAAGGGGTGACGCCGACGTCGCCACGGGCATGGGGAGGACCGATGAGGATCGGCGAGCTGGCACGGCGGACCGGCGTCTCCACCCGGCTGCTGCGCTACTACGAGGAGCAGGGCCTCCTGGCGCCGGCCCGGTCGACGAACACCTACCGCACCTACGGCGAGGAGGACGTCGCACGCGTGGACCGCGTCGCGGGGCTCGTGCGCGCCGGCGTCCCGACGCGCCTCATCAAGGTCCTGCTCGACCTCGAGGAGACGCAGGCGACGGACCTGGCGGCGTCGTGCCCCCGCACCGTCGCCGAGATGCTCGCCGCCGAGCTGGCGGGCCTCGACGAGCGCATCGCGTGCCTCACGCGCAGCCGCCGGACCCTGCACGACTACCTGGTGCGGACCGAGCACGACGTGCTCGTCGCGGACGCGGCGCGCGCGACCCGCGACGCCGACGGCGCACCCGCGCCGGTCTGACCGGCGCGGCCTACCCCGGCCGCCCGTCGGTGCCGCCGCCGCGCCCGGCCCCCCGCCCGCGCCGCCCCCACCGCGCTCGGGCGGGACGAACCAGCGCACGGACCGGGCGACGTCACCCGCGCGCAGCCACGTGTGCCGCTCCGAGCGCGGGTCGCCCGGGTCGTCGCGCCACGCGACCATCACGTGCCCCCGGGTCCAGCGGACGGCACGCGCCGGGCGCCACTCCTCGTCGCCGTCCGTCCAGACGACGCGCACGATGACGGGCACGTCCCCCTGCGGACGCGTCGGGATCCCCTCCGGGATCTCGCTGTTGGCCACCTCCCGACGTCCGGGGGGTGGTGGTGCGAGGGGGGCGGCGCGGTCGTGCATGGCGCCATCGTATCGAACAGGTGTTCGACCGCACGCCACCGCCCGGGTGGGAGGTCGGGACCCCGTGCGGCCACCCCGACCGGTGCCGGCGGCGCCTCCTGCCCCGCGGAGGCGCCGCCGGCGGTCCTCAGCCGACCGTCGCCACCGCGACGTCGGGGTGGTCCGAGAACACGGCGTCGACGCCCGCGTCGACGAACGCGCGGATCTCCGCGGGCAGGTCCCCGTGCGCGGCCGGGTCGGCGCTGCTGCGCAGGTCCGCGGGCAGGAACTGGTTCTCGGCGCGGAACGTCCACGCGTGCACCTCGAGGCCGGCGCGGTGCGCGTCACGCACCACCGTGGTCGGGGCGCCCAGGGAGCCGTCCGCCTCCCGCGGGACCACGACGTCCTTGCACGCACCGAGGCCGTCCGCGTAGCGGGCGATCTCGCGCAGGCCCTGCCGCGTGACGAGGTCCGCGTACGTGCGGGGGTCGCCCGCCGCGACGAGGTCCCACGGGGCGCCGCTGCAGCTCACGAGCTGCGCGAGGCGCACCTTCGTCATGCGGTCCAGCTCGCGCAGGTTGCCCGTCTCGAAGCTCTGCACGATCACCGGGGCCTTCTTGTGGTCCAGCCCCGCCGCGCGCAGCTCCGCCACGAGCGGCTCCTCGAGCGAGAGACCCACCGAGTCGAAGTACGACGGGTGCTTCGTCTCGGGGTACACGCCGACCTGCTCGCCGTCGCACGTGACCGAGTGCCGCGCGAGGTCGAGCACCTCGGCGAGCGTCGGCACCTCGTACAGGCCGTCGAACGCGGCACTGCCCGGGCGCAGGGCCGGGATGCGCTCCTTCGCGCGCAGGGTGCGCAGCTCCGCGAGCGTGAAGTCCTCGGTGAACCAGCCGGTGACCTGCTGGCCGTCGATGCTCTTCGTCGTCCGCCGGTCGGCGAACTCCGGTCGCGTCGCGACGTCCGTCGTCCCGCCGATCTCGTTCTCGTGCCGGGCGACGAGCACACCGTCCTTCGTGGCCACGACGTCCGGCTCGATCCAGTCGGCGCACTGCCGGATCGCGAGCGCGTACGCCGCGAGGGTGTGCTCCGGGCGGTACCCGCTGGCACCGCGGTGCGCGATGACGTCGACCTCGGCCGGGCGCACGCGCTCACGCCGCAGCTCGACGAGCGCCATCTCGGTGTCGTCGGGCGTCCCCGGCACGCGCGCCGCGTTGCCCGGGTAGTTGTTGTCGTTGCCGATGAGCAGGCGGCCGTCCCGCAGCTGCACGACCGTCTCGAACGACTGCACCGGCAGGCTGAACGGGTCACCCGTGCCGTACCCGTCGCCCGCGCCGATGCCGTGCGGGTTCGCGATGTCGAGGGCGTCGAGCACGAGCTCCTTCTCGAGGAAGCCCTGCCGGTCCTCGCGCCGCAGGTCGACGCGGTACACGCGCTTGACCACCGACGCGGCGCCGTCGAAGTTGTCCCGCTCGACGAGCAGCATCTCGTGCTTCCCGACCCAGAACGCGTCACCCACGAGGTCGCCCTCGCGGTCCGCGCGGTAGTCCCACGTGCGGCCCGTGTAGGCGTTGCGGCGCGTGTCGAACTCGTGCACGACGCGGCGGCGCTGGTCCGGGTCGGCCGTGTAGGCGTTCTCCAGGACCGGGTACAGGTACCGTCCGTCGCGCAGACCCGCGAGCGCCTCGAAGCCGGCCGACGCGCGGACGGTCGGCTGCTCACCCGGTGCGAGGTAGGGGTTCTGCGGCGACGCGGCGCCGGGCAGCGGGACCGGCGGCGCCAGCAGCTTGCCCGTCGCGTCGACGTGCAGCAGGAACGGGCCGAACTCCTCGCCGATCCAGAACGAGCCGTCGCGCGCCCGCACGATCGACTCGACGTCGAAGTCGGCACCGGTCAGGAGCCGGTCCGGGGTGTCACTGTGCGTGATCGGGAAGTCGACGTGCCGGTCCGGGTCGCGCAGCGCCAGGTGCTCGCCCAGGCGCAGCTCGCCGCTGCCGCCGTCCGCGGTCTGCCAGTCGGGCGTCACGCGGTTGATCCGGAGCAGGAAGTCGGCGGAGTTGGCCTTGGTGCCGAACCCGTTGTCCGGCAGCGCCCAGAACGTGCCGTCGCCTGCGTCGACCACGCCGGAGAACCCGGGGACGACCTGGCCGGCGAAGGGCCCCTGCCGGCCGTTGGCGGCGGAGGCGAGCGCGCCCGACGGCGGCCCCTCGGCGAGGAAGTCGGCCGACAGCGTCGCCCGCGCGACGAGCGTCGGGACGGTGACGGTGGCACGACCACGGTCGTGGCCGCGGTCGTGTCCCCGGTCGTGGCCGCGGCCGCCGTCGAGCGTGGCGGCGTCCGCGGACGCGCCCTCGGCACCCGCCGCGTCGACGGCCGTGTCCGCGGCCGCCGACGGCACGGCCGCCGAGGCTGCGGTGGGGAGGAGGCCGGCGCCCAGCGCGAGGGCGGCGGCCAGGGCGAGCGGAGGCACGACGCTGCGTCTCATGCGTCCCAGTGAACGACTCATGGGCGTCACTGAACAGGACCAATCCGACAGACCGCCGTCCCGGTGGTGCGCGGCCGGTGACGACCGGGTGAACGGGCGCCCGCCGCGCGTGCGCGGGGACGCCGGGTCGGGCGAGGCTGGCCCCGTGCCGCACCCCTACCTGGACGACCCGTCGGGCGTCGTCGCGCTCGCGCACCGCGGCTTCTCCCGCGACGGGCGCGAGAACTCCATGGCGGCGTTCGCGGCCGCCGTCGACCTCGGCTTCCGCTACGTGGAGACCGACGCGCACGCCACCGCCGACGGCGTCGCGGTGGCGCTGCACGACGCGACGCTCGACCGCACGACGGACGGCCGCGGTGCCGTCGCGGACCTGCCGTGGTCGACCGTCGCCCGCGCGCGCATCGGGGGCGTCGAGCCGGTACCGCGCCTCGACGAGCTGCTCGGCACGTGGCCCGACCTGCACGTGAACGTCGACGTCAAGGACGCGCGCGCCGTCCGGCCGGTGGCCGAGGCGGTCGAGCGCACGCGCGCGCACGACCGCGTGTGCGTCGCGTCCTTCTCGCACGCGCGCCGCCGCGCCACGCTCGCGCTCCTGTCGCGTCCGGTGGCGCGGTCCGCCGGGACGCTCGAGGTGGCGCGGTTCGTGGCGGCGCACCGGCTCCGGTTGCCCGCCGCGGCGGCCCGCGCCCTGCGCGACGTCGACGCGCTCCAGGTGCCGGCGCGGCAGGGGCCCCTGCGCGTCGTGGACGCCGGCACGGTCGCCGCGGCGCACGCGGGCGGCACGGCCGTGCACGTGTGGACCGTGAACGAGCCGGCCGAGATGCACCGCCTGCTCGACCTCGGGGTCGACGGCCTGGTCACGGACCGCGCCGACCTGCTGCGGGACGTGCTGGTCGCGCGCGGCACCTGGCGCTGAGCCGACCACAGCCCCGGGCGCCCGCCGCGACGTCCCCACCGCGGGCCGCGGCGCGGGACCTGTCGGGCGGCTCGGCTAGCGTGCGTCGCGTGACGGGGCCCGGACGCGACGGCGGACGCCTGCGCGTGCACACCGCCGCGCGGGCGGACGTGCTCGTCGACGCCCTGGCCGAGCTGCTCGCCGAGCAGCCACCGGACGCCGACCCGTTCGCGCCGGAGGTCGTCGCCGTGCCGACCCGGGGGGTCGAGCGGTGGGTCGCCCAGCGCCTGTCGTTGCGGCTGGGTGCGGGGCCCGAGGGCGAGGGCGGCGTGTGCGCGCGGGTCGACCTCGCGTCGCCCGCGCGCCTGGTCCGTGGCGTCGTCGCCGTCGCGACGGGCGTCGACCCCGACGAGGACCCGTGGGAGCCCGAGAGCCTCACGTGGGCCGTCCTGCGCGCGCTCGACGAGGGCGTCGGGGCGGGCGCCGCGTGGGCGGCCCCGCTCGCCCGGCACACCGACGGCGCGCCCGACGCCTCGCCCGCACCCCGGCGCCTGCGGCTCGCGCAGCGGCTCGCCGGGACGTTCACGGCGTACGCCGCGCAGCGACCGGCGCTCGTCACCGCGTGGGCGCGGGGCGAGGACCACGACGGGTGCGGCGTCCCCCTGCCGCAGGACCTGCGCTGGCAGCCCCCGCTGTGGCGGGCGGTGCGGGCGGCGCTCGGCGTCCCCGACCCCGCGGAACGCCTCGCACGGGCCGTGGACGCGCTGCGCGCCGCACCCGCGGTCGCCGACCTGCCGGCCCGGCTCTCCGTGCTCGGCGCGACCCGCCTGCCCGAGGCCCACCTCGACGTGCTGGACGCGCTCGCGGCGCACCGCGACGTCCACCTGTGGCTGCCGCACCCCTCCCCGGTCCTGTGGGACCGCGCCGCGGCGGCCACGCGTCCCGGCCCCGCGCCGCGACGCCGCGACGTCCCCACGCACGCGCACCACCCGCTGCTGGCCTCCACCGGCCGCGACGCGACCGAGCTGGGCGTGCGCGTCGCCGCCCGCGACGCGGCCGTCACGCACCACGCCGTCCCACCACCGCCCACGACCGCGCTCGGCGCCCTGCAGGCCGCGCTGCGCGCGGACGCGGCCCCGACGGGCCGCGTCGTGCTCGCGGCCGACGACCGCACGGTGCAGGTCCACGCGTGCCACGGCCGCTCCCGGCAGGTCGAGGTCCTGCGCGAGGCCCTGCTCGCGCTCCTCGCCGACGACCCCACCCTCCAGCCGCGCGACGTCGTCGTGCTCTGCCCCGACGTCGAGGCCTTCGCCCCGCTCGTCGTCGCGGCGTTCGGCGCGGCCGAGGCCGAGGGCGCGGACGCCGCACGGGGCGACGACGACCCGGTCCACCCCGGGCGCGCGCTGCGCGTGCGCGTGGCCGACCGCGCGCCGGCACGCACGAACCCCGTGCTGCGCGTGCTGGCCGACCTGCTCGCGCTCGCGGGCTCACGGGTGACCGCGTCGGCCGTCCTGGACCTGGCGGGGCTCGAGGCCGTCCGCCGCCGGTTCGGGTTCGACGACGCCGCGCTCGAGCGGGTGCGGGCGTGGACGCTCGCGTCCGGGGTCCGCTGGGGCGAGGACGAGAGCCGCCGCGCGCGGTACGGCCTGGGCGCCGTCGCCCAGGGCACCTGGCGCACGGGGACCGACCGGCTGCTGCTCGGCGTGGCGATGGCCGAGGACGACCACCGCTTCGTCGGCTCCGCGCTGCCCCTCGACGACGTCGACAGCACCGAGGTCGACCTCGCCGGCCGTGTCGCCGAGCTCGTGGACCGGCTGACCGCGCTGCTCGCCGAGCTCGACGGGGTGCGCCCCGCGCAGGCGTGGTTCACCACCCTCGAGCGCGCGCTCGGGCTGCTCACCGACGTCGCCCCGGGCGACGCCTGGCAGCAGGTCGAGGCGCGTGCCGTGCTCGCGGACGCCCGCGCCGCCGCCGCCGGGCACGGCGAGGTGCCGCTGCGCCTGGCCGACGTGGTCGCGCTGCTCGAGCCGCGCCTGGCGGGGCGGCCGACCCGGGCGGGATTCCGCACCGGCGCGCTGACCGTGTGCGCGCTCGAGCCGATGCGCGCGGTCCCGCACCGCGTGGTCGCGCTGCTCGGCATGGACGACGGCGCGTTCCCGCGGCCCGCGCACGGCGCGGGCGACGACGTGCTCGCACGCGATCCCCTCGTCGGCGAGCGGGACCGTCGCTCCGAGGACCGTCAGCTCTTCCTCGACGCCGTGCTGGCCGCCGGCGACCACCTCGTCGTCGTGCACACGGGCGCCGACGAGCGCACGGGTGCGCCGCGGCCCCCGGCCGTGCCGGTCGGCGAGCTCCTCGACGCGCTGGAGGAGACGGTCGAGCTCGCCGACGGGCGGCCCGTGCGTGTCGCGCTCGTCGTGCAGCACCCGCTGCAGACGGTCGACGAGCGCAACTTCACGTCGGGTGCGCTCGGCCGTCCCGGGCCGTTCAGCTTCGACGAGGTCGACCGGCGCGCCGCGGTCGCCGCGCGGGGGCCGCGCACCCCGCCGCCCCCGCTGCTCGTCGGCACGCTGCCGCCGCCCGAGCCGGACGCGGTCGACGCCGGCCGGGCCGACGGGCGGGCGGACGTGGACCTGGACGACCTCGTCGCGGTCCTCGAGCACCCCGTCCGGGCGTTCGTCCGGCAGCGGCTGCGGGCGGTCGTGCCCCGCGACGCGGACGACCGCGACGACCGGCTCCCCCTGCGTCTGGACCCGCTGGACGCGTGGGCGATCGGCGACCGCCTGCTGACGGCGGTGCTCGACGGCGAGGACCTGGGCCGCGCCGCCGCGGCCGAGCGGCGCCGCGGCGACGTGCCGCCCGGTGCACTCGGCTCCGCGGCCCTCGGTGACGTCGGCGCGCGCGTGGAGGCGGTCGCCGCGGCGGCCCGCCCGCTGACCGTCGCACCGTCGACCGCGGTCGACGTCACGGTCGCGCTGCCCGACGGGCGTGCGCTGACCGGGACCGTGGCCGGCGTGCGCGGCGACGTGCTCGTACGGGCGGTCTACGCCCGCCTCGGGGCGCGCCACCGGCTGCGCGCGTGGGTGCAGCTGCTCGCGCTCGCTGCGGACGCGGGCGCCCCGGCCTCTCCCCCGGACCGCGCGCACGGGTCGGGGGCGGCCGTCGTCCCCCGGGTCCCGGTGCGGGCGGCCGCGACCGTCGGCCGCGGGCACGGCACCCGCCCGTCCGCCGCCACGTCGTGGCTGCGCGCACCCGACGCCGCGACGGCCCGGGACGTCCTGGGGCGGCTCGTCGCGCTGCGCGACCGCGCCCTGTGCGCCCCGCTGCCCCTGCCCACCGCCGCGGCCGCGACCTACGCCCAGCGCCGGCACGGCCACGACGACCCCGTCGGCGCGCTCGTCGACGCGGAGCAGACCCTGCGCGCCCGGCACGAGGACGAGGACGAGTACCACCGCCTCGCGTGGGGCGACGCGTTCCGCCTCGCCGACGTCGCGGGCGAGCCCTCGCCCGCGGACCGCGTGCCCTGGCCGGACGAGCCCACCCTGCTGGGCGTCCTCGCCCGGACCCTGTGGGAGGACCTGCTCGCCCACGAGACGGCGGAGGCGTCATGACCGCGCCCGCACCTGCCGCACCCCGCGTCTTCGACGTGTGCGGCCCCCTGCCGACGGGCACGACCGTGCTCGAGGCGAGCGCGGGCACCGGCAAGACGTTCACCATCGCCGCGCTCGCGGCGCGCTGGGTCGCGGAGGGGCACGCGCAGCTGCCCGAGCTGCTCGTCGTGACGTTCGGCCGGGCCGCGACGACCGAGCTGCGCGACCGCGTGCGCGAACGGCTCGTGCGCACCGAGCGCGCGCTGCGCGACCCCGCCGCCGCACGCCTCGGCGAGGACGCGGTCGTCCGGCACCTCGCCGACGTCGACGACGCGGAGGTGCGCCGCCGGCGCGAGCGGCTCGCGGTCGCGCTGACCCAGGTCGACGCGGCGACCATCACCACGACCCACGGCTTCTGCCGTCAGGTGCTGCGCTCGCTCGGCACCGCGACGACCACCGGGGACGTCGACCCCGACGCCGAGCTGCTGCCGGACGTCGCCGACCTCGAGGCCGAGGTGGTCGACGACCTCTACCTGGCCGCCTACGCCGGCACGCCGGCACCCCCGCTCACGGTCGAGGACGCGCGCCAGGTCGCCCGGGCCGCGGTCAGCGACCACGCCGCCGTCCTCGCGCCCGACGAGGCCGAGCCCGGCACTCCCCCCGACCACCGCGTGCGTCTCGCGCGCGCCGTCCGGCGCACGCTCGTGCGCCGCAAGCGGGCGCAGCACGTCGTCGACTACGACGACCTCCTGGTGCTGCTGCGGGACACGCTCGCGGACCCCGTGTCGGGTGCCCAGGCCGCGGCGCGCGTGCGCGCCCCGTACCGGGTGGTCCTCGTCGACGAGTTCCAGGACACCGACCCCGTGCAGTGGGACGTCCTGCGCACGGCCTTCCACGGCCACCGCACGCTCGTGCTCATCGGCGACCCGAAGCAGGCGATCTACGCGTTCCGCGGTGCCGACGTGCACACGTACCTGGCCGCCCGGTCCGTCGCCACGACCGCGACGCTCGGCCGCAGCTGGCGGGCCGACCCGGCGGTGCTCGACGGCCTCGGGCACGTGCTCGGCGGGGCCGCGCTCGGGGACCCCCGGATCGTCGTGCACCCGGTCGAGGCCGGCCGCACGGGGCGACGGCTGGAGGGCGCCCCGCCCGTGGTGCTGCGCCGCGTCACGCGACGGGCCGTGCGCGCGGGCAGCGCGGCACCGCGCGTCGACACGGTGCGCGCCCTCGTCCACCGTGACGTCGCGGCGGAGGTGGTCCGCGCGCTCGGACGCACCCGGCTGCGCGACGGGGACGACTGGCGCGCGCTGCGGCCCGGTGACGTCGCCGTCCTGGCGCGCCGCAACGCGGACGCGCTGGCGGTGCGCGAGGCGCTCGTCGCCGCGGGCGTCCCGGCGGTCGTCTCCGGTCTGTCGAGCGTGTTCGCGACCCCCGCGGCGCGCGAGTGGCTCGTGCTGCTCAGCGCGCTCGCGGGCACCGGCGACGCGGCGCGCGTCGCGGCCGCGGCGCTCACGCCCTTCGTGGGCTGGGACGCGCGGCGCCTGGCGGGCGCCGACGACGCCGAGCGGGAGGACCTGGCCGACCGGCTGCGCGGGTGGGCGCACGTGCTCGCGGCCCAGGGCGTGGCCGCGCTCGTCGAGGCCACGGCCGCGGCCGGCCTGCACGAGCGGCTGCTGCGGCGCGACGACGGCGAGCGGGCGCTGACGGACGTGCGGCACGTGGGCGAGGTGCTGCACGCCGTCGCCCGCGAGCGCGGGCTGGGCGCCGCCGCGCTCACGGAGTGGCTGCGGGCCCGCATCGACGAGGCGGCCGTCGACTACGCCGAGGAGCGCAGCCGACGCCTGGAGACGGACGCGGCGGCGGTGCAGGTCGTGACCGTGCACGCGGCCAAGGGCCTGGAGTTCCCGGTCGTGCTGGTGCCGTTCGCGTGGGACCGGTTCGTGCCGCGGGACCCGGCCGTCCTGCGCTACCACGACGCGGACGGCACCCGCCGGCTGCACGTCGGTGGTCGCGGCAGCCCGGGCTACGAGGACGCACGCGCCCGGCACCAGGCCGAGGAGGCGGGCGAGGACCTGCGGCTCGCCTACGTGGCGCTGACGCGCGCGAGCAGCCAGGTGGTCGTGTGGTGGGCGCCGAGCACCGTGTCGGCCGCGGGCGCGGTGGGCCGGCTCGTGCTCGGGGCCCGGGACGCCGACGGCAGCCCGCCCGCGACGGTGCCGGTGCCCCGCGACGACGAGGCGGCCGCGGCGCTCGACGCCCTGGCGGCACGCAGCGGCGGGACGGTCGTGCACGAGGTCGTCGACGCCGCGCCGCCCGCCGTGCGCTGGCAGCCGCCGTCGACGGTGCGTGCGCCGCTCGCGGTCGCACGGCTCGGGCGTGCCGTCGACACGGGCTGGCGGCGCACCTCGTACTCGGGCCTCACCGCGGCGGCGCACGCGGCCGCGCCCGGCGCCGTCGCCGCGGTACGCGACGACGACCGCCCGGGCGTCGCCGACGAGCCCGAGACCCCGGGGACGACCGACGAGCCGGACGACGCCGGTCCCCCGCTCCCGGCGGCTCAGGGCCAGCCGGACGACGCGCCGGAGGACGCGCGGCTGCGCGCCGTGCCGTCGCCGCTCGCGGACCTGCCCGGCGGGACGGCCTTCGGCACGCTGGTGCACCACGTGCTGGAGCAGGTCGACACCGCGGCACCGGACCTCGCCGCCGAGCTCGCCGCGCGGTGCCGGCGTGCCGCGGTCGCGTCCGGCGTGGACCCGGACCGCCTCGCCGCCGGCCTGCTGCCCGTGCTCCGCACGCCTGCCGGGCCGCTGCTCGGGGGGCGGACGCTGGCCGACGTGCCCCCGCGCGACCGGCTCGCCGAGCTCGACTTCGAGCTGCCGCTCGCGGGCGCCGACGACGCGCCCGTGCGGCACCGCGGCGCAGGGACGGACCGCCCGGCACGGCTGCGCGACGTCGCCGCGCTCGTCGCCGCCCACCTCGCGCCCGACGACCCGTTCCGCCCGTGGGCGGACCGGCTCGCCGCGCTGGACGCGTCCGCGCCGCAGGCGGGCCACGGTCCCGGCGTGCTGCGCGGCTACCTCACTGGCAGCATCGACGCGGTCCTGCGCGTCGCGGGTCCCGACGGGCCCCGGTTCGTCGTCGTGGACTACAAGACGAACCGCCTCGCGCCGCCCGACGATCCGCTGACGGCCTGGCACTACCGCCCGGCCGCGCTCGTCACGGCGATGACCGACGCGCACTACCCGCTGCAGCTGCTCCTCTACACCGTGGCACTGCACCGCTACCTGCGCTGGCGGCTGCCGGGGTACGACCCGGAGCAGCACCTGGGCGGGGGCGCGTACCTCTTCGTCCGGGGCATGTGCGGGCCGGCGACGCCGCTCGTCGGGGCGGACCCGTGCGGGGTCCTGTCCTGGCGGCCGCCCACGTCGCTGGTCGTCGCGCTGTCGGCGCTGCTCGGCGGTCTGCCGCACGGGAGGGACGCGTGAGCGCCGTCGTGCCCGGCCACCCCCGCGTCCCGTGGCGCGCCGGCCCGCTGCTCTCGGCGTTCGCGTCCGCGGGTGTCCTCACGTCGGCGGACGTCCGGGTCGCCGAGCGCCTGGGGGCGCTCACCGGCGAGCGTGACGAGACCGCGCTGCTCGCGGCCGCGCTCGCCGTGCGCGCCGTGCGGGCCGGGTCCGTGTGCCTGCCGCTGGCGGACGCCCCGGCGCTCGTCGACGTCGCCGACCCCGAGGCGGACGGCCCGGGTGCGGGGGTCCGCGCGGGCAGCGGTGCGGGGATCGGTGCGGCGAGCGGCGCGGCGAGCGGCGCGGCGAGCGGCGCGGCCGACGAGGACGGCGACCTGCCGCGTGCGGACCTCGTCGCGGCGCTGCCGTGGCCGGACCCGACGGGGTGGCAGGACACGGTGCGCCGCAGCCCGATGGTCGCGGACGGTCCCGAGGGTCCGGCGGACCGCCCGGTGCGCTGGGTCGACGGCCGCGTGTACCTCGACCGGTACTGGCGCGACGAGCAGCTCGTGCGGCACGCGGTGGACGCGCGCCTCGCGTCCGTCCTGCCCGTCGACGACGACGCGGTGCGGCGGGCCGTCGCGGTGCGGTTCCCCGACCCGCGCGACGGCCGGCAGCGGGTGGCGGCGGCGGCCGCGGCCGTGTCGCGGCTCACGGTGCTGACCGGCGGGCCGGGCACGGGCAAGACGACGACCGTGGCGCGTCTGCTCGCGGCGCTGCGCGACCTGCACGGACCGGACCTGCGCATCGCGCTCGCGGCACCCACGGGGCGCGCCGCGGCGCGGTTGCAGGAGGCCGTCGACGCCGAGCTCGCCGCGCTCGCCGCGGCGTCGGGTGGCGCACGGCCGCCGACCCTGCGCGCGTCCACGCTGCACCGCCTGCTGGGCCCCGTCCCGGCGGTGGCACCCGGTTCCGGCACGACCGCACGCACCGCCTCCCGCACGAGGTGGTCGTCGTCGACGAGGCCTCGATGGTCTCGCTGCCGCTGCTGGCGCGGCTCCTGGACGCGCTGCGCCCCGACGCCCGGCTCGTGCTCGTGGGCGACCCGGACCAGCTCGCGTCGGTCGAGGTCGGGGCGGTGCTCGGCGACCTCGTGGCGCGGGTACCGGCCGTGCACGCGCTGCCCGCCCGGCTCGCCGCGCTCGTGCCGTCGGACGTGCCCGCCGCGCCCGACGTCGACGCTCCCGCCCTGCGCGCGGGCGTCGTCCGGCTCACGGTGCCGCACCGGTTCGGCGCCGACCTCTCGGCGCTCGCCGAGGCCGTGCGCGGCGGGCGCGCGGACGACGTCCTGACCCTGCTGCGTGCCGGTGGTCCGCACGTCGCGTTCGTCGAGACGGCCGGCGCCCTGCCGACCGAGGCCGAGCTGGTCCCGGTGCGGGACGCGGTGGTGGCGGCGGGCACCGCGGTCGTCGCCGCGGCGCGCGCGGGCGACCCGGGCGCCGCGCTCGACGCCCTCGCGCGGCACCGGCTCCTGCTGGCGCACCGCCGCGGTCCGTCCGGCGTCGCGCGCTGGGCCGCGCAGGCGCAGGTGTGGGTCGAGGCGGCCACCGACCCGGGGCACGGACCGCGGGGCCCGTGGCCGGTCGGCACACCGCTGCTCGTCACGACGAACGACCGCACGACCGGGCTGGCGAACGGCGACACGGGGGTGGTCGTGGACGACGGCGCCGGCGGCGCCGTCGTCGCGTTCGGCACGCCCGCCGCCCCGCGGCTCGTGCGCCCGCACCGCCTGCCGCCGGTCGAGCCGGTGCACGCCATGACCGTGCACCGCGCGCAGGGCAGCCAGTACGGCCGGGTGTCCGTGCTGCTGCCCCCGGCGGCGTCGCCGCTGCTCACGCGCGAGCTGCTGTACACCGCGGTGACGCGGGCCCGGGACGCGGTGCACGTCCTCGGTACGGCCGAGGCCGTCGCGGCAGCCGTCGAGCGCCCGGTGCGGCGCGCCAGCGGGCTGCGCTTCGCCCGCTGACGCCGGTCCGCGCCCACCGCTCCCGACGGCCCGGACCGCCGTCGTGCGTCAGGTGCTCGCGCGTGCGACGAGGTCGATCGACGGCTCGTCGTCGGGCTCGGGCAGACCGAGGCCGGGGTCGAGCTGCCGCAGCAGGTGCCGCGCCAGACCGGTGCCCGTGTCGTCGGTGTGCACGCGCACCGTGGTGATCGGCGGCTGCGCGAGGCGCGCCATCGGCACGTCGTCGACGCCGACCACCGCCAGGTCCTCCGGCACGCGCACCCCGACGGCGTGGGCACCCGCGAGCAGCGCGAGCGCGACCTCGTCGTCGTAGGCGACCGCGGCCGTGACGGGCTCCTCACGGTTGCGCAGCCGGCGGACGGCGCGGGCCGCGGCGTCGGGGTAGAGGGGCACGTCCACGACGACCGGCTCCGGCAGCCCGTGCGCCGCGCAGACCTCGCGCACGCCGGCGAGCCGTCCGCGCAGCAGGAGCACCGCGAGCGGGTCCGCCGACGCGGCGTACCCGAGGCGCGTGTGCCCGCGCTCGACCAGGTGCGCCGCCTGGATCTCCCCCACGCGGTGCTGCGGGATGCGGACGACGTTGCCGTTCGTCCCGTCGATCGACACGCCGACGACCGGGATGCCGCGCTGCCGCGCGGGCGCCAGCTCGTCGGCCGAGAACGCGGCGAACTGCGCCACGCCCACCGGCGTCAGCGCCTGGAGGATCTCGTCGAGCGACCGACCCCGTCGGCGCTGGAACATGACGCTGTAGCCCTGCGCCTCCACGGCCTGCCCGAACGCCTCGAGGACCTGCACCACCACGGCCCCGAGGGGTGCGTCGGCGAGCACGCCGACGACCACGCCCGTGGTGCCGCTGCGCAGGGCGCGCGCGGCCGCCGACGGCGTGTACCCGAGCTCCTCGGCGGCCTGCAGGACGCGCTCGCGGGTGGCCTCGCTGATGCTCTGGCCCGGTGTGCGGTTGAGCACGTAGCTCACCGTGCTCTGCGAGACGCCCGCCCTGCGGGCGACGTCCCTCGAGGTGACCCGTCGCTCCGACATCGCCGTCCTCCCGTCGTGGGTGCCGCGACCGTGCCGGGTCGCGGTCAGCTGCTGGCCCGGACCACGAGCTCGATCGACGGCTCGTCGTCGGGCTCCGGGAGGCCGAGTCCCGGTTTGAGGCGGCGCAGCACGTGCCGGCCGATGGTCGAGCCGACCTCCTCCGGCCGGATGTCGACGGTCGTCAGCGGCGGTGCCGCGAGCCGGCCGGCGACGAGGTTGTCGACCCCGACGACGGCGACCTCCGCGGGGACGGCGACACCCGTCTCGCGCAGGCCGGCGAGCACCGCGAGCGCGACCTCGTCGTTGTACGCGCAGATGCCCGTGACCGGGTCCTCCCGCTCGCGCATGCGCCGCACGGCGCGGCCGGCGGCGTCGGCGTGGAGCGGCACGTCCACGACGACCGGCTCGGGCAGCCCGAGCGCCTCGCACGTCTGGCGGACGCCGGTCAGCCGGCCCTGGGCGAACGCCTGCAGGTGCGGGTCGGTGGGCGCCGCGAAGGCGAGCCGGGTGCGCCCCGTGCGCACCAGGTGCTCGGCCTGCGTGCGCCCGATCAGGTCCTGCGGCACGCGCACCGTGCGGCCCGAGCCGCCCTCGAGCGACACCCCGACCACGGGGATCCCGGCCGCCTCCATGGCGGCCTCCTCCGCGGGCGGGAAGGCGGCGAGGTTCGCGATCGCCGCGGGCATCAGCTCCTGCCAGAGCTGACGCAGGCTGCTCGTGTCGCGCTGGCGCCGCGACACGACCGTGTGGCCGTGCGGCTCGAGCATGTCGCTCATGCCCCGCACGAGGGCGATGAGCGCCCCGCCGACCGGCGCGTCGGGCAGCACCGCGAGGACGGTGTCCGTGGAGCCGCGGCGCAGGGCGCGCGCGGCGGCGGACGGCGCGTAGCCGAGCTCCTCGGCGGCCTGGCGCACCCGCTCGCGCGTCGCGCGGCTGATCGACTGGTTGGGCGCGTCGTTCAGCACGTAGCTCACGGTGCTCTGCGACACGCCGGCACGGCGGGCGACGTCCTTGGAGGTCACGCGTCGGGCGGGCATGCATCTCCCCTGGTGTGCGCGGCGGCGGGACCAGTGTGCACCCGTGTGGGTGCTTTCGTGCCGTTTCCGTGCCGATCATCGCGCATAACCTGGTCACGCGCCCAACGACCGGGGTGAGACGTATCGGCAGCAGCCAGTGGCGCCGGCCGCCGCCGGGCGCGGACGACGGCGCGCGTCACGCGGCGCCGGAGGCGAGCCACGCGACCTCGCGACGCACGAGGGCGCGCCGCGACGGGCTCTGCCAGGACCGCACGTCGTGGCCGAGTGCGTCGTAGAGCACGCGTCCGGGGCCCGGCGCGACCCACACGACGGGGTGGTCGCGGCCCTCGTGCCGGGTGGTGAGCAGCACGCGTGCGCCCGGGTCGACGACGAGGTCGCAGTACCGCTCGTCGAACGCCTCGACGCCGGCGAGGCCGGCGGTCACCGGGTGCTCGCCGTCCGCGACGTCGAACCGCGCCGTGCCGATGGGCGGGTGCCAGGACGTGCCGTCGACCCAGCGGCCGCCGATCGTGCGCGACCACCCCGGGGCGTCGTGGAAGGCGTTGGCGCTCGCGTGCAGCGCGAGCAGCGGCACGCCGTCGCGCACGAGCCCGGCGAGTGCGGCGTGGAAGCCGGCCCAGTCCTCGTCGGTCCCGTCGAAGTCGGCGTCGCTGCGCCCGTTGCCCGCCGCGACGACCACGAGGTCGGGCCGGCCGAGGGTCGCGGCCACGAGGCCGTCCTCGGCGAGCAGGTCCGGGAACGTTCCGTGCACGCGCACGTCCCAGCCGTCGTCGGCGAGCAGCGGCTGGAGCACGCCGGCGGTGGCGGCCCCGTCGTGCCACGGGTCCTCGTAGCGGCCGCGCCCGACCAGGACGAGGGCGCGTCGGACGGGGGCGGGGCGGCGGAGGCGTGGCGCACGCGGGCAGTCTGCCCGTCGCGGCACCCGGCGGGGCACCCCCGACCGGACCGTGGGCACCGGCCTCGACATCGCCGGTCCGCGGTGCGAGGATCGGTGCAAACGTTTGCAGTGTTCCACCGTCGTTCCACCGACGACGGACCGGTCCCCCGACCCGACGGAGCGTCGTGACCACCACCCCCGCCGAGGGCCCCGCCCGCACCACCGCCACCCCCGCGGGCCCCGACCTGCGCCCCGACCCGCACCCCGTGCCGCTCGCGCACGTCGCGCTGCTGCTCGCCGCCGACGACGACGTCGCGGTCACGACCCGCGACGTCGCCGCGGGCACGTCGCTCGCCCTGCCGTCGGCGCCGGACGCGCCCGTCACGGTGCCGACGGACGTCCCGCGCGGGCACAAGGTCGCCGTGCGCGACCTGCCCGTCGGTGCGCGCGTGCACAAGTACGGCCAGGTGATCGGGCGCACCACCGCGCCCGTGCGGGCCGGCGAGCACGTGCACGCGCACAACCTCGGCATGGACGCGGTCGCGCACGCGTACGAGTTCGGCACGGCGCGGGTCGCCGTGCCGCCCGCCGCCACGTCGCGCACGTTCGAGGGATTCCGGCGCGCCGACGGCCGCGTCGGCACGCGCAGCTACGTCGGCATCGTCACCTCCGTGAACTGCTCTGCGTCGACGGCCCGCATGATCGCCGACCAGTTCCGCGGGCCGGTCATGGAGGCCTGGCCGCACGTCGACGGCGTCGTCGCCCTCACGCACGACTCGGGGTGCGGGCTGGTCCCCACGTCCGAGGGCGGGCAGGTGCTGCGCCGCACGCTGCGCGGGTACGCGTCCCACCCCAACGTCACCGGCCTGCTCGTGCTCGGCCTGGGCTGCGAGATGCTCGCCGTGCAGGGGCTGCTGGCGGACCTGCCCGCGTCCCCCGACACGCTCGTGGAGCACATGACGATCCAGGACGAGGGCGGCGTGCGCGCCACCGTCCGCGCGGGCGCCGCGGTCGTCCGGGGCATGCTCGACGAGCTCGAGACCCGCCGGCGCGAGACCGTGCCCGCGTCCGAGCTCGTCCTCGGCCTCAACTGCGGCGGCTCGGACGGCTACTCGGGCATCACCGCCAACCCCGCGCTGGGCCGGGCGTCGGACCTGCTCGTCGCCCAGGGCGGCACCACGGTGCTGGCCGAGACGCCCGAGGTCTTCGGCGCCGAGCACCTGCTGACCCGCCGCGCCGTCAGCGAGGCCGTCGGGCGGCGGCTGCTCGACCGCATCGACTGGTGGCAGGAGTACATGACGCGCGGTGGCGGCACGCTGGACAACAACCCGTCCCCCGGCAACAAGGCAGGCGGGCTGACGACGATCCTCGAGAAGTCGCTCGGCGCGGTCGCCAAGGGCGGCACCGCGGAGCTGACCGCGGTGTACGAGTACGCGGAGCCGATCACCGACCGCGGCTTCACGTTCATGGACACCCCGGGCTACGACCCCGTCTCGGTGACCGGGCTCGTCGCGGGCGGCGCCACGGTCGTCTGCTTCACCACCGGCCGCGGGTCGGTGCTCGGGACCAAGCCCGCACCGTGCGTGAAGATCGCCACGAACACCGAGATGTACGAGCGCATGCGCGAGGACATGGACCTCGACGCCGGCCGCATCGTCACGGGCACCGCGACGATCGACGAGGTCGGCGAGGAGATCCTCGACCTCGTGCTCGCCGTGGCGTCCGGGCGCACGACCGTGAGCGAGGAGCTCGACCTCGGACGCGACGAGTTCGTGCCGTGGCAGCTCGGCGCGGTCACCTGAGCGGGGCGACGTGCCCACGACGCTGCACGACGTCGCCCGGGAGGCCGGCGTCTCGGCCGCGACCGCGTCGCGCGCCCTGACCGGCGGCACCGTCAGCGCCGTGACGCGCGCGAGCGTGCGGGCGGCCGCCGAGCGGCTCGGCTACCGGCCGAACCGCGCCGCCCGCGGGCTCATCACCGGCCGGGCCGGCGCGCTCGGCCTCGTCGTCCCCGACCTGACCAACCCGTTCTTCGCGGACGTGGCCAAGGGCGTCGCGGCGCGCGCCCGCGCGGCCGACCTGCCGGTGTTCGTCGCCGACGCCGACGAGGAGGCCGGCCTGGAGGTCGAGGCGGTCGCGTCGCTGCGTCGCAGCACCGACGGGCTCCTGCTGTGCTCCCCGAGGGCCACCGACGCGCAGCTGGTCGACGTCGCCGACGCCCGGGCGACGGTGCTGCTGCACCGGCGCGTCCCGGGGCTGGCCTCGGTGGTCGCGGACCTCGCCGACGGGACGCGCCAGGCCGTCGAGCACCTGCGGGCGCTCGGGCACCGCCGCATCGCCTACGTCCCGGGCTCCCCCGGGTCGTGGGCGGGTGAGCAGCGCGACGTGGGCCTGGCGGCAGCGACCGCGGACGGCGGCGTCGAGGTGGTCCGCTTCCCGCCGGTCGCCCCCACCGTTGCCGGTGGCGTCCAGGCGGCGGACCTCGTGCTGGCCGACGGCGCGACCGCCGTCCTCGCCTACAACGACCTCGTCGCGGTCGGCCTGCTCGGCCGCGCGACCGCGCGCGGCGTCCGCGTGCCCGAGGACCTCAGCGTCGTCGGCCACGACGACACGGTCGCCACGATGGCGCACCCGACGCTGACGACCGTCGACGTGCCGCAGCGCCGCGCGGGTGCCGCCGCCGTGGATCTGCTCCTGCGCCTCGTCGCCGCCGCGCGCACGCCCGGCGCCCCGCTCCCGGACGACGCCGAGGTCACGCTGACGACGCACCTCGTCGTCCGCGCCTCCACGGCCGAACCCACCCGCCCCCGCTGACCCACCACCCACCGCCCGCCGGGGTCGCACCACCCGACCCACCCCGCTGACCCCACCCACCCGCCCCGGACCCGTCTGCGCTCCCCTGCCGCCGAGTTCGGCACTTCTGTCGCGAGCTCGCGACCCGCAGCCCCCGATCTCGGCAGCGAGCTGCCGAACTCGGCGGACGGACGGTGGGGCCGGTGGGGCGGTGGGCCGGAGGGGCTGCCCCACGCACCCGCACCAGCGCGTCCCGCTCCCCTGCCGCCGAGTTCGGCACTTCTGTCGCGAGCTCGCGACCCGCAGCCCCCGATCTCGGCAGCGAACTGCCGAACTCGGCGGAGGGGCGGGGCGGTGGTCGGGGCGGGCGGGGTGGGAGCGGGCGGATGGTGTCCCGGGATGCCGGGGGCGGGGGCGCCCGTAGCGTCGTGGGCAGTCGACCGGGAGGTGCTGCCATGGAGAACGACCTGTCCGTCCGTCCGCTCGCGCTCGTCACCGGCGCGTCCAGCGGGATCGGCCTCGAGCTGGCCCGCGAGCTCGCCGAGCGCGGCTTCGACCTGCTCATCACGGCCGAGAACCCCGAGCTGACGCTCGCCGCGGACGGCCTCGCCCAGATCGGCACCGCGGTCCGCGCGGTCCAGGCCGACCTCACGACCGTCGAGGGCGTGCAGACGCTCCTCGACGAGGTCGCGGCCGTCGGGCGCCCGCTCGACGTGGCCGCGCTCAACGCGGGTCGCGGCGACGGCGGCGCGTTCGTCGAGATCCCGCTCGAGAACGACCTCGCGACCGTCCAGCTCAACATCGTCGCGAACCTGCGCCTGGCGAAGGCCGTCGTCCCCGCGATGGTGCAGCGCGGCGCCGGGCGGCTGCTCATCACGTCGTCCGTCGCCGGCCTCATGCCCGGCCCCGGCTACGCGACGTACGCCGCGAGCAAGTCGTTCCTCACGTCCTTCGCGGAGGCCATCCGCCACGAGCTCAAGGACACGGGGGTCACGGTGACCGCGCTCATGCCCGGGCCCACGGACACCGACTTCTTCGAGCGCGCCGACATGGTCGAGACCGTCGTTGGCCAGGGCAGCAAGGACGACCCCGCGGACATCGCCCGCCAGGGGTCGAGGGCCTGCTCGACGGCAAGGACAAGGTCGAGGTGCACACCGTCAAGGCGCGCATGCAGTCGGCCATGGCCGCGGTGCTGCCCGACGCCGCGAAGGCGAAGGTGCACAGCGCGTTCACGAAGCCGACGGGTGAGAAGGCCGAGCGCTCCGAGCTGGGCGACTGACGGGCCGACCCGCGCGAGCCGACGGCCGGTCGCACGCCCGCGGGCGGCGGCCGGCCGTCGGGCGTGTCAGGGGGCGACGCGCCCGTGCTCGACGAACGCCGCGTGCGTGAGCGGCATGAGCTGCGCCCACGCCGCCTCCATCTGCTCGGCGACCATCTCGATCTCGCGCTGCGGGAACGAGGGGACCTTCGCGTCCTCGCTCTTGGTGCGCAGCGAGAGAAAGTGCATGAGCGAGCGCGCGTTGCACGTGGCGTACATCGACGAGAACAGGCCGACCGGCAGCACCGCGCGGGCGACCTCGCGCGCCACGCCGGCGGCGAGCATGTCCTGGTAGGCCGTGTACGCGTGCTCGTACGCGCCCCGCATCGCGGCGTCGACGACCGCGTGCTGCTCGTCGCTGCCCTCGAAGAACTCGTACCGGCCCGGCTTGCCGCGCTGGACCAGCTTGCGGTCCGCGCCCGGCACGTAGAACACGGGCTTCAGCTCGCGGTAGCGCCCGCTCTCCTCGTTGTAGGAGAAGCCGACGCGGTGGCGGTGGAACTCGCGGAAGACGAAGATCGGCGCGCTGACGAAGAACGTCATGGAGTTGTGCTCGAACGGCGTGCCGTGCCGGTCCCGCATCAGGTAGTTGATGAGGCCCTTCGAGCGCGAGGCGTCCGCGTCGATGTTCTCCAGCGTCGCCTCGCCGGCCGTCGACACGCGTGCCGCGA
Source organism: Cellulomonas sp. JZ18 (assembly GCF_009720485.1). Taxonomy (NCBI): domain Bacteria; kingdom Bacillati; phylum Actinomycetota; class Actinomycetes; order Micrococcales; family Cellulomonadaceae; genus Cellulomonas; species Cellulomonas sp. JZ18. The sequence goes on along the minus strand of NZ_CP045245.1, from coordinate 1,216,405 downwards.
ACAGGACGTCGGCGTCCCGCGCGGCGTGCCGCACCAGCTCGACGGTGACGTCGCCGCGGTACGTCGGCTGCTCCTGCGGGACCTCGTCGGCGACCGTCATCCGTGCGTCCTCCCGGGCTCACGCGCGTGCACCGCGCACACGTCCGCACCCGCGGACCGGCCGGCGGGTGCCGCGTGCGAGCGTACCGCCGGGACGGCGCCCCTCCCGCGCACCCCCGCGGCACGCCCCGGACCGTGGCGGGCACGTCCACCGACCCGCGAGGAATTCTCAACTACGGTGGTGGCGTTGAGAACAGGACCGTGGGACCGTCCCGCGGCGCGGAGGGCAGGGACATGATCGGTCAGCGCGTCACCCGGCAGCGGACGGCGATCGCCGGGCTGCTGGACGACCTGGGCGAGTTCCGCAGCGCCAAGCAGATCCACCTGGCGCTGCAGCAGCGCGGCGACGACATCGCGCTCGCGACCGTCTACCGCACGCTGAACGCGATGGCCGAGGCCGGCGACGTGGAGGTGCTCCTCAACCCGTCCGGGGAGCACACGTACCTGCGCTGCGCACCGGCGGCCGAGCACCACCACCACCTCGTGTGCCGCACGTGCGGCCGGACGGTCGACGTCGACGCCCCCCAGCTCGAGGAGCTCGCCGCCGCGCTCGCCGCCGAGCACGGGTTCACCGAGCTCGAGCACTCCGTCGACTTCGTCGGCGTGTGCGCCGCGTGCGCGGGGGCACCGCGCGCTGAGCCCGGCCGGCGTGCCGCGCACCGCCACGGCGCAGTGCACGTGACGGGTCAGTGCACGTGGCCCCGGTCGGCGGCCACCTCCGCGTGCGGCGTCCCGCCGGCCACCACGGCCGCGATCGCCGTCGTCAGCGGGATGGCGAGCACGAGCCCGATGGACCCCGCCAGCGTCCGGACGATCTCCTCGGCGAACGCCCCGCTCGTCAGCGTGCGGGCCAGGGGCTGGCTGTAGACCTCCAGCAGCAGCAGGACGGGCAGGGACGCCCCCGCGTAGGCGAACGCGATCGTGTAGACCGTCGACGCGATGTGGTCGCGGCCGATCCGCATGCCGCGCGCGAACAGCTGGCGCACCCCGGCCGTGGGGTCCGCGGCGCGCAGCTCCCACACCGCGGAGGCCTGCGTGATCGTGACGTCGTTGAGCACGCCGAGGCCCGCCAGCACGACCCCGCACAGGAACACGCCGCGCAGGACGTCCAGTCCGTCGTCGCCGAGCAGGCGCGACAGCTGGAACGTGTCCTCGCTCGTGACGGGCTGCAGGTGCGCGAGCGCCGCCCCGGCGACACCGAGGGCCGTGACGAGCGCGAGCCCCGCGAGGGTCCCGACGAGCGCCGTCGTCGTGCGCAGCGACACCCCGTGCGCGAGGTACAGGACGGTGACGACGATCGCCGCCGACGCGCACAGCGCCACGACGAGCGCGTTCTCCCCCGCCACCACGGCGGGCAGCAGGTAGCCGCCGAGCACGGCGAACGCCAGGACCAGCCCGACGAGCGCACGCAGCCCGCGCACCCCGGCCACGAGCACGGTGAGCAGCGCGAACACCACCGCCAACGCGAGCAGCGGGACCCCGCGGGCGAAGTCGCCCCACGCCCAGACCTCGGGCTGCCCGTCGGCGGCCGGGTACCGCTCGAGGACCACCCGGGTGCCCTCCGGCACGTCCGCGGGCGCGAGGCCGGCGGTCGCGACGACCTCGACGGTCCCGTCCGCACCGCCGTCGGGGACCTGGGCGGTGACGCGCAGGCAGCGCACGTCGTCCGGCACGGTGCCGTCCGGCTCGACGTCCTCGACCGTCCCCTCGCAGGTGGCCCAGCGGCTCTCGACGACGCGGCCCGTGACGAAGTCGACCGCACCCGCCTCGGTCGGGTCCTGCGCCTGGCGCGGGCCGGTCGGCCACGTGAGCGCGATGCCGGCGGCGGCGGCCACGGCGACGGCGAGCACGACGAGCACGAGCCACGCCCCGGCGCGCGGCCGCTCGCCCGCGCCGCGCCGCGGGCGCGACGCGGGAGCGACGTGGCGGTGGTGGGCGGTCTCCGGCGCGGCGTCGTCGGGGTGCACGCCCCGATCCTGACAGCCCGGACCGCGCCGCCACCGCGCGCCGCGCGGTCGCCGTCCCGGCGCGCCGCGCGGTCGCCGTCCCGGCGCGCCGCGCGGTCGCCGTCCCGGCGCGCCCGGGCGAGACTCGACCCGTGCCCGCGCTGCCCGACCTGGTCCGCCCGATGCTCGCCGTGCCGGGTGAGCTGCCCCCGGCGACGACTCCGGCTGGGCGTACGAGATGAAGTGGGACGGCGTGCGGGCCGTCGCGTACGTGCAGGACGGCGGGGTGCGGCTGCTGTCCCGCAACGACCGGGACGTGAGCCGCTCGTACCCGGAGGTCGCGCCGCTCGGTGCCGCGCTCGGCACGCCGGCCGTCCTCGACGGCGAGCTCGTGACCTTCGACGCCCGTGGCGCACCGGACTTCGGCCGCCTCCAGCAGCGCATGCACGTGGCCGACCCCGCCGTGGCCCGGCGCCTGGCGCGGACCGTGCCGGTGGTCTACCTCGTGTTCGACGTCCTGCACGTCGGGGACGAGCCCACCCTGACGCTGCCCTACGACGAGCGCCGGGCCGTGCTCGCCGGCCTCGGGATCACGGGACCCGCGTGGCAGGTGCCGCCCTCCTTCGACGGGCCGGGGCCGACGTCCTGGCGGCGAGCCGCGAGAACGGGCTCGAGGGCGTGGTGGCCAAGCGCCGCCGCGCGACGTACCGGCCCGGCGCGCGCTCGCCGGAGTGGCGCAAGGTCAAGCACGTGCGCACGCAGGAGGTCGTGGTGGTCGGGTGGCGGCCCGGTCAGGGGCGGCGGGCGGGCACCGTGGGCTCGCTCGTCCTGGGCGTGCACGACTCGGCGGGCGTGCTGCGGCCGGCCGGCGGCGTCGGCACGGGCTTCACCGGCCGGGCCCTCGACGAGCTCGGGGCGGTGCTGCGCCCGCTGGAGCGGCCGACGCGGCCCGTGGTCGGGGACCTGCCCGCGGCCGACGTCCGCGACGTGCACTGGGTGGAGCCGCGCCTGGTCGGGGAGGTCGTGTACACCGGGTGGACGCAGGACGGTCGCCTGCGCCATCCCTCCTGGCGGGGCCTGCGCCCGGACAAGCACCCGGATGCGGTGATCCGGGAGGGGTGACCCCTATCCTTGGCTTCCGCGGTGCGCACGGTCCGAGCAAACGGCCCTCCCCGCGATCCTCGTGGAGGGCGGTCCCGTGTCCGGTCCTGGCGCGTCGCGTCCCGACACCGCCGCCGTGACCCCTGCCGACGTCGCGGACGCGGCGCTCGGCCGGCTGACCCAGCTCGCCGTGCGCCTGCTCGGTGCGGCGTCCGCGCACCTGTCGCTCGCGGACCGGCCCGACCAGGTCGCGGGGATCACGTCCCTCGTCGTCGCCGACGACCTGTGCCGCGCGACGGCCGACGCCGGCGCACCCGTCGTCGTGCCGGACGCCCGGACGGACGCACGGCTCGCGGGCGTCCCGCACGCGGCCGACGGCCCCCTGGGGGCGTACCTCGGGGTCCCTCTCGTCGGACGGGACGGGCACCCGCTCGGCGCGCTGTGCGTCAGCGACGCCCACCCCGGGACTGGACGGACGGCGACGTCGCCCTGCTGCGCGACCTCGCGGCGGCCGCCGTCACCGAGCTCGAGCTCGCGACCCTCTCGCTGGACTACGAGGCCGACCGCGTGCGCTGGCAGCTCGCGGTGAGCGCGGGCGGTGTCGGCAGCTTCGACTGGGACCTCGTCAGCGGGCACATCGACTGGGACGAGCAGATGCACGTGCTGTTCGGCATCCCGCGCGAGCAGTTCGGCGGCACGATCGAGGAGTTCCGCGCGGTCGTCCACCCGGACGACGTGGCGGGCGTCGAGCAGGCGATCGACGCCGCCATCAGCACGTGCTCGCAGTACGACGCCGAGTACCGCGTCCTGCTGCCCGACGGCACGGAGCGCTGGGTGCAGGCGCGCGGGCAGGCGCTCGCGGGCGAGGACGGCAGGGCCGTGCGCATGCTCGGCGCGGCGTACGACACGACCGCGAAGCGCGACGCCGAGGGCCGGATCGCGCGTGTGCTCGAGACCATGTCCGCCGCGTTCTTCCTCCTCGACGACGCGTGGCGGTTCACGTACGTCAACGCCGAGGCGGTGCGCCTGCTGGGCCGGCCCGCGACGAGCTCGTCGGGGGCGTGGTGTGGGAGCTGTTCCCGGCGGCGCTGGGCTCCGACTTCGAGGTGAACTACCGCGGTGCGGCGGCCGACGGCGAGCCGCGCGCGTTCGAGGCGTACTACCCGCCGCCGCTCGACGCCTGGTACGAGGTGCGCGCCTGGCCGGGGCAGGACGGGCTGTCGGTGTACTTCCTCGACATCACGGCGCGGCGCACGTCGCAGGAGGAGGCGGCGCGGGCGCAGCGGCGCCTGCGGGCGGCGTCCGCCCGGCTGCAGCTGCTCTCGGCCGTGAGCGACGACCTCAGCTCCACGCTCGAGACCGAGGACGCCGTGCGCCGGCTCGCCCGCCACCTCGTCCCCGGCCTGGGCACCTGGTGCCTCATCACCATGGTGGACGAGCACCACCAGCTGCACGACATCGCGAGCTGGCACGCCGACCCGGCGATGCGGGCGACCGTCGAGCACTACGCCGCGCTGCGCATGACGGCGCTCTCGCCGCGCTCGTACCTGTTCGAGGCGGTGCGCACCGGGCGGCTGGTCGAGGTGCCGGACGCGACGCGCACCATCACGGAGGCCCTGTCGGGCGAGGCGCGCGAGGTGCTGCGCGGGCTGGCCCCGCAGATGGCGTACGCGATCCCGATGCGCGCCCGCGGCCGCACCCTCGGCGCGATCACCCTCTTCCTCGACGCCGAGCGCGGCACGCTGCCCGAGGACGACCTGGCCATGCTCGTGCAGCTCGCCGACCGCGCGGGCCTCGCGCTCGACAACGCGCGCCTCTACGAGGAGCAGCGGCACATCTCGGAGACGCTGCAGCGGGCCCTGCTGTCGGCGCCCGTCGAGCCGGACCACGTGCACGTCGTCGCGCGCTACCTGCCCGCGACCCAGGCGGCCGAGGTGGGCGGCGACTGGTACGACGCGTTCCTGCAGCGCGACGGCGCGACCGTGCTCGCGATCGGCGACGTCATCGGCCACGACACGCGGGCTGCCGCGGCCATGAGCCAGGTCCGCACGCTGCTGCGCGGCATCGCCTACACGAGCGGGGACAGCCCCGCGGAGGTGCTCGCGAGCCTCGACGACGCGATGCGGGCGCTGAACGTGGACACCATGGCGAGCGCGGTCGTGGCGCGGCTCGAGCAGACGCCGCCCGAGCGTGCCCGCGGTCAGCGCCGCCTGCGCTGGTCGAACGCCGGCCACCTGCCGCCGCTGCTCGTGCTGCCCGACGGCACGGTGCACGAGCTGCACGGCCGTGAGCCGGAGATGCTGCTGGGCGTGGTGCCCGGGCGTCCGCGCACCGACGCGGACGTGCTGCTGGAGAACGGGTCGACGGTGCTGATGTTCACCGACGGGCTGGTGGAGCGGCGGACCGAGCACGTGCGCGACGGGCTGGACCGCCTGCGCGAGGTCGTCGCCGCGGTCATCCCGCACGCGACGACGCCCGACGGGCTGGACCTCGAGCTGCTCGTGGACGAGGTCCTCGCGCGCATGCTGCCCGGCCCCGCCGACGACGACGTGGCCGTCGTCGCCGTGCACCTGTTCCCCGAGGACCTGCCCCGCCCGCCGCAGGCGGGTCCCGAGCACTCCTAGGCCACCTCGGCGGCGGACGCCGGCGCGGCCGTCGAGGACGCGACGGTCAGGGTCCGGGTGGACCCCGCCGGCGGTGCGGCCCCGCCGAGGTCAGGTCGTGGACCGCGCGCGTCGCACGAGCGCCCGTACCGCGAGCGCCCCCGCGACCGCCGCGAGCACCCACGGTCCCGCGACGACGACCGGGTCGACCGCCTGGTGCGGCAGGTCCACGCGGTGCGGGTCGCGGCGCGCGGCGAGCCCGTGCCGGCGCCCCTCGGAGAGCACGCCGGTCTCCGTGACCGGGTTGTCCGGGCGGCCCGAGGCGAACGACGCGAGGTGGTTCTCGATCGCGTCGACCCGGTCGGCGGCGATGAGCAGGAGCCAGTGCGCGGCGCGTCCCTCGCTGTAGCGCGCGTAGGCGAACCGGCGGATCGCCCCGGAGGCGCCGTGCAGCGGCTGCGCCGTGCCGAACACCGGGGTCACGCGCGCGTGCTCGATGGAGCGCTCGCGCCCCTCCGCACCGGGCTGCTGCTCGGGCTCGTGCCAGTGCGCCCCCGTCTCCAGGTCGCGCCGCTCGCGCGGGTAGGACGGGCGCACGGCGGGGTCGAGGTCGACGCCCCAGCCGGGGATGCGGGCACGCAGCTGCTCGGGCGTCTCGGGCAGCGGGGGCTTCTCGGGCGTGTAGGGCACGGTCCGCTCCTCTCAGGCGTCGCCGGGGACGACGACGGTCTTGATGCAGTCGTCGAGCTTCGCGGAGAACATGTGGTAGCCCTCCGCGATGTGCTCGAGCGGGATGCGGTGCGTGATGATGTCGCTCGGCGTGAGGTAGCCGGCCCGGATGTGCTCGAACAGCCGGGGCCACTGCCGCTTCACGGGCGCCTGGTTCATCCGCAGCGTGAGGCCCTTGTTGACGGCGTCGCCGAACTTCACGGCGCTGAAGATGGGCCCGTACGCGCCCATGACGGACACCGTGCCGCCCTTGCGCACCGCGTCGATGGCCCAGTTCAGCGCGGTCGGGGAGCCGCCCTGGAGCTTGAAGGTCGCGCCCGTCAGGTGCTGGGTGAGGTTGCCGTCGGCCTCCGCGCCGACCGCGTCGATGACGACGTCGGCGCCGAGGTGCTCGGTCGCCCGCTTGAGCGTCACCACGACGTCGTCGACCTGGCTGAAGTTGATCGTCTCGGCGTACGCGAACTCGCGCGCCTTCTCGAGGCGGTAGTCGAGGTGGTCGACGACGATGACCCGCCCGGCGCCCATGAGCCACGCGGAGCGCGCCGCGTACAGGCCGACCGGCCCGGCACCGAGGACGACGACGACGTCCCCTCGGCGATCTCCCCGAGCTGGGCACCGAAGTACCCGGTCGACAGCGCGTCGGTGCACATGAGCGCGTCCTCGTCGGCCATCCACTCGGGGATCACCGAGGGGCCGACGTCCGCGAACGGGACGCGCACGTACTCGGCCTGCCCGCCGTCGTACCCGCCGGTCGTGTGCGAGTACCCGTAGATGCCGCCGACCGCCGTCGCGTTCGGGTTCACGTTGTGGCAGTTGGACCACAGGCCGCGCGCGCAGAAGAAGCACGAGCCGCAGTAGATGTTGAACGGGACCATGACGCGGTCGCCGACCTGCAGGTTCTGCACCGACGGCCCGACCTGCTCCACGACGCCGATGAACTCGTGGCCGAACGTGTGCCCGACCCGGGTGTCCGGCATGAGGCCGTGGTAGAGGTGCAGGTCCGACCCGCAGATCGCGGCCATGGTCACGCGCACGATCGCGTCGTTCGGGTGCTCGATCCGCGGGACGTCCTTCTCCTCCACGCGGACCTTGTACGGACCTCGGTAGACCATGGCACGCACGGGCGGCACCACCCCTCGGGCGTCGGGGACGCGCCCCGATCTGGACGCGCCGTCCAGGCTGGCACGGGCACCGGTCCCCGCCTCCCGACCCGGGCCACCGGGGCACGGCTAGCGTGGGCGGGGTCCGGACGGTGCGACGCGGGGAGGGCGGGTGCGCGAGCTCGTCGTGCTCGGCACGTCGTCCCAGGTGCCCACCCGCACGCGCAACCACAACGGCTACCTGCTGCGGTGGGACGGCCAGGGCCTGCTCGTCGACCCGGGCGAGGGCACGCAGCGGCAGATGATCCACGCGGGCGTCGCCGCGTCCGACGTGACGCGGATCTGCCTCACGCACGTGCACGGCGACCACTGCTACGGGCTGCCGGGCGTGCTCTCGCGCATGGTGCTGGACGGGGTGCAGCACCCGGTGCACCTGCACTACCCCGCCTCCGGGGAGCCGGTCGTGCGGGCCCTCGTCGCGCTCGCGACACCCGGCCTCGACCTGCGCCTGCACCCGCACGGCGTGGCCGGGCCCGTCGCCGACGGGCTGGAGGTCGTGCCGCTGCGGCACCGCGTGGAGACGTACGGGTACCGCCTGACCGAGCCGGACGGGCGCACGTTCCTGCCCGAGCGGCTCGCGGCCGCGGGGATCACCGGGCCGGACGTGGGCCGGCTCGCGCGCGAGGGCGGCTCGGGTCGGTGCGCGTCGAGGACGTGAGCGTGCCGCGCCCGGGCCAGCGGGTCGCCGTCGTCATGGACACCGCGGTGTGCGACGGGGCGGCCGAGCTCGCGGACGGCGCCGACCTGCTGCTCGCGGAGTCGACGTTCGCCGACGCCGACGCGGACCTCGCGGAGGCGTACCTGCACCTGACGGCGGGCAGGCCGGTGCGCTCGCCGCGGCCGGCGGCGTGCGCACGCTCGTGCTCAGCCACTGGTCGTCGCGGTACCCCGACGTCGCGCCGCTGCGCGCCGAGGCGGAGGCGGCGGTGCGCGCGGCCGGTGCGGCCACGCACGTGCACGCCGCGCTGGACGGCGACCGGGTACGCGTCCCGCCGCGGCGGGCGTCCGCCGGCTGACCGTCCGGTGAACGGTCGCCGTCCCCGGTGGCGGGCGCCGCGCACCCCCGGTAGTCAGGAGCCATGTCCCAGGCCGAGCCCCTGATGCCCCACCTGCCCGAGACGCGCGAGGAGGTCGCCGCCGCCGACCCCGGGCACGGCGCGCCCGACCCGGCCCCCGGCACGGGGATCGGCGGCGAGGACCCCGACACGCAGGTCGGCGACCACGACGGTCCGACGACGCGCGCGGTCGACACGGCCCCGCCAACGTGCGCGAGGACGACGAGCCCCGGTTCCGGACCCCGGACCCGCAGGACGTGCGCCGCCCCGCCGACGACGCCTGAGGCGGCACGCCCCGCGGACCGCTGACCGGTCCGTCAGCGGAGCACGCTCGGCCGCAGCGCCGCCTGCCCCTCGCTCGTCCAGTGCGCGAGCAGCAGCGTCGCGTCGTCCTGCAGCACGCCCTGCTGGTGCCGCAGGATCGTCCCGACGACGCGCCGGACCACCTCCGGCAGCGGCAGCTCCTCGGCGATCCCCCGCTGCAGCGCGTCGCCCAGCCGGCGCTCGCCGAACTGCTCGCCCGTCGCGTCCCGCGCCTCGGTGATGCCGTCCGTGTAGAGCACGAGCAGGTCGCCGGGCTGCAGCTGCTCCTCGCCCAGGGCGGCCTCGCGCGGCTCCAGGCCGAGGACCGGGCGACGACCGCCGGTCAGCGCCTTGACGACGACGCCGTCGCGCACCAGCAGCGGCGCGTGGTGCCCGGCCGCCAGGTAGCGCAGCCGGCCCGAGCGCAGGTCGAGCTGCGCCAGCACGCCGGTCGCGAGGCTCATGTCGTCGAGGTGGTCGGCCAGGGCGCGGTGCACCGCGTCCGCCTGGGCGAAGAGGCTGTCCCCGCGGCGCCGCGCCGTGCGGTACGCGGCGAGCGCCGTGGCGGCCGCGAGGCCGGCGTGCAGGTCGTGCCCGGTCGCGTCGAGGACCGCCAGGTGCGCGACGTCCTCGTCGAACGCGTAGTCGACGACGTCACCGCCCATGTCGTGGACGGGCTCGATGCGGGCGCTGACCAGCACGCGGTCCGTCCCCGCGGTCATGGGCGGCAGCAGACCGGCCACGAGCTCGGCCTCGACGGTGCGGGGCACGGTCTGCCGGGCACGCTCGAAGCGGTCGCCGTACCGGCCCACCGCACCGACGAGGTGCCCGAGGTAGTGCGCGAGCAGCCAGCACTGGCGGTGCAGCACCGGGTCCTCGAGGTCGCGCGGGTCCTCCACCATGACGTCGAGGACGCCGACCCGCTCGACGCCGTCGACGACCGGCACCCACAGCCGGGCCTGCCCGTCGCCGCTGACCGTCGGCTGCGTGCGCAGCAACCGGAACGCCCGCCCGGGCACGGTCGCGTCGACCCCGAGCGAGGGCCGGTCGCGGCCGTGCTCGCCGGGAAGCGGCACGAGGACCTCGCGCAGGTGGTCGGCGAGGTAGAGGACGGCCCGCACGCCGAGCAGCGCCGCGGCCGCGTCGAGGGCCGCCGGCAGGGCGTCGGGCGGGACGAGGTGCGTGCGCCGCAGCAGCTCCACGACGGCCGCCAGCGGCCCGCTGGTCGGCTCCAGCTCGCGCACGGTGCGCGAGTACGGCGCCCGCGAGCGCCGCGTCAGGTCGTCGAGCTCCTCGTTCACGGACAGCGCGACGCGGTCGCGCTCCGGTGCCGTGAGCTCGAGCGCACCGTGCAGGAACGCGTCCAGCTCGACCGGCGCGGCGTTGCCGCCGAGCGCGAAGTAGCGCAGCCACAGCTCGTCGTCCGTCAGCCGCGCCCCGGCCTGCGCCGCCCGGATGAGCCGGCGCTGGCGGTCGGCGCCGGCCGGGGCCGCCACTCAGCGTCCCCGGGGGCGTGCGCCGAGCAGCTCCGCGGCGGTGTCGTGCACGCCGCGCTGGTCACGGCGGGCGAGGGCGAGCAGGTGGGTGAACGCGGCGTCCTCGGAGACCCCGTCCTGGCCCATGAGGAAGCCGGTTGCCCGTGCGACCAGGTCCCTGCGGCGCAGCACCTCCCGCAGGTCGGCGCCGAGGTCGCCGCCGCGCCGGAACCCCTCCGCGGCGGCGAGGAGCACGCCGGCCTGCGCGGCGAACATCGCGGTGGTCGCCTCCTCCTCGACGGTGAACGCCGACTCGCCGGCCGCGTAGAGCTTGATGGCACCCACCGCGCTGTCCGCCGCGACGAGGGGCGCACTGAGGCTCGACGCGACCCCGAGCCCGCGCGCCGCGGGCCCCCAGCGGGGCCACCGCTCGTCGTGCGCGACGTCGTCCACGCGCACCGTGCGCCGGTCCCGCCACGCCGTGAGGCACGGGCCCTCGTCGAGCTCGTACTGCAGGGCGTCCGCGGCGAGGACCGTCCGGTCCGTGCCGACAACGGTCGTCCGGCTCCCGTCGGGTGCGGACGTCGTGATGCCCGCACCCGTGGCCGTCGGCACCGTGTGCAGCGCCGTGGCCGTGAGCAGCCCCAGGACCGCGTCGACGGCGTCCTGCCCGAGCAGGAGACCCGACGTGCGGGCCATCGTCCAGCCGAGCGCGTCGCGCCCGTGCGAGGCGTGCATGCCTCTCCCGTCGTCGGCGCCAGGACTCCTCACGCTACGCGCGGTCCCGCGCCGGCGCCGGGCCAGGCCCGGAACCGGTCGACGGTCAGCGGTCGCGGAAGGGGCCGTGCAGGGCCGCCCACTGCAGCAGCAGGATCGTCTTCGCGTCCGCGATCTCGCCCGTCAGCGTCATCGCGAGCGCCCGGGCGAACGGCAGCTCGACCACCTCGACGTCCTCCCCCTCCTCGGCCACGCCGCCGCCGGCTCCCGTGCGCCGCGCGGGCGTGTACGGCGCCGCCCAGAAGTGCAGGCGCTCGGTGACCGACCCCGGGCTCATGTACACCTCGAAGACACGCTCGAGCGCCCCGACCCGCACGCCCGTCTCCTCCTCGGCCTCGCGCCGCACGGCGGTCTCGGGGTCGTCGTCGTCGAGCAGGCCCGCGGCCGTCTCGAGGAGCATGCCGTCGGGGTGGCCGTTGACGTAGACCGGGAAGCGGAACTGGCGCGTGAGCAGCACGGTCGCGCGCTCGGGGTCGTAGAGCAGGACGGTCGCGCCGTCGCCGCGGTCGTACGTCTCGCGCTGCTGGCGCGTCCAGCGGCCGTCCGTCCCGAGGTAGTCGAACGTCGTGCGGCGCAGCACGTGCCAGGCCGCGGCGAGGAGCTCGACGGCCACGACGCGGACGCGTGGGTTCCCTGTCAGGTCGAGGCCGGTGCGGTCGAGGTCGGTGCGGCCGCGGTGGTCGGGGACGCGGGTGCCGGGCTGGGCGGAGTCGGTGGCGGCGGTGGACGTGGTCGGCATGTGTGCGACACTAGGGGCAGGAACGTGCAACAACAAGATCAATCGTGCAGAAGGGTGTCCCCGTGCTCACCGCCCAGCGTCGTGACCTGCTCCTCGACCGGCTCCGCCGGGACGGCCGGATCGTCGCCAAGGACCTGGCCGCGGAGCTCGGCCTGTCGGAGGACACCGTCCGCCGGGACCTGCGCGACCTCGCCGCCGCCGGGCTGTGCCAGCGCGTGTACGGCGGCGCCCTGCCGGCGTCCCCCGCGGTCGGCGACCTCGCGACGCGCCGCGACGTCGCGGTCGACAGCAAGCAGCGGGTCGCCGCGGCCGCCGCACGCCTCGTCGCGCCCGGCAGCACGGTCGTCCTCGACGGCGGGACGACGGCCCTCGCCGTGGCGCGCGCGCTCGCGCCCGGCCTCGACGCGACCGTCGTCACGCACAGCCCCGCGGTCGCGGCGAGCCTCGTCGAGCACCCGCGCGTCGAGGTGGTCCTGCTGGGCGGGCGGATCTTCAAGCACTCCGGGGTGGCGTGCGGGGCCGCGGCGGTCGAGGCGGCCGAGCGCGTCAGCGCCGACGTCTTCCTGCTCGGCGTCACCGGCGTCCACCCCGTCGCGGGCCTCACCACGGGCGACGCGGACGAGGCGGCGATGAAGCGGGCGCTCGCCCGCCGGGCGGCCGACACCTACGTGCTCGCGAGCGCCGAGAAGATCGGCGCGGCGTCGCCGTTCGCGGTGCTGCCGCTCGCGGACGTCGCGGGGGTGGTGACCGACGTGCCCGCCGACCACCCGACGCTCGTCGACCTCGCGGCCGCGGGCGTGCCGCTCCTGCACGCCTGAGGCGTCGGACCCCACCGCTAGCCTCCCGACCATGACTGCGTCCCCGCTCCGCAACCGCATCGGCCAGGTGTTCGTCCCGGTGCGCGACATGCCCGCTGCCGTCGCCTGGTACTCCGCCCTGCTGGGGCTCGACCCCGGCGACACGAGCCACGAGGGGCGGATCCACGACCTGCCCACGGAGGGCGAGGTCGGTCTCGCGCTCGACGCGCACCACCCCGGGTTCACCGCGGACGGCCCGCCGCGGTTCATCTGGTGGGTCGACGACCTCGCCGCCGTCCGGGAGCATCTGGACGCGCTCGGCGTCGAGCGCGTCGGCGACGTCACCGACATCGGGTCCGTGGCGTTCCTGCAGTTCCGCGACCCCGACGGCAACCTGCTGATGGCCTGCGAGCGCCGCTGACGCACGACCGCCCGCCGCGGTGCCGGGCACCGGGCGGGCGGTCGTGAGCCCGTCGCGTCAGCCCCGCGGCTGCGCCGGGTTGGTCGGGACACCCTGGGACGGCGGGTTCTGCGGCGGGCCCGTCGTCGCCGGGGACGCCGTGCTGCCGCCCTGCGGCGCGGGTGCCTGCTCCGGGGCGATCCCCGCGGGGTCCCCGCCGGACGGCTCGGCACCGTCGGCGAGCTCCCGCAGACGCTGGTCGAGCACCTGGATCACGGGCAGCCGGTTGCCGTGCGCTTCCTCGTACCGGCGCAGGACCTCGACCTCGTCCGCCTCCAGCGAGCGGATCCGGTGCCCGAGGCTCCCGACGGGCAGGTGGTCGTAGTCCGGGACGGGCAGCGCGTCACGCGCGACGTCGTCGGTCATGGCTCTCCTCCGGGTCGGGGGTGGTCCCCCCAGCATGTGCCGCGTGCCGCGGGCGCGCACCCGGGGCCCGCCGCCCCGGGCTGCGCACGAGGCCGGACGGGCCCACGCTGGACCCGTGGGGTCGGGCCGCGTCGGTGCCCCGACCCGCGACAGGGGACCGTCACGAGGGGGCGACGATGAGGAACCTGGTACGACGCACGTCCGTGGCCGCGCTCGCCGCGCTGGCGCTGGCCGGCTGCGCGGCGGACGACGGCGGGGGCGACGGTGCGGCCCCGGACGCGACGGCCGGCGGCACGCCGGCCTCGACGCCGGTGGTGACCGGCGTGCCGGTGGCGACCGCGACTCTGCAGGACGTGGACGGCGAGGACGTCGGCGACGTGCAGCTGATCCCGGAGGGCGAGGGGATGCGGGTCGTCGTGCACGTGCACGGCGGCCTGGAACCCGGGTTCCACGGGTTCCACGTGCACGCCGTCGGCGAGTGCGACCCGGAGAGCTCGCCGCCGGACGACCCGAGCCGGACCGGCGCGTTCCTGTCCGCCGGTGGGCACCTGGGCGCGGACGAGGGCGACCACGGCGCCCACGCCGGGGACCTGCCGAGCCTGTACGTCACCGAGGACGGCACCGCGCACCTCGAGACCGTGACCGACATGCTGACCGACGCCGACCTGCTCGACGACGACGGCAGCGCGGTCATGGTGCACTCCGGCCGCGACAACTTCGCGAACGTCCCCGAGCGGTACGCGCCGCAGGGTCCCGACGACGAGACGCTGCGCACCGGCGACTCCGGCGACCGGGTCGCGTGCGGCGTGCTGGAGTGACGCCGGTCAGCGCAGCCGCGGCAGGCGCTGGTCGCGCGCGAGCACGGCCCGGAACGGGTCGCCGCGCTCGGCGATCCGGTCCAGGACCGTGCGGACGGTGAACGCGTCGGGGCGCAGCCACGGCTCGTCGAGCTCGTCCCACGTGATCGGCGCCGACACGGGCGCGCCGGCGGCCGCGCGCGGGCTGTAGGGCGCGACCAGCGTCTTGTTGATGGCGTTCTGCGTGTAGTCCAGGCGCGCCTGGCCGCCGCGCTCGCGCACCTCCCACCGCCAGCTCACGAGGTCCGGCACCACGGCGCCGACCGTGCGGGAGAGCGTCTCGACCCACGCGCGCGTCTCGTCGAAGGACGGGCCGACGGCGATCGGCACCCACACCTGGATGCCGCGCCGGCCGGTGAGCTTCGGCTGCGCCGTCACGCCCAGGTGCGCGAACGCGTCCCGGTGCAGGCGGGCCAGCAGCAGCACGTCCTCCCACGGCGTGGACGTGCCGGGGTCGATGTCGACGAGCGCGTACGTCGGCCGGTGCGGGTCGGCGGTGAGGGACGTCCAGGCGTGCCACTCGAGCGCGCCGAAGTTCGCCGCCCACACCAGCGCCGCCGGCTCGTCGACCACGAGGTACGTCGTCGTCTCCCCCGGGTCCGCCTCCGGGTTGTCCCAGCGCGGCACCCAGTCGGGCGCGTGCTCGGGCAGCTGCTTGTGCCAGAACCCCTTCCTGCCCGCCCCCTCCGGGTAGCGGTGCATGTTGAGCGGGCGCCCGCGCAGGTACGGCAGGACGACGGGCGCGATGCGCGCGGCGTACCGCACGAGCTCGCGCTTCGTCACGGGCTCCTCGCCCTCGCGGCCGGGGAACAGCACCTTGTCGAGGTTCGTCACGCGCAGCGCACGGCCGAACACCTCCCACGTGCCGTCGCGGCGGATGTCGTCGAGGGCGGCGAGCTCGTCGTCGGTCGGGCCCGGCGGCACGGGCGGGTGCAGCGCGACGGACGCCTCCGACGCGGGCAGGTCCGACCGCCACAGCCGGTCGGGGTCCGCCTTGACCTCGTCGTTGGTGCGCCCGGAGACGACGGACGTGGGGTGGTCCTCCGCGTCCCAGCCCGTCACGGCGTGCTCGTCGTGCTTGTGCAGCATGAGCCACTGCTCCTTGCCGCCGTCCCCCTCCCCGCGGCGCACCAGCAGGAACTTGCCGCGCAGCCGCTCGCCGTACAGCTCGGCGTGCAGCTCGCCGCGGGCCACGTCCGCCGCGGGGTCGTCGCCCTTGTACGGCTCCCACGTGCCGCGGTCCCACACGATGACGTCCCCGCCGCCGTACTCGCCGGCGGGGATCACGCCCTCGAAGTCCTCGTACTCGAGCGGGTGGTCCTCGACGTGCACGGCCATGCGCCGCACGTCGGGGTCGAGGGTCGGCCCCCGCGGCACGGCCCAGCTGACGAGGACGCCGTCGATCTCGAACCGCACGTCGTAGTGCAGCCGGCGCGCGCGGTGGCGCTGCACGACGAACCGGCGGCGCCCGTCGGGGCGGGCTCGGGCGTCCCGCCGGCGGGCTCCGGCGTGCGGTCGAAGTCGCGCATCGACCGGTACGTCTCGAGCTCGCCCGGCCGCTCCCCCGTCCGCTCGTCGCGCCGGCGCGCCATCGTCCACCTCCGTCCCGGCCCCCGGCCGTGCTCGCGCGCCCGTCGGGGACTGCGTCCGTCGGGGACAGCGTGGCCGACCCGCGCCCCGTCCGCGCCCCGAGCGGCCGGGACTACCGCCGGTCCGGGGTGGTCGTAGCGTCGGCGCGTGCGCGTGGCGACGTGGAACGTGTGGTGGCGCTTCGGCGAGGCGTGGCCGGCCCGCGAGCGCGCGATCCGGTCCGTGGTCGCGGACCTGCGCCCCGACCTCCTCGGGCTCCAGGAGACCTGGCGCGACGCGGACGGGAGCCAGCCCGATGAGCTCGCCGCGCTGCTGGGCGGGCACGGGGTGTTCGTCCCCGTCGGCGTGCCGCCGGCGCCGCAGCCGTCCGAGCACGCCGTGCAGGAGGGCGTCGAGATCGGCATCGGGCTCGTGAGCCGGTGGCCGGTGCGGACGACGACCGTGCACGACCTGCCCGCGCACGTGCACGCCCCGGCGCGCGCGCTGCACGCCGTCCTCGACCACCCGGCCGGCCCGCTGCACGTGCTCGTCGCCTGCACCGAGTGGGAGCCGACGCCCGGGGCGAGCGCCGACCACCGCGCGCAGACCCGCGCGCTCGCGGACCTGCTCGCGGACCCCGCGCTCGACGGCGACCTGCCCGTGCTGCTCGTCGGCGACCTCAACGCCGCGCCCGGCACGCCGGAGCTGGCCCCGCTCGAGGAGGTCGCGGAGGACCTGTGGCTCCTGGGCGGCGGCGACCCGGACGCCGTGACGCTCGCGTCGGACACCCCGGTGGCGCCGCTGGAGGCCGTCAAGCAGATCGACCGGCGCATCGACCACGTGCTGGCCCGCCGCGGGCGGCCGGACGCCCCGCCGCTGCACGTCACGCACGCCGCGCTCGCCGGGCACGAGCCCGTCCACGGCGTCCTGCCGTCCGACCACCGCGCCGTCGTGTGCGACCTGGACCTGCCGACCGCCTGACGCCGCGCACGCGGGACGGGACGTGCCGGTCACGCTGGAGGTCGTGACCGGCTGACGCGCCGGGGGCTGTCGCTCACGGCCCTGCGGCGTGTTCGATGGCCCCATGCCGCCGGAGGAGCCCGTCGCCGCCACCGACCTCACACCCGGGTTCCGCGGCCGCCCGCGGCCCGCCGGCATCGCGCTGCCCCCGGGCCAGTACGAGGAGCACGGCTTCCCGGTCCTGACGGCGGGCACCACGCCGCACGTCCCCACGGAGCGGTGGCGCCTGACGGTCCGCAACGAGGACCTCGAGGAGTGGTCCTGGTCGTGGACCGACCTCATGGCCCTGCCGCAGGACGAGCCGACCGTCGACCTGCACTGCGTGACGCGCTGGTCGAAGTTCGGGACCCGCTGGCGCGGCGTGAGCCTGGACGTCCTGCTCGCCGACGTGCGCTCGTCCGCGCAGTACGCGCTCGTCGCCTGCCACGGCGGGTACACGACGAACCTGCCCGTCGCCGACCTGCTCGGCGGCCGGGCGTGGGTCGCGCACACCTACGACGGCCGTCCGCTGCACGCCGAGCACGGCGGGCCCGCGCGCCTGCTCGTGCCGCACCTGTACCTGTGGAAGTCCGCGAAGTGGGTGAAGGAGATCCACCTCGTGCGCGACGAGCAGCGCGGCTTCTGGGAGCGGTACGGGTACCACGACTACGGCGACCCGTGGCGCGAGCAGCGCTACCAGGGCGACTGAGGGGGCGCGCGATGGCGGAGGCGGTGACGACGGGACCGGCGGGCGCGCCCGCGGGGCGGCACGTCTCGGGGAGCGGTTCGCGGTCGCGTCGGGCTGGCGGGTCGCGACGATGGTCGACGCGCACGCCGAGAGCGCGTCGGCGCGCACGCTGGTGCTCGACGTGCCCGGCTGGGGCGGGCACCGTGCGGGCCAGCACGTCGACCTGCGCCTGACGGCCGACGACGGCTACACGGCCGTGCGCGCCTACTCGATCGGCGCGCCGTGGGACCCGGACGCCCCCACGCGCGTCGAGGTCACCGTGCAGCGCGTGCAGGGCGGGGAGGTCTCGCCCTACCTGGTCGACGAGTTCGCCGTGGGGCAGCGCATCGAGGTGCGCGGCCCGGTCGGCGGCTGGTTCGTGTGGGCGCCCGGCGCGGCCGGCGGAGCGCCCGTGCTGCTGCTCGCGGGCGGGTCGGGCGTCGTGCCGCTCGTGTCCATGGTGCGCGAGCGCCGGCGGCGGGCGGACCGCACCCCGTTCCGCCTCGTCTACTCGGTGCGGATGCCCGGGGACGCGCTGTTCCTCGACGAGCTGACGGGGCCGCGACGGCGTGACGACGGCGTCGACACGCACGTCGTCTGGACGCGCGGCGTCCCGCCGGACGACCCGTCCGGGCGTCCGCCCGGGCGCCTCGACCTGCGCGGGCTCGCCCGCCACGGCTGGCCCGCGGACCTGCGGCCGCTGGTCTTCGTGTGCGGCCCGACGGGCTTCGTGGAGGCCGTCTCGCGCATGCTGCTCGTGCTCGGGCACGACGCGTCCGCGATCCGCGCGGAACGCTTCGGCCCGTCCACCTGACGCCACAGGTCGGTCTAGCCGGGCGTGCGGGCGATCGGCGGCCCGTCCGCCTGGTCGTCCGCCTCGTCGTCCGCCTCGTGGAACTGCCGCGCGACGACGACGTCGGTCGAGGAGTGGGCCAGGATCGACAGGACGATGACGAGCGCCACGAGGTGGAAGAGCTCGTCGGCGCGCGCGATCCCGGACTCCAGCACGATCAGGCCGTACACGACCGACGCGAAGCCCTTCGGACCGAACCACATCGCCGCGGCCTGCTGCCGCGCGGGGATGCCCGACCCGGCGAACGAGATCGCCAGCGCGACGGGCCGCGCCACGACCAGCGCCAGCACCGCGAACACCCAGCCCGCCAGGGTGATCTCCTCGAAGAGGAACGCGGGCGTGACCAGCGCGCCGAAGACGAGGATCGCGGCGAGCTTGAGCAGCTCGGTGACGAGCTCGCCGAACTGCTCGAACTCGTGCCGCAGGTCGGGGCTCGCGCTCGCCAGCGTGATGCCCGCGGCGAACGCCGCGAGGAACAGGTTCGCGTGCGTCACCTGGCTGACCGCGAGGACCAGCAGCCCGGTCACGACCGCCACGAGCGGCTGGAGCGCCCGCGACGCCTGGAGGAACGGCAGCCGCTCCAGGCGGACGACCACCAGCGGGATGCCGATCCCGACGACGAGGCCCAGGGCGATCTCCTCGGCCAGCACCCATCCGCTCGGCGTGCCCTCGCCCCCCACCGTGCCGAGGAGGACGAGGACGAACGGCAGCGCCAGGCCGTCGTTGACGCCGGACTCGACGTTGAGCAGGTGCCGCAGCCGCATCGGCACCTCGCGCCGTCCGACGATCGCGGCCGCGAAGACCGGGTCGGTGGGCGCCAGGACGGCACCGAGCAGCAGCGCCTCGAGCCAGGGCAGACCCGCCACGAGGTGCGCCAGCGCCGCGGTCACGAGCAGCGTGAGGGGCAGCCCCAGCAGCAGCGCGCGTCCCGGTTCCCGCCACGCCGCGCGCAGGTCCCGCCACCCGACCCGCATGCCGTCGGTGAACAGCACCGAGAACAGGGCGAGCTCGGCGAGCTGCGACACGACGGGGTCGCCGACCTCGACGTCGATCACGTCCAGGACGCCCGGGCCGAGCGCGAAGCCGCCGAGCAGGAACAGCACGGCCGTCGAGAGGACCGTCCTGTTGGCCCGCTCGGACACCAGGACGGCGACGAGCAGGAGGGCCGCGAACGCGAGCAGGAGCACGGGTGCCTCCGGGCGGTCGGCGAGGTCGGGCGGGGCCACCGGCCCGCCCGGGCTGCGTCGTCATCCTCACGCGCCTACCGTCGGGAGGCACGACGTCGGGCCGTACGGGCCCCGGCACGGGACGCAGGAGGCGGCATGACGGACGCGGCGACGGCGGGCGGTGCGGGCCCGATCGGGCAGGTCACCGAGGGGATGGACGTCGTGGACGCCGCCGGCGAGCGCGTCGGCACGGTCGCGTCCGTGGCGATGGGTGACCCGGGCGCCGCGACGGGCGCCGGGCAGGACACGGGCGGGACCGGCGGGATCGTCGGTGCGGTGGTCGACGCGATCGTCGGACCCTCGGACCTGCCCGAGCAGGAGCGCGAGCGGCTGCTGCGCGTCGGGTACGTCCGCATCGACGCGCGCGGCCTCTTCACGGGCTCCCGCTACGCCGCCGCCGACGAGATCGCGTCCGTGGAGGGTGGCACGGTCCACCTCGGCGTGCCCGCGGACCGCCTCGTCGGCTGAGCGCCCGGGCGGCCGGGGCGGGACGGATCCGACGACGAGGACGGCGTACATGGTGACGGTGGCGGACGGGATCGTGCAGCGGCTCGCGCAGTGGGGCGTGCACCGCGTCTTCGGGTACGCGGGTGACGGCATCGACCCGATCCTCGCGGCGCTGCACCGCGCGCAGGACGAGGTCGAGCTCGTCACGGCGCGGCACGAGGAGATGGCCGCGTTCATGGCGACGGGCCACGCGAAGTACGGCGGCGGGGTCGGCGTGGCCCTGGCGACGCAGGGGCCGGGCGCGGTGCACCTGCTCAACGGCCTGTACGACGCCAAGCTCGACCGCACGCCGGTCGTCGCGATCGTTGGGCAGGTCGTGACGACGGCGCTCGGCAGCGGGTACCTGCAGGAGGTCGACCTGCCGGTGCTGCTCAAGGACGTGTGCGGGCAGTACGTGCAGACGGTCATGGCGCCCGAGGCGATGACGCACGTGCTCGACGACGCGATCCGCACGGCGCTCGCCACGTCGAGCCCGACGGCCGTGATCGTCCCGCACGACGTGCAGAAGGCGGACCTGCCCGAGCCCGAGCAGTCCCACGGCGTGGTGACGACGTCCCCGGCGCACGCCCGCGCGCGCAGCGTCCCGTACGACGACGACCTCGACCGGGCGGCCGAGCTGCTGGCCGCCGGCGAGCGCGTCGCGGTCCTGGCCGGTCGCGGCGCCGCGCACGCGACGCGCGAGGTGCTCGAGGTCGTGCAGCGCCTCGGCGCGGGCCTGACGACGTCGCTGCCCGCCAAGCCGCTGTTCGACGAGGGCCTGCCGTTCCACTGCGGCGTCATGGGCCACCTCGGCACGACCGCGTCGGCGGACCTCATGGCCCGCTGCGACACCCTGCTCATCGTCGGCAGCAGCGACCCGTGGACCGAGTTCTACCCGCCGCTCGGGCAGGTGCGGACCGTCCAGGTCGACGTCGCGGCGCGCAACCTCGGCGCGAAGTACCCGGTCGACGTGCCGCTCGCGGGCGACGCCGGGACGACGCTCGCGGCGCTGCTCGCGCGGCTGCCGGAGCGCAGCGCGGACGAGCGCCGGCCGTGGCGGGCGCACGTCGAGGAGTCCGTCGCGGCGTGGCGGCGGATCGCCGACGAGCGCGTCGCCGCACCCGCGACGCCGCTGAACCCGCAGCGCGTGCTGCACGAGCTGTCGGCGCACCTGCCCGCGGACGCGCAGGTCGCGGTCGACGTGGGCTCGGTCGTGTACTGGTACGCCCGGTTCCTGCGCCTGCCGCCGGGCGTGCCGGCGCACCTGTCGAGCACGCTCGCGTCCATGGGGTCGGCGATGCCGTACGGGATCGCCGCCAAGCTGCTGCACCCGGACCGGCCCGTCGTGGCCCTGTCCGGCGACGGCGCGGCGCAGATGAACGGCATCAACGAGCTCGTCACCGTCGCGCACCGCTGGCGCGACTGGGCCGACCCGCGGTTCGTCCTGCTCGTGCTCGACAACGGCGACCTGGCCGAGGTGTCGTGGGAGCAGCGCGAGATGGAGGGCGACCCGCGCTTCCCCGTCTCGCAGACCGTGCCGGCGTTCCCCTACGCGCAGTACGCGGAGCTGCTCGGGCTCCGCGGCATCCGGGTGGACGAGCCCGGGCAGCTCGCCGACGCGTGGCGCGAGGCGCTCGCGGCCGACCGGCCCTGCGTGCTGCACGCCGTGGTCGACCGCGACGCCCCGTTGCTCCCGCCGCGCGTGCCCGCGTCGAAGGTGGAGCAGATGCGGCAGGGGCTCGCGCAGGAGCCGGACGGCGCGCACGGCCGCGACCTGCTCGACCGGCAGCGCGCGGGCGAGGCCGGCGACGACCCCGCGGGCCTGTCCGCGGAGCACGCCGGATGACCCCCGCCCCGATGGCAGGAGCCCGACGACAGGAGCACCGATGACCGACCTCGAGCTCGTCCACGAGTTCCACGGCCCCATGCCCACCGGCGTCACGGTGTCGCGCACGGGCCGGGTCTTCGTCAACTACCCGCTGTGGGGCGACGACGTGCCCGCGACCGTCACCGAGCTGCGCGACGGGCAGGCCGTGCCGTACCCGGACGAGCGGTGGAACAGCCCGTCCGGGCAGGACGACGCCGGGGCGTTCGTCTCGGTGCAGAGCGTCGTCGTCGACCCCGCCGACCGGCTGTGGGTGCTCGACACCGGCAGCCCGATGTTCGAGCCGACGCAGCCCGGCGGGCCGAAGCTCGTCCGCGTCGACCTCGCGACGGACACCGTCGCGCAGGTGATCACGTTCGCGCCCGACGTCGCGCTGCCCAGCACCTACCTCAACGACGTCCGGTTGGACCTGCGCCGCGGTGACGCCGGGTACGCGTTCATCACCGACTCCTCCGACTCCGGGCCGAACGGCCTGGTCGTCGTGGACCTCGCGACGGGGGACGCGTGGCGGCGCCTGCACGACCACCCGTCGACGAAGGCGCTCGGCTGGCAGGACTTCCGCCCGCTCGTCGAGGGACGCCCGTTCGTCCAGGCGCCCGAGCCCGACGCGGACGCGCAGCCCGTCGCGATGGGCGCCGACGGCATCGCGATCTCGGCCGACGGCGAGCGGCTGCTGTACTGCCCGCTGGCGAGCCGGCGCTGGTGGAGCGTGTCCGTCGACGCGCTCGTCGACCGGTCCCTCGACGACGACGCCGTCGCGGCGAGCGTCGTGGACGAGGGCGACAAGGGCACCGGCTCCGACGGGCTGGAGACCGACGACGCAGGACGGGTGTACCTCACGGCGTACGAGCAGGACGCGGTGCTGCGCCGGCTGCCGGACGGCACGTTCGAGACCGTCGCCCGCGACCCGCGGCTGCTGTGGCCCGACACCCTGTCGGTCGCGGACGGCTGGCTGTACGTCACGGCGAACCAGCTGCACCGGCAGGCGACCTACCAGCGCGGGCAGGACCGGCGCGAGAAGCCGTACGCGCTCTTCCGGGTGCGGATCGACGCCGGTCCCGTCCGCCTCGCGCCGTGACGGCGGCGCGTCCGGAGGCCGAGCCCGACCCGAACCGGTGGAAGGCCCTCAGCGTCTGCCTCACCGCGGGGTTCATGACGCTGCTCGACGTGAGCATCGTCAACGTCGCCCTCCCCTCGATCGCCGACCAGCTCGACGCGTCCGCCGCCGCGCTGCAGTGGGTGGTGTCCGGGTACGCGCTGACGTTCGGGCTCGTGCTGGTCAGCGCGGGGCGTCTCGGGGACGCCCGCGGCCGGCGGGCGCTGTTCATCGCGGGCGTCCTGGTCTTCACGCTCGCGTCGCTCGCCGCGGGGCTCGCGCAGTCGGCGGCGTGGCTCGTCGTGGCGCGCCTCGCGCAGGGCGTCGGCGGCGGCATCATCAACCCCCAGGTCTCGGGGCTGATCCAGCAGCTCTTCCAGGGGGCCGAGCGCGGGCGGGCGTTCGGGCGCCTCGGCGCGACCATCGGCGTGTCCACCGCGATCGGTCCCGTGCTGGGCGGCGTGATCCTCGCCGTCGTCGGGCCGGAGCACGGGTGGCGCTGGGTCTTCCTCGTCAACCTGCCCGTCGGGGTGCTCGCGATCCTGCTGTCCCTGCGCTACCTCGCGCCGCGGCGCGACAAGGAGCCGGCGCGCGACCTCGACGCCGTGGGGGCCGTGCTGCTGGGCGCAGGCGTCGTCGGCGTGCTCTGGCCGCTGGTGAGCGAGCAGTGGGAGCCGGTCGACGCGGCGCTGCTGGTCGTGGGGCTCGTGCTGCTGGCGGTGTTCGTCCTGTGGGAGCGCCGCGTCGACGCGCGCGGCGGTACGCCCATGGTGCGGCTGTCCCTGTTCCGCGTGCCCGGGTACGCGTCCGGCGCCCTGCTCGCGCTCGCGTACTTCTCCGGGTTCACGGGCATCTTCTTCGTCCTCACGCTGTACCTGCAGGACCAGCTCGGCTACACCCCGCTGCAGGCGGGCCTGGCGATCACGCCGTTCGCGCTCGGCTCGGCGGTGACGGCGGCGATCGGCGGGCGGGTCGTCAGCACCCGGGGACGCGCCGTCGTCGTCACCGGGCTGGTGCTCGTCGTCGCCGGCCTCGTGCTGACCGACGTGCTGCTCGACGCGGCGGGCGGCCGGTCCGTCACGGGGTGGTGGACCGCCGCGCCGCTGCTGCTGGCCGGCCTGGGCAGCGGGCTCGTCATCGCCCCGAACCAGACGCTCGCGCTCGAGCACGTGCCCGTCGACCAGGCGGGTGCGGCGGGCGGGGTGCTGCAGACCGGGCAGCGGCTGGGGTCGGCGGTCGGGATCGCGGTCGTCGGTGCCCTGTACTTCGCCGGGGCAGCCTCCGGCGACGGCACCGCGGGCGTGACGAACGGGCTGATGGCGACGGTGGCGCTGCTCGTGGTCGCGCTCGTCATCGGCGTCGTCGACCTCGTGCGACGCCGGCACGGGGTCACCGCCGGCGGCGCGGGCTCCCCCGCCCGGCCCGGCTGACCGGCCCCACCCGGGGACGGCCGCTCAGCCGGCGTCCGCCGGGGCGTCGTAGACGAGGCCCTCGTCCGTGACGCGCGCCCCCGCCGCCGGCCGGTGCGGGGCGAGGCGCCCGTCGTGGGCGAGGTGCAGCACCTCGACGTCGTGCAGCAGGACGGCCACGTCGCCGACGAGCCGGCGGTGGCAGCGCCACCACACCGTCTCGCTGCACATCACCGCGACGCGACCGTCACCTGCCGCGGCGACCTCGGCGAGCAGGTCCCCCATGCCCGCGCGGAAGGCGTCGGTGCGCGTGTGGGCGGC
Organism: Cellulomonas sp. JZ18; assembly: GCF_009720485.1. Lineage (NCBI taxonomy): Bacteria > Bacillati > Actinomycetota > Actinomycetes > Micrococcales > Cellulomonadaceae > Cellulomonas > Cellulomonas sp. JZ18. Next base: position 1,191,367 of record NZ_CP045245.1, on the reverse strand, counting down.
GTACGCGCGGAACGCCGCCACCTGCCACCACGTGTCCACCGCCTCCGCACCGCGCACCGAACGCCGCCCGCCGAGCCGCTCCTCCCAGCGGTACGCGACACCCGCGTCGGGCAGCCACCCGGCCAGCGCGTCCCGCCCGACGTGCGGGTGCCGGCGGCTGCCGGGGAACCGGCGGACGTCCACCACGGACCGCACGCCTCCCGCGCGCAGCGCCGCGACGATCCCGTCCTGGTCGAGCGTGCCGTGACCGAAGGTCAGCAGGGGCGGCGGACTGTCGGGCACCGGACCACCGTGCCACCGGCCGGCGCGGCGCGCAGCGGCGCTGCCGCGGTCAGGACCCGCGCGGGCCCGGCCGACCCGGCCGCTCCTCGGCCGCGAGCAGGTCCGGGGCGACGACGCGCGCGACCTCCCGCAGGAGCGGCCGCACGTGCAGCAGGACGAGGCGGGCGCCGCGGGCGGCGGCGGCTCGCTGCACCCGGCCGAGCAGCCGGACGCCCTCGACGTCCACGAACGTCAGTGGTCCGAGGTCGAGCCGCACGACGTGCGGCCGGTCGCCGGAGAGGGAGGCGCGCAGCACGGCCTCGACCCGGGGTGCGGCGTCGCGGTCCAGGTCGCCGTGCAGGCGCAGCAGCGGCTCGGCGCCGCCCACGCGTTCGACGGTGCACCCCGCGCCGACCGTGGGGACGTCGACGGGAACCGGGACCGGCGTGTTCGCCACGGGGCCTCCTCGGCCGGGCGCCGGCGGTGCGGCGCGAGCGGGGCCGCCGGTGGTCACCGGCGGGACGGCTGCGTCCCAACCGGGACCACGGTAACCCTTCGGACAGGGCGGGCGGAACCACCAGCCGTCGACCGGGCGCGCGCAGGGGTACCGTGGACGGTGACCGGGGATCCCCGAGCGGCGGGGCAACCGCCGCCGTCTGCGGCCGAACGTCCATCCGTGACGCGACCCGCCGCACCCGTGCCGTGGCTCCGCCACCGAGATCGGTGATCGACGTGCCCGCTGACCACGCCTCCGCGCCCGGCGCCCTGCCCTCGGGCGGCCCGGCGCCCCCGTCGACCAGACGGCCGCCCTGCTCGACCTGGTGCTGCGGACCGACGCGGTCGAGGAGCAGCTCCAGCAGGTGGCCGACGCCGCCGCCGCGCTCCACCCCGACGTCGCCGCGTGCGGCATCACGGTCCGCCGCGGCCGGCGGGCCCTCAGCGTCGGGTCGAGCGACCCGCTCTCCCAGGTCGCCGACGAGCTGCAGTACGACGAGGAGGAGGGCCCCTGCCTCGAGAGCCTCGTCCACGGGGTGGTCGTCGTCGTCGACGACTACGCGCGCGAGAGCCGCTGGGGCGTCTACCCCGCACGCGTCGCCGAGCACGGCCTGCGCAGCAGCCTGTCCCTGCCGCTGGCACCGGCCGGCCGGCCGGTCGGGGCGCTCAACGCGTACGGCACCAGACCCGGCATGTTCGCCGGCGCGCTGCGCGACGACCTCGCGGCGTTCGCGGCCCGCGCCCAGAAGGTCGTGGCGGTCGCGCTGCGGCACGCCGAGCAGGCCGAGATGGTCGACCACCTGCACGCCGCGATGGAGTCGCGCAGCGCCATCGACCAGGCCCTCGGCATCCTCATGGCCCAGCAGCGCTGCACCGCGGACGAGGCGTTCGCCCTGCTGCGCCGCGCCAGCCAGGGCCGCAACCGGAAGGTCGCCGACCTCGCCGCCGACATCGTCGCCTCGGTCAGCGGCGGGCCGCCCCGCACCGGCCGGTTCACGCCCTGACGCCGGTCCGCGCCCACGCCCGCGCCCGGCGGGCGGACGCGGGGACGGTCGCCTAGCGTGGCGGACGTCCTCGTCCTCGAGCCCGCGGGAGCGTGCCGCATGAGCGTGCGTCGTCACGACGTCGTCGTCGTCGGTGGCGGGAACGCCGGCATCTCCCTGGCGGCGAAGCTGCTGCGCGACGGGTGCCGTGACGTCGCCGTCGTCGAGCCGAAGGACGTGCACCACTACCGCCCGCTGCTCTCGTACGTCGCGGGCGGCACGGCGACGCTGGACGACCTGACCCGCCCGCAGGTCGAGGTCATGCCCGCGGCGTGCACTGGTACCGCGACCGGGTCACGGCCGTGGACCCGGCGGGACCCGCCGTGCACCTGGCGGGTGGCGACGAGCTGACGTGCGGCGACGTCGTGCTCTGCCCGGGCTCGCAGGTCGACTGGGCCGCGGTCCCGGGGTCGCGCGAGGCCGTCGCCGGCCCGCACGCCTCGACGAGCTACCTGCCCGAGCACGCGCCGGACGCGTGGCGGATGCTGTCGTCGCTGACGTCGGGGCGCGCGGTGTTCGCGCTGTCGGCACGGCACGTGCCCTGCATGCCCGTCGGCCTCAAGCCCCTGCTCATGGCCGCCGACCACTGGCGGCGCACGGGGGTGCTGGGGGACGTCACGGTCGACCTGCTGGTCGAGGGCGACGCGCTCGCGGGTCTCGCCCGCGCGGACCGCGAGCTGCGGGCCGCGGCGGAGTCGTACGGCGTCCGCGTGCGCACGGGCACGACGCCGACGTCCGTGGACCCCGGTGCGCGGACCGTCCACGTCCGCACCCCGGACGGCCCCGACGCCCTGGCCTACGACGTCCTGTTCCTCGTGCCGCCGCACCGCGCACCCGGCTGGGTCGCGGACAGCGGCCTCGACGGCCCGGGCTCGGACGGCTTCGTCGCCGTCGACCCGCAGACGCTGCAGCACCGCGTGCACCCGCGGGTGTGGGCGCTCGGCGACGTGGCGACGGTCGAGACCTCGCCGTCCGGGGGCGCGCTGCGCAAGCAGGTGCCCGTCGTCGCGCACAACCTCGCCGCGCGCCGGACGGGCGGGCCGGTGCGGCGCTACGACGGCTACACCGTCGCCCCCGTGACGACGTCCCGCCGCAGGCTCCTGCTCGCCGAGCACGACCGGGACGGGAACGCCGAGCCGAGCGTGCCGTTCCCGGACCTGGTGCGTCCCGGGCGCGGGCTCTACCTGTTCGACCGCTACCTGGAGGTGCAGGTCTACTGGCACCGCCTGCTGCGCGGCACGGTGTCCTGACCCGGGCGGTGCCGGCCCTCCCCCGGGGCCGTCGGGCCCCGGGTCAGCCCGCGGCGGGCAGCGGCGGCAGCGCGGGCCGGTCCAGCCAGTCGACGAGCAGGTCGGCCACGCGCCGCGCGAGAGCGTCGCCCCCGGTCGCCGCGGCGTGCTCCGCGGCCAGCGCGCGCAGGTCGTCCGTCGTGGCCGTCGCGTGCCCGTACCGGGACGTCCACGCGCGCAGCAGCCCGAGGAAGGCGTCGGTGCCGAGCACCGCGCGCAGGGCCTCGAGCGTCAGCGCGCCGCGCTTGTACACGCGGTCGTCGAAGATCCGGTCGTAGCCGGGGTCGGTCAGCACCAGGTCCTGCGGCCGCGCGGCCAGGCGGCCGTGCCACGTGCGTGCGAGGGTCCGCGCGTCGGGTCCGCCGGACGCCTGCGACCACCACCACTCGGCCCAGCAGGCGAAGCCCTCGTTGAGCCAGATGTCCTGCCAGGTCCCCAGCCCGACGCTGTTGCCGAACCACTGGTGCGCGAGCTCGTGCGCCACCAGGCGGTCGTCGGCGTCGGGACCCGTCAGGTGGTTGGCGCCGAACACCGCCGCGCCCTGCGCCTCGACGGGGATCTCCAGGTCGTCGGGCGTGCACACGAGGGTGTAGCCGGCGAACGGGTACGGGCCGAACGCGTCGACGAGGCAGGACAGCAGGGCGTCGTGGTGCGCGAGCCGGCCCCGCACGGCCGGCACGAGCGCGGCCGGGACGAGCGCGCGCTGCGGCGCCGCGCCGTCGCCGAGCACCAGCTCCTCGTAGCGGCCGACCTGCACGGTGGCCAGGTAGGTGGCGGTCGGCCGGTCCTCCTCGTGCACCCACGTGGTGGTGCTGGCGCGGGTGCGCCGCCCGACGAGGCGCCCGTGCGCGAGCACCCGGTACGGGGTGTCCACCGTCAGGGCCGTGCGGTACGTCGCGCGGTCGTCGGGGCGGTCGTTGCAGGGGAACCACGACGGGGCCCCGGTGGGCTGGCTCGCGACGATCGCCCCGTCCTCGAGCTCCTCCCACCCGACCTCGCCCCAGGGGCTGCGCACGGGCCGCGGGGTCCCGCCGTAGCGGACCGTCACCGTCAGGCGCGTGCCGGCCCCGACGTCCCGTCCGAGCCGCAGCGTGAGCCGTCCGCCGCGGTGGTCGTGGCGGACGAGCGGGGCGCCCGTCACCTCGACGCGCTCGACCGCGAGGCCGACGAGGTCGAGCACGAGCGCCCGGGTCGGGGCGAGCACCTCGACGTCGAGCGTGGCCGTCCCCCGCAGGCGGTTCGGCGCGACGCGGTACGTGAGGTCCAGGTCGTAGTGCGCGACGTGGAAGGCCGGGTCACCGTGGCCGGTGGCGTAGGGGTCGGAGGACGACGTGCGGTCCGCGGGCCTCACGCGGACGCCCGCTCGTCCCGCCAGGGGGCGATCGGGTTGCCGACCCACCGGCTGCCGGCGGGCACGCGCTCGCCGCGCAGCACGAGCGAGGCCGGCCCGACGCTCGCACCGGCGCCCACGACGGCCGCCGGCAGCACGACGCCGTGCGGCCCCAGGGTCGCGCCGTCCTCGAGCGTCACCGCGTCCAGGCTCATCACGCGGTCGTGGAACAGGTGGGTCTGCACGACGCACCCCTGCCCGACGGTGGCGCCGTCGCCGAGGCGCACCAGGTCCGCCTCGGGCAGCCAGTACGACTGGCACCACACGCCCCGCCCGATCCGGGCGCCGAGCCCGCGCAGCCACCACACCAGCGCGACGGTACCCGTCGCCGGGTCGGCCGCGAACGGGGCGGCGAGCATCTCCGTGAACGTGTCGGCGAGCTCGCCCCGCCACACGGCCGCGCTCCACAGCGGGTGGTCGCCGGGCCGGTGCCGCCCGACGAGCAGCCACTTCGCGACGATCGTGACGAGCGCCGCGACGACGCCCGCGGCCACCAGCACGAGCCCGCCGGCCGCGACGGCCGCCCACCAGCCGGCCGCGAGCACGACGGCCTGCAGCGCCAGCAGCGTCCCGAGCGCGAGCGTGCCCACCGCGAGCGCCGGGACGACGCGCGCGAGCTCCACGGCGGCGCGGGCCCGCCGCAGGCGCGGGGCGGGTCGTACGTGCGCGCCGGGTCGTCGAGCGTCGCCGCGCGCGGCAGCGGCGCCGGGGGCTGCCGAGGTAGCTCGAGCCCGGTCGGGTGCGCCGGGGCGTCGCGGACAGCACGGCCACGAGCCCGTTCTTCGGCACGGCGCGTCCCGGTGCCGTCATGCCGGAGTTGCCGAGGAACGCGCGCCGCCCGACCTTGGCCACGGCGACCCGCAGCCACCCGCCGCCCAGCTCGTAGGGCGCGACCATCGTGTCGTCCGCGAGGAACGCACCGTCCTTGACCCGCATCATCGACGGCAGGCCGACGACGGTGGAGATCTCGGTGCCGGCGCCGACGCGCGCGCCCAGCAGGCGCATCCACGCGGGCGTCGCCACCGACGAGTACAGCGGGAAGAGCGTCGTGCGGGCGGCGTCCACGACGCGCTGGGTCGTCCACGCGCGCAGCCCCTGGCCCGAGCGGACCGGGTGGTACCCCTCCCGGAGGCCGCGGCCCAGCACGCGCACCGCGACCACGACGAGGACCGCGTACAGCGCGTACGCGAGCAGGCCCGCGGGCACGCTCGCGAGCAGCGCGGGGCCGACCGCCGCGCCGAGCGTCGGTGTGCCGCGCACCGCCCACGCGACGACGGCCAGACCGGCGGCGACGGCGACGACGGGCAGGGCCGCGACGAGCGCGCCGGCGGCCGCGTACCCCGCCACCCACGCCCGCGCCCGGTCCCGCGCGGGGCGACGGGAGGGCCACGGGTGCCGCGCCTCGTGCGCCCGGGTGGCGGGCGAGCCGGTCCAGTACTCGTCCTCCCCCGTCGCCCCGTGCACCGCCGAGCCGGCGGCCACGTCCGTGCCGGCGCCGACGTGCGCACCGGGGTAGAGGACGCTCCGGGCGCCGACGGTCGCCCCCGCGCCGACCGTGACGTGCCCGACGTGCAGGACGTCGCCGTCCACCCAGTGCCCGGACAGGTCGACCTCCGGCTCGACCGCGCACCCCCGCCCGAGCGTGAGCATGCCCGTGACGGGCGGCACCGAGTGCAGGTCGACGTCGCGGCCCATGCGCACGCCGAGCGCCCGCGCGTACAGCCCGACCCACGCGGCCGTCGCCGGCGTCACGGCGCCCATGCCCTCCGCGAGCCGCTCCGCCGCCCACAGCCGCAGGTGCACCGAGCCGCCCCGCGGGTACGTGCCCGGGCGGACGCCCGCGAGCAGCAGTCGGGCGCCGAGCGCGCTGACCCCCATACGGCCGAGCGGGCTGACGGTGAGCAGCCAGCCGACGGCGACCCACCACCAGGACACGGGCGGCAGCCACGGCAGGGGCGCCACGAGGTGCGCGACGTTCGCGGCGGCGGCGAGCGCGGTCAGCCAGCGCAGCGCGACGAGCCCGCGCAGCGGCAGCAGCGCGAGCAGCTGCACGGCCTGCGCCGCCACGGGCACGGGGCGCACGGCCGCGGCCGGGCCGCCGGCCGCCGGGCCCTGCGCCGCCTCGGGCCACGTCGTGTCGAGGAAGTCCGCGAGGTCCCCGACCTCCGGGTGCGCGTACACGTCCGCGACGGTCGCCTCGGGGTAGCGGGTGCGCAGCGCGGACACCAGCTGGGCGGCGGTCAGCGAGCTGCCGCCGCGCAGGAAGAAGTCGTCCTCGGCGTCGGCGGGGTGCACGCCGATCACGTCCGCCCACTGCTGCCCCACCCAGGCCGCCGTCCCCGTCAGGCCGGCCTCGGGTGGGCCGTGCCGGCGCCCGGCACGGGCCACGGCAGCGCGTCGCGGTCGACCTTGCCCGACGTGCGCGTCGGGATGTCGGCCACGGGTGCGAGCAGCGGCACCATCGACCCGGGCAGCACCGCGCGCAGCCGCGCCAGCAGGTCGGGGGTGTCGAGCGGCGCGCCGTCGGCGGCCACCACGTAGCCGACCAGCAGCGCCGCGCCCGTGACGGACCGGCGCACCGCCGCGGCGGCACCGGCCACGCCGGGCAGCGCGAGCAGGGCGGCGTCCACCTCGGCGAGCTCGATGCGGTGCCCGTTGACCTTCACCTGGTCGTCGGCGCGCCCGACGAAGACGAGACCCTCCTCGTGCCGCTCGACGAGGTCGCCCGTGCGGTACGCGCGGTCCCAGCCGAGCCCGGGCGCGGGCGCGAACCGCACGGCGTCGAGCTCCGGGTCGAGGTAGCGCGCGACGCCGACCCCGCCGATGACGAGCTCCCCGGTCTCCCCCTCGGGCACCTCGGCACCGTCGGGCCCGACGACGGCGAGGTCCCAGCCGTCGAGGGGCAGGCCGATGCGCACCCGCTCGCCGGGGACGAGCGGCGCGGCGCAGGCGACGACCGTCGCCTCGGTCGGCCCGTAGGTGTTCCAGACCTCCCGGCCCGGTCCGGCGAGCCGCGCGGCGAGCTCCGGCGGCACCGCCTCGCCGCCGAAGATCAGCAGCCGCACGCCCGCGAGCGCGTCGACGGGCCACAGGCCCGCGAGCGTGGGCACGGTGGACACCACGCTGATCTCGCGCTCGACGAGCCACGGCCCCAGCTCGGTGCCCGCACGCACGAGGGAGCGCGGCGCCGGCACGAGCGTCGCGCCGTGCCGCCAGGCGAGCCACATCTCCTCGCAGGAGGCGTCGAAGGCGACCGACAGGCCGGCGAGCACCCGGTCGCCGGGTCCGATCGGCGCCCCCTGCAGGAACAGCCGGGCCTCGGCGTCGACGAACGCGGCCGCGTTGCGGTGCGTGACGGCGACCCCCTTGGGCCGCCCCGTGGAGCCGGACGTGAAGATGACCCAGGCGTCGTCGGACGGACGCGGCGGCTGCGGGTCCGTGCCCGCGCGCCCCCCGCTCGCCGGGACGGCGGGCAGGACGGCGCCGTCGGCGTCCGTCAGCTCCGGCCCGTCCCCCTGCACGACGCGCACGCCGGCCTCCGCGAACACGGTCCGCGCCCGCTCGTCCGGGTCGTCGGCGTCGACCGGCACGTAGGCGGCGCCGGCGCGCAGGGCGGCCAGCACCGACAGGTACAGCCCCACGGTGCCGGACGTGACCCGGACCCCGACGCGGTCGCCCCGCCGCACGCCCGCCGCGGCGAGCCGTGCGGCGCGCAGCCGCACCGCGTCGTCGAGCGCGGCGTACGTGAGCACCTCGTCCCCGTCGTCGATCGCGACCGCGTCGGGGTGCCGGCGCACGGTCTCGGCGAAGACGTCGACGAGCGTGCGGGCCACCGGCGCGCGCTCGCCGGCGCGCAGGGACGACGGCGCGGACACGGGGGTGGTCACGGGCGGTCAGCTCCTCCCCGGCGCGCGGGCACCGTGGTCTGCTCGGCATGTCGGCCGGACGGCCCGGTGCGCGCGGCGGGCGGACGCACCGCCGTCGGCCGCGGGATGGTGGCACAGCCCGGTGAACGGAAGGCAGACGGAGGGCGACGGGCTGCCTCCCGGGCCGCTCCGTCGGGTGCGCCGCGCCACCCGCGCGGCTCCGCTGGTGCCGTCACCACGGGACGACGGACACTGGGCCGCGTGGTGACGCCGTACCGGTACGAGGTGGAGGTCCTGCACCTGCTCGTCTCCCCGGAGCACGCGTACTTCGGCCGCCCGCGGGACGGCGCCGTCGACGTCCCGACCACCGACGCGGACCGCGTCGAGGTCGTGGCCGACAAGGGCGTCGTCGGCGACCGCTTCTTCGGCAGGGCGGCCCACATGGACGCCGCGATCACGCTGTTCGCGGTCGAGGCGCTCGAGGCGATCGCGGACGAGCTCGGCGCCGGTCCGTTCGACCCGCTGCTGACCCGGCGCAACGTCGTGCTGCGCGGCGCGGAGCTGGCCCCGCTCGTCGGCGAGGAGGTCGTGCTCGAGTCCGGCGGCGACGCGGTGCGCCTGCGGGTCGGGCGCCCCGCGCACCCGTGCGCGTGGATGGACCGCGTTCTCGCACCGGGCGCGCACCACGCGATGCGGGGTCGCGGCGGCGTGCGCTGCCGCCCGCTGACCAGCGGCTGGCTGCACCGTGGCCCGGCGACGCTCGTCAGCCCCGTGCCCCTCGACCCGGGCCGGGCCGGGGAGGCCGTCCGACGGCTGCCGTCCCGGCTGCCGTAGCGGCGCCCGCGCCCGCGCCGTCGAGTTCCCGCGGAGGGCTGGGCGGGCGGGGCGCGCGGTGGTAGGACGGACACCTGACGTCGCACCACCCGGGGGCCACCATGCGCACGTCCACGCTCGTCCGACCGCTCGGGGTCGCCGCCGCCGCGGCGCTCGCGCTCACCGCGGGGGTGCTGCCCGTCGCCGCGGCCCCGCCCCGGGCCGCGTCCGTCCCGGACGAGGTCGCCGTCGACGAGGGGACCGTCGACGCCGAGCTCGAGGCGCTCGTCGCGGGGCCCGAGGCGGAGCTGGACCACCGCGGGCGCGGCGGCTGGCACGGTGGCCGGCCCGGCCGCCCGCCCGTGAAGGTGCCCGTCGCGGTGGGCACCGGCGGCGCCGTCGCGACCGTCGACCCCGACGCGACGCGCGTCGGCCTCGACGTGCTGCGCCGCGGCGGCAACGCGGTCGACGCGGCCGTGGCCGCCGCCGCGACCCTCGGCGTCACCGAGCCCTACTCGGCCGGCATCGGCGGCGGCGGGTTCTTCGTCTACTACGACGCCCGCACGGGGCAGGTCCACACGATCGACGGCCGCGAGACCGCACCGGCGGCGATGGGCCCCGACGCGTTCGTGGAGGACGGGGTCGCGCTCCCCTTCGAGGAGGCGGTCACGTCCGGGCTGTCGGCCGGTGTGCCCGGCACACCCGCCACGTGGCAGGCGGCGCTCGACGCGTGGGGCACGTTCAGCCTGCGCCGGGCGCTCGCCGGGGCGACGCGGGTCGCGCACCACGGGTTCGTCGTCGACGAGACGTTCGCGCAGCAGACCGCGGACAACGCCGAGCGGTTCGCGGACATCTCCTCGACCGCCGAGCTGTTCCTGCCGGGCGGCGCGCCGCCGGCCGTCGGCTCGGTGTTGCGCAACCCGGACCTCGCCCGCACGTACGCACTGATGGCCCGGTACGGGGCGGACGTGCTCTACCGGGGCCCGCTCGCGCGCGAGATCGTCGCCACCGTCCAGGACCCGCCGGTCGTGCCCGGTGCGGACCGCGTCGTGCGCCCGGGGCTGCTCGAGCGGTCGGACCTCGCCGCCTACGAGGTCGTGCACCGCGACCCGACGCACGTGTCCTACCGCGGCCTGGACGTGTACGGCATGGCCCCGCCCTCCTCGGGCGGCTCCACCGTGGGCGAGGCCCTGAACATCCTCGAGACGAGCGACCTGGGGGCGCTCGACCGTACCCAGGCGCTGCACCGCTACCTCGAGGCGAGCGCGCTCGCGTTCGCCGACCGCAACCGGTACGTCGGCGACCCCGCGTTCGTCGACGTGCCCCTCGCCGAGCTGCTGTCCGACGGGTTCGCGGCGGAGCGCGCGTGCCTGGTCGACCCGGCCGCGGCGCTGCCGAAGCCGGTCGCCCCGGGCTCGCCCGACGGCGACTACGCCGGCTGCCCGGGCGGCGGCGAGCCGGGCGCGGAGGCACCGGGCGGCACGTCCACGACCCACCTGACGACGGCCGACCGCTGGGGCAACGTCGTCGCCTACACGCTCACGATCGAGTCGACGGGCGGCAACGCGATCGTCGTCCCCGACCGCGGGTTCCTGCTCAACAACGAGCTGACCGACTTCAGCTTCACGGACACGCAGGGCGGCGCGGACCCGAACCTGCCCGGTCCCGGCAAGCGCCCGCGCAGCTCCATGGCGCCGACGATCGTCCTGCAGGACGGCCGCCCGCTGCTCGCCCTCGGCTCCCCCGGCGGCTCGACCATCATCACGACCGTGCTGCAGGTGCTGGTGGACCGGCTCGACCTCGGCACACCGCTGCCCGAGGCCGTCGCCGCACCCCGCGCGACGCAGCGCAACACCGCCGCGGTGCAGGCCGAGCCGGGCTTCCCGCGCGAGGGGCTCGCCGCCCTGGGGCACACGTTCGCGGACAACCCGGAGATCGGGGCGGTCACGGCGATCGAGTTCGTCGGACGCCGGACGCTGCTGTCGGTCGCCGAGCCCGAGCGTCGTGGCGGCGGCAGCGCGGGCGTGGTCCACCCGCGTCACCGCTGAGGCCGCGGCCCCGCCCACCGGGTCCTTGCCGTTCCCGCACGGCACCTTGTGCGCGGGCCCGCGCCGCGCCGAGGCTCGACGGGTGACCGACGACCAGGACGTGCGCGCGGACCTGCTCCCCGGAGTGCCGACGCCGCCCCCGCCGCCCGCGCACCCGCGGGGGCGCGCCGCCGCCCCGCCGACCGACGCCGCGGAGTGGGACGCACGGTACGGCGGTGCCGAGCGCGTGTGGAGCGGGGAGCCGAACGGCGCGCTCGTGCACGAGGTGCGCGGCCTGCGCCCCGGGCGGGCGCTCGACGTGGGGTGCGGCGAGGGCGCCGACGCGGTGTGGCTCGCGGGGCACGGCTGGGACGTCACGGCCCTCGACGTCTCGGGCGTCGCGCTCTCGCGCGCCCGTGCGCACGCGACCGCCGCCGGTGCCGCCGTGACCTGGGTGCACGGCGGCCTCCTGGACGCCGCGCTGCCCGCCGGCGCCTTCGACCTGGTCTCCGCGCAGTACCCTGCCCTGCGCCGCACCCCGGACGCCCGGGCCGAGCGTGCGCTGGTCCGCCTGGTCGCCCCCGGCGGCACGCTCCTCGTCGTCCACCACGACACGCGCCACGGCAGCGGCGAGCACGGCGGCGGCGAGCACGGCGGCTTCGACCCCGACGACTGGGTGCTCCCCCGCGACGTCGCGCCGCTGCTCACGGCGGGCTGGCTCGTCGAGGTCGACGAGGTGCGCGAGCGGGCGGTCCGGGGCGGCGCCGGCGCGCACCACACGCACGACGTCGTGCTGCGCGCACGACGCCTCGGCGGTGGCTGAGGCCGGCAGCGGACGTGGCGACGGCCCGCACCGGGCGGTGCGGGCCGTCGTCGGGAGGGGTCAGCGGCCGAGACCGGCGCGGTCGACCTTCCGGTGGAAGCGCATGCCGGCGAGCCCGCCGAGGACCGCGCCGACGAGGCTCACGACGGCGATGGCCAGCAGCGTGATGATGCCGCCGGTCGTCACGTCGCCCTCGGCGATCGGGATGCGCGGGAAGCTGTCGAGCCGGCCCAGCACGTTGAACTGGTCGCCCGCGACGGCGGCGAGGACGGCGACCGCGATCGCGATGACGACGGCCCACAGCCACACCGCGATGCCCTGCTTGGCGCCGTCGAACCGCGCCATCCGGCCGGCCACGTAGCCGCCGCAGTAGTACGCGACGAACAGGATGACGGCGAGGACGATCCCGCCGACGAGGCCGACCGAGCCCGGGTCCGACGCGGCCTGGTCCGCCGCCTCGCCGAGGCTCGTGTCGTTCGCGACACCGACGGCCGTGCCTGCGGCGGCCGCGAGCGCGGTGAGCAGCACGGCGGTCCCGGTGGCGGTCAGCCAGCCGAAGAACGCCGAGCCGAACTTCATGCCTCCGTACTCCTCCTTCTCCCGCGCGACCACGCTCTCGCGGTCGCGGCCGAAGGCACGGGCGGAGACGGCCCCGCCGGACGGGGCGTGCGGGTCGGCCGCGCTCGCGCCGTCGGCGCTCGGGCGGTCGGGGGTGCTGGCGTCGTGTGTGCTCATGGCTGCTCCTGGTCTGGGTGTGCCGCGCCCCGCGCGGCGACGGACGGACCCGGGGTGCGCCCGGGTGCTGGCCGCCTCGGCGGCCGTGCGCGTCCGGACCGGCCCGGACCGGCCGGACGGCGAGGTGGACGGCGCCGCGGTCAGCGCCGCTCGCCGGCGGTGCCGGCGTCGTCCGGCCCCGGCGTGGGCTCCACGCGCACCTCCTCACGCGTGACGGGCACGGTGACCGTCTGCTCCTCGGTGACCACGTAGCGGCGCAGGCGTGCACCACCCGTCGTCACGCTCCCCTGACCGGCGTCCGCGTCCGAGGCGTCCCTGCGGACGGCCGGCGGCGCGTCCACGGGCGTGTCGGCCGCGTGGCGCCCGCCCGTGCCCGCTGAGCCGTCGGTGTCGTCGGTGCGGTCCGTGCCCGCCCCGACCCCGGACGTCGCTGCGTCGGTCCGGTGCTCGTCGCGTCGCCGGTCCTCGTCGTCCGCGTCGCCCGTGGTGCCGGCGCTCGCGCTGACGCCCTCGCCGTCCGCCACGCCGTAGTAGCGGTAGAGCTCGCGCTCCTCGTCCGGCGACAGGTGCCCCTCGGAGTCCTCGACCCGTGGCGCCCCCTTCACCTTCGCCTTGTCGTAGGGCACGACGATCTCGTCGCCGCGGACCGACGCGTCCGCGAGCGGGACGAAGGACTCCGCGCGCCCGAACAGGCCCGTGCTGACGGTGACCCACTCGGGGTCCCCGGTGCGGTCGTCGAGGAAGAGCTGCCCGACCTTCCCGATCTTGTCGCCGTCGGTCCCGACGACCGTGCCGCCGCCGACGAGCAGGTGCCGGATGTCGTCCGTGCTGATCATGGTGGTGTCTCCCCGGGGTCTGGGTGAACGACCTCTGATCTGGGCAACGTACGACCGACGGGGCGCGACGGCGACCGTAGCGGGCACCCCGGTGCCGGGAGCGGCTGGCCGTAGGCTCCGGACGTCGGCCGTCCCGTCCTCGCACGAGCGCCGCCGACTCAGCCGTCCGCCGTCGGGAGGAACCCCGTGCCGCGTCACCGCATCTTCACCACGAGCCTCGCCAGCATCTACCCCCACTACGTCGCGAAGGTCGAGCGCAAGGGCCGGACGCGGGCGGAGGTGGACGAGGTGATCTGCTGGCTCACCGGCTACGACGCGGCCGGCCTCACGGACGTGCTCGCGCGCGAGGTCGACCTCGAGACGTTCTTCGCGCAGGCTCCCGCGATGAACCCGAACGCCTCGCTCATCACCGGCGTCATCTGCGGCACGCGGGTCGAGGAGATCGAGGACCCGCTCATGCAGCAGATCCGCTGGATGGACAAGCTGGTGGACGAGGTCGCACGCGGCAAGCGCATGTCGTCGATCCTGCGCACGCCGGCGAGCTGACCGCGCCCGGGTCGGCCTCCGAACCACGTCCGGCACGACGTCCGGGACGACGTCCGGAACCACATCCGGAACGACGAAGGCCCGGACCTGTCGGTCCGGGCCTTCGTCCTTCTGAGTAGCGGGGGCAGGATTTGAACCTGCGACCTCTGGGTTATGAGCCCAGCGAGCTACCGAGCTGCTCCACCCCGCGTCGGTGTCTCTACTCTACGTCAGGCCGCACGGGCGTCCAAATCGCACGGACGTGCTCCCGGTCACACCACGGCCACCTGCCGTTCAGCGGCGCGGTGCCCCGGGTGCGGGCACGCCCACCGTCGTCGCCGGCGGCACGACCGCACCCGCTCCCCCGGCCGCCCGCGCGGCGCGCTGCGCCACGACGATCCCGAGCACGACCAGCAGCCCGCCCACCGGCTCGTACCAGTGCAGCCGCTCGTCCAGCACGAGGATGCCGAGGACGACGCCGACGACCGGCGTGAGGTAGGTGACGGTCGACGCCCGCTGGGCGCCCCACGCGTCGACGACCCGCGTGTTCCACACGTAGGCCATGCCCGTGCCGAGCGCACCGAGGCCGACCATCGACAGCACGACGGGCCAGGTCAGCGACACGGTCCCGCGGGCGACGACGGGCGAGAGCGCGAGCATCACGAGCGCCGCCACCACGATCTGACCCGCCGCGACCGTCTCCGCGGGCAGGCGCAGCGGCGTCACGAACCGGCGCAGGTAGGTCATGCCGAGCCCGTAGCACGCGGTCGCGCCGAGGCACGCGAGCACCGCGGGCAGCGGCGCCGCGACCCCGCCGGTCCCGAGGTACGTCCACGGCGCCATGATGACGACGACGCCCGCCGCACCGACCCCGAGGCCCGCGCCCTGCCGCGCCGTCAGCCGCTCCGCGGGCAGCAGCAGCGCGACCGCGAGCGACGTCATGAGCGGCGTCGTGGCGTTGAGGATGCTCGACAGCCCGGACGCCAGGTGCTGACCGGCCCACGCGAAGAGCTGGAACGGCACGACGCAGAGCAGCACGCCGACCACCGCCAGGTGGCCCCACGTGCGTCCGTCCCGGGGCCACCGCCGGCGCAGCACCGTCATGACCACCACGAGGGTCAGCGCCCCGAGCAGCAGCCGCGCGAGGGCGACCTGTGCCGGTCCGAGGCCCTCCAGCCCGACCTTCATGAACAGGAAGCTCGAGCCCCACACGAGGGCCGCCCCCAGGTACAGCACGACCGTGCGTCGGTCCCCGGTCGCCGTCATGGGCCCAGCCTGCACCCGACCACCCACACGCACCCAACCGGCCATGCCGCTCCCCTCCCGCGCCGGACCGGCGCCGTCGTCCCTCATCGAAGACGCGCGGGAGGACCGGGAGGTGAGGCGCACACGGCGCGAGGCCGGCACCCGTGCGGGTGCCGGCCTCGCGCCGCGCTGGTCGCCGGACGTCAGCCGCCCAGGCGCCCCTCTGCCTCGATCGCCCGCTGCAGCGCCTCGTCCAGCCGCTGCTGCGCCTCGCCGTACGCGGCGAAGTCGCCCTCCGCGAGCGCGGCCTGACCGGCCTCGATCGCGGCCTGGGCCTCGCGCAGCGCCGTCTCGAGCTCCGTGCGGGCGTCACCCGCCGGGGCCGCGCCACCCTCCGTGGGTGCGGGGGTCGCGGTCGCCTCGCCGGTCGGGGCCGGTGTGGCACCCGTCCCGCTGTCGCCACCCTCGACGGGCTCCTCGCCCTCGCTGGGCGGCTCCACGGGTCCGGCACCGGCGTCGCCCGCCGCCGCTCCGGAGTCTCCGCCGAACACCTGGTCGAGGGCGCCGTCGAGCGTCTGGGCGAAGCCGATCTCGTCGCCGAACGACACGAGCACACGCTGCAGCAGCGGGAACGTCGTGCCGCTGGACGCCTGCACGTAGACCGGCTGCACGTAGAGCAGACCGCCGCCGACGGGCAGCGTCAGCAGGTTGCCGCGCCGCACGAGGGAGTCACCGCGCGCCAGGATGTTGAGCTCGTTCGACACGACCGGGTCGGCCGTGAAGTTCGCGCTCGCCTGCCCGGGGCCGGGGACGGTCGAGTCGCGCGGCAGCTCCAGGAGCCGCAGCGTGCCGTACCCCTCGGCGATCTCGCCCGGTGTCGAGCCGGCGTCCGCGTCGACCGCCAGGTAGCCGGTCAGCACGTTGCGCGCGTTCGCGCCGCTCGGGATGAACGTCGACATGAGCGAGAACGTCGCCTCGTCCGTGCCGGGCATCTGCAGCGTCAGGTAGTACGGCGGCTGCGCCACCTCGGCGTTGGACGCCGTCGGGTCGGCCGGGCTCTGCCAGAAGTCGTTCCCCGAGAAGAACTGGCCGGCGTCCGTCACGTGGTACTGCCCCAGCAGCGCCCGCTGGACCTTGAACAGGTCCTCCGGGTAGCGCAGGTGGCTCATCAGGTCGCCGCTGATGTCCTCGAGCGGCTGCAGCGACGTCGGGAAGACCTGCGCCCACGCCTGGAGCACGGGGTCCTCGGTGTCCCAGGCGTACAGGTCGACCGAGCCGTCGAAGGCGTCCACGGTCGCCTTCACCGAGTTGCGGATGTAGTTCACCTGCTTGGGCAGCAGGGCCTCGACCGTCGCGGCGCGCTCCGTGAGGGAGTCCGTCGTCGCCTCCTGGAGGGAGCGCGTCGCCGCGTACGGGTACTGGTCGGACGTCGTGTAGCCGTCGACGATCCACTTGACCCGCCCGTCGACGACGGCCGGGTAGACGCGCCCGTCCAGGTCGAGGTACGGCGCGACCTTCGCCACGCGGTCGCGCGGGTCGCGGTCGTACAGGATCTGCGAGTGCTCGTTGACGCGCTCGGAGAACAGGATCTGCTCGTCGCCGAACTTCAGCGCGTACAGCAGCTTGTGCCAGACGTTGCCGACGGACGGACCCGCGGAGGTGTCCTGCGTCGGGAACCGGTAGGGCACGGAGCCGGTGCCCGTCTCGTCGTCCGGGTAGTCGAACTCCCAGCCGTCGGTGCCCTCGGGCCCGCCGACGATCGAGTACTCGGGCGACGACTGGCCGAAGTAGATGCGCGGCTCGTACTCGCCGAGCTGGTCCGACGTGGCCGCCTCCGCCGTGGGGATCCCGCTCTCCCAGAACTCGGGGGCGCCGCGCGCACCGCGCGTGTTGCCGTACGCCGCGACGACGCCGTACCCGTGCGTGTACACGGTGGTGTCGTTCGTCCAGTTGCGCTGCTGGGCGCTGAGGCCGGCCTGGTTGAGCTCGCGCACCGCGATGACGGTGTCCCGGCTCTCGCCGTCGATGGTGTAGCGGTCGACCGCGAGCGAGTCGGGGAAGTCGTAGAAGCCGCGGATCTGCTGGAGCTGCTTGAACGACGGCGAGACGATGTTGGGGTCGAGCAGACGGATCGACGCGGTGGTCTCCGCGTCCTCGCGCAGCGCGCCCGGCTCCGCCGTCACCGTGGCGTCGTACTCGCTGGTCTCGACCTCGTCGAGCCCGTACGCGGCGAGGGTGGCGTCGATGTTGCGCTGGATGAACTCGGCCTCGGCGTCCTGCTGGTTCGGCTGCACCTGGAAGCGCTGCACGACCGCCGGGTACACGCCGCCGACGACGATCGCCGCGACGACCATGAGGCCGACGCCGATGGCCGGCAGGCGCCAGTTGCCGCTGAACGCCGTGGCGACGAACGCGGCCGCCACGACGACCGCCGCGACCGCGAGGATCGCCTTGGACGGGATGACGGCGTTGACGTCGGTGAACCCGGCGCCCTGCCAGCGCTGACCGCCGGTCTGCTGCTTGGTCAGGATCGAGTACCGGTCGAGCCAGTAGTTCGCGGCGATGAGCAGCAGCACGAGCGCGCCCAGCACCGACAGGTGCACGCGTGCGGCGCGCGTCGCGCGCGGTGCGCCGCCCTGCCGCCCGCCGATGCGCAGGCCGCCGTACAGGTAGTGCGTCGCGACCGCCGCGATGATCGACAGGACCACGACCGCCATGAGGAACGAGACGACGAACCGCAGGCCCGGCAGCGTGAAGAGGTAGAAGCCGATGTCCATGCCCCACTGCGGGTCGCTCGTCCCCACCTCACGGCCGTTGAGCCACAGCTGCACGGTCGTCCACTGCTGGGACGCCGCCCCGCCGGCGAACAGGCCGAGCACCACGGGACCGACGACGAGCACGAGCCGGCGCAGCGGCTCGATGGCCTCGCGGTACTGGTCGAGGCTCGCCTGCTCCGGCGTCGACGGCGCGTAGACGGGACGCGACCGGTAGGCGTAGCTCAGCGAGAACCCGACGGCGGCCGCCATGACGAGGAAGCCGAGCACGAACAGCACCGCGCGGGTCAGCCACTCGGTGCGGATCACCTCGGTGAAGCCGAGCTGGGAGAACCAGAGCACCTCGGTCCAGACCTGGGCGAGCACCAGGACGAGCACCACGAGTGCGGCGAGCGTGATCAGCGTCGGGACCAGCGGACCGCGGCGGCGCGGCGCGTCCGGACGGGGGCGGGGTGGGGAGGCGAAGGTCACGGCGTGGCGTTCCTCGTCGTTTCTCGGGAGTTCCTCGGGCCGGCGTGCGGACCGTGCTGCCGACGGGCGTCACCCGTCGCCTGGCGAACGCGCCGGCGGGCTCACAGGTTCCCACACCGGGTGCGACCATGGGCGGCGTGAGCACTCCCCCTTCCCCGGACCCCGCCGACGACGTGCGCGCGGCCCGTGCCCTCGCCGACGCCGTGCGCGAGATCGAGCACCACGTCGCGGGCGCCGGCTGGGACGCCCCGGTGCGCGTCTTCGCCCTCGTGCGCACGCGCGCCGCCCTGGCCTCCGAGCCGGGCCTGGCCGAGCAGCTCGACCCGGCGGTGCTCGCGGCGGCCGAGGCGGACGACTGGCACCTCACGTCCGTCGAGCAGGAGGGGCTGCCTGACGCGCAGGACCTCGAGGGACTCCTGGGCGGGCTGTCGTGGCCGCCGACGGTGGACGGGGCCGCGGTGACCGTCGAGCGGGTCGTGCTGCCGCCCGAGGCCGAGGCCGACCTGCCGGCCGACCCGGAGCAGGCCCTGACCGCCCTCCTCGCGCACCCGGCCCGCCAGGACGTGCGGCTCGCCGTCGGCGTGCTGCGCGACGGTCCCGCCTGGTGCGCGCTGCGCACGCGCGCGCACGACAGCGACGACGCCGTCGGGCAGGGTCCCGACCTGGTGCCGGGGCTCGTCGCGGCCGTGCGCGCCACGCTGGACTGACCGCCGGCGCCGACGGGTCTCAGCCGGCGGTGCAGGTCGGCAGGTCGTCCGCCTCGCCGGCGCCGATCGCCGTCATCGCCTCGCGCGCCTCGTGCAGCGTGGCCACCCGCACCACGCGCAGCCCGTCGGGCACGTGCCCCACGACCTGCTCGCAGTTGCCCGCGGGGCGAGGAACCAGGCGGCGCCGTCCCGGCGCGCGCCCGCGAGCTTCTGGCGGATGCCGCCGATGGGCCCGACGTCCCCCGTGACGTCGATCGTGCCCGTGCCCGCGATGACCTCGCCGTCCGCCTCGTCCTCGGGGGTGAGCAGGTCGACGATCCCCAGGGCGAACATCGTGCCCGCGCTGGGCCCGCCGATGCCGTCGATGCTGATCGTCACGTCGACGGGCAGGTCGAACGACGGGTTGACGTACACGCCGATCTGGGCGCCGCCGTCCTCGCGCTCCCCCGTGGTCACCTCGACCTCCGTCTCCTGCCCGTGGCGCGTCACGGCCAGGGTCACGACGTCGCCGGGGGTGATGTCCTGCAGGCGGCGCACGAGCGTCTGGTAGTCCGGCAGCGCCTCGCCGTCCATCGCCGTGAGCACGTCGCCCTCCTCGAGCCGCCCCTCGGCGTCGCTGCCCTCGACCGTGCCGGCCACGACGAGCGTGGCGGGCACGTCGTAGCCGAGCTCGGTGAGCGCCGCCACGGTCGCGTTCTCCTGCGAGGACACCATGAGCTCGGTGTTCGACTCGTCGATCTGCTCCTGCGTGGCGTCCGGCGGGAAGACCTCCTCGACCGGCCGGACGACCGACGTCCGCGACGCCCAGCCACGCAGCACCGCCGACACGTACGAGGGGTAGCCGGGCCCGCCGGTGCCCGAGATCGTCGTCAGCCGCAGCTCCCCGCTCGACGGGTACGTCTGCGCGCCCTCGACCTGGATGAGCGGCGTGCCGTCGGCCTCCCCCAGCACGTCGCGGGTCGGGCCCGGGCTCGTCACGGCGTACGGCGCCGGGAGCACGACGAGGACGCCCGCGAGCGCGGCCGTCAGGAGCATCCCGACGGACAGCACGAGCGCGCGGGGCGTCGCGCGCGGACGCTCGGGCGGCTCGGCGGGGAGGACGGGGTCGGCGGGCCCGGGCGGGGTCGGCTGGTCGTCGAGCACGCACCGATCATCCCGCACCGCGTCCCACCCGCCCGCCGGTCCGCCCACCGGTCCGCCCTGAGCGAACCGCGCCGTGCCGTCCTGCCGGGCGCGCGCCGCCCCTGGTTACGGTGGTGCCCCCGAGCCAGGAGGCCCGCATGAGCCCCGACGTCCCCGCCACGGGCGGTCCCCAGCCGGATCCCGAGCAGTGGGAGCAGGTCCTGCGCGCGATGCTCGGCCCCGCCGCCGACGACGCCATCGCGCAGATGCGGTCCATGGGCGTGGACCCCGCCGCGATGGCCGCCGCGTCCGGGCTGCCCGCGGACCCCGCCGCCCTGCAGGCGGCGATCTCGCAGGTGCAGCGCATGCTGGCGACGTCGGGCGACGAGCCGGTCAACTGGGCGATGGCGCACGACCTGGCGCGCCGGCAGGCCGCGCAGGGCGGGGACCCGTCCCTGTCGCCCGGCCGGACCCGCGAGGTCGTCGACGCGCTCTCCGTCGCCGAGCTGTGGCTCGACGCCGCGACCGCCCTGCCGCCGTCGCCGCACCCGGCGCGCGCCTGGAGCCGTGCCGAGTGGGTCGAGGCGACGCTGCCGACGTGGCGCACGCTCACGGAGCCGGTCGCGGTCTCGCTCGCGGAGGCGCTGGCCGATGCGCTGCGTCCCGCGCTGGGCGAGGGCGACGACGCGCTGGGCCTGCCGGGCGGGCTCCCGGGGGCTTCGGCGGCATGCCCTTCGGCGACCCCGCGCAGCTGCTGCGCGGTCTGGGCTCGGCGGTGTTCGGGCTGCAGGTCGGCCAGGCCGCGGGCACGCTGGCGCGCGAGGTGTTCGGGACGACGGACATCGGCCTGCCGCTGCTCGACCGCCCCGCCCCGGCGCTGGTGCCGACGAACGTCGACGCCTTCGCGGAGGGCCTGGACGCCCCCCTCGAGGAGGTGCGGCTGTACCTGGCGCTGCGCGAGGCCGCTGCGAACCGCCTGTTCGCGCACGTCCCGTGGCTGCGGGCGCACCTGCTCGAGGCGGTCGCCGCGTACGCGCGCGGCATCGAGATCGACGTGGACCAGCTCGAGGAGGCGGTCCGCTCGATCGACCCGACGGACCAGGCCGCACTGCAGGAGGCGCTGTCGGGCGGGGTGTTCGCCCCGCGGACGACACCCGTGCAGGAGGCGGCCCTCGCCCGTCTCGAGACGGCGCTGGCGCTCGTCGAGGGGTGGGTCGACGAGGTCGCGACCGCCGCTGCGGCGCCGCATCTGCCGCACGCCGTGCCCCTGCGGGAGATGGTGCGCCGCCGCCGCGCGGCGGGTGGGCCGGCCGAGCAGACGTTCGCCAGCCTCGTCGGCCTCGAGCTGCGTCCGCGCCGGCTGCGCGACGCCGCCGCGGTGTGGGCGCACCTGGGCGCGACGCGCGGTGTCGACGGCCGGGACGCGATCTGGGCGCACCCGGACCTCGTGCCCACCTCGCAGGACCTCGACGACCCCGCCGGCTACGACGCGCGCCGGCAGGCCGAGGCCGACGGCAGCGCGGACCTGGACCGCGCGCTCGCCGAGATCCTGGACGCCGACGCGCGCGGCGACGCGCAGGGCGGCGGCACCGGGGGCGACGGCACCGGGAACAGCGGCACCGGGAACAGCGGCACCGACGAGCCGCGGGACGACGGGACCTCGCGGGGCTGACCCCTGGCGGTCACCGGCCGCGCGGTACCGCCGTGTCGCCGACGTCGGGCCCGCCCACGGCCGGGTCGGGGGCGTCCTCCCCGTCGACGTCCGCCTCGAGCGCGGCGCCGTCGTCGACCTCCCCGCCGACGGGCTCGTCGTCGCCCGGCTCGTCGTCCGGCCGCGGCTCGCCCGGGCCGTGGTCGTCCGGTGCGCCGTCGCGCAGGAACGCGTACCCCTCCAGGAACCCACGGGCGCGCTGCGTGTGCGGGTACGCGGTCAGCTCCGCCCAGAAGTCGGGGCCGTGACCGGGCTGCAGCAGGTGCGCGAGCTCGTGCAGCAGCACGTAGTCGAGGACCCACCGCGGCATGCCGCGCAGCCGGTCGCTGATGCGGATCGTCCCGTCCGACGGTGTGCAGGACCCCCAGCGTCGACCCTGGTTGGAGGACCACCGGACCGTCGACGGCACGGCCCGCCCGCTCAGGTAGCGCCGCGACAGGTCCTGCGCGCGTGCCAGGAGCTGCGCGTCGGACGGACGCCGGCGCCGCTCCTGCGCGGCCAGCCGCTCCACCATCCGGCCGACCCACTCGCGCTCCTGCGCGCGCGTGAACCGCGCGGGGATGGCGACCACGGTGCGGTCGCCCTCGCGCCACGCGCTCACGGTGCGGACGCGGCGGCGCGAGCGGCGGACCTCCACCGGGGGCGCGGCCGCGCCGCGCGGGTCCGGCGGCTCGGGCGGCGTCGGCATGGACGCACGCTAGCGCCCCGGCACGCGGACGCGGGCCGGGGCCACGCGGGCGGAGGCGTTCACCCGACCGGGACGGCGCGGCGGCGCCGGAGCACGGCGGGGGCGCCACCGCCGCGGTCTACTGTGAGACCCGCACGGTGGCCGTCGACGGTCCGGTGCCCGGGCGGCCCCCGCCGTGCCGGTGACGGAGGACGAGGAGGGACCACATGGCTGAGACCTGGGCGGGCGAGTTCTACTGCGTGAAGTGCAAGGAGAAGCGGGAGGCCGAGGGCGACGTCGTCGTCTCCGAGTCCGGCCGCCGGATGGCCAAGGCGACCTGCCCCGTGTGCGGCACCAAGCTCAACCGCATCCTCGGCAAGGCCTGACCCCGCGGCACCGTTCCGCGTCCACGCTCTCGAGGGCACCGTCGGTCACGGCGGTGCCCTCGGCGCGTCCGGCCCGGACCCTGTGGACGACGCACCGCGTCCGGGGCGGCCTCCTGCGAGGGTGGCGCCGTGACCCGTACCCCGCTCCGCCTGCGCCCCGGGCTGCGCGTGCTGCCCCGTGGGGACGACGCCGTCCAGGTCGGGCTGGACCCCCGCTGGGCCGTCGTCGTCGAGGGGCTCGACCCCGCCGAGGTGGCGCTCTGGTGCTCGGTGGACGACACGACGGACCTCACCTCCCTCACGCGGGCGTCCGCCGTGACGGCCACCGTCGCCGCGCTGCGCACCGCGGGGCTGCTGCGGCCCGACCCGCCCCGTGCCGACGTCGTCCGGGGCCCGACAGCGGGCGACGCCGCGGCGTGGGCGCTGCTGCGCCCGGACGGCGCGGGCGAGTCCGTGGTGCGGGCCCGGGCGGCCGCGGTCGTCGGTGTCGTGGGCCTGGGTGCGACGGGCGCGCAGGTGGCGCGGCTGCTGGCGACGGCCGGCGTCGGCACCCTGCTGCTCGACGACGAGGCGCCCGTGCGCTCCACCGACGTCGCCGCCGGCGCGCACCGCTGGAGCGACGTCGGCGCACCCCGTGCGACCGCCGTGCGCCGCGCCCTGCGCGACGTCGCGCCCGACGTGCGCGTGGACCACGACGCGGAGCCGGACGCCGTCGTCGTGGTGGAGCACGATGCGGCCGACCCGGCACGCGCGGCGATGCTCACGTCGGCGAGCGTGCCGCACCTGTCCGTGGTGGTCCGGGCCGCCGACGCGGTCGTCGGGCCCTGGGTCCGCCCGGGTGACGGCCCCTGCCTGCGCTGCCTGGACCTGCACCGCGCCGACGCCGACCCGGCCTGGCCGCGGGTGCTCGCGGCGGTCGCCGGCCGCCCCGCACGCGGCACTGCCCCGGCGGGCGGCGCGGCGGGCGAGGTCGGTGTGCTCGCGGCCGCCTGCGCGGCGTTGGCGTCCGCGCAGGTCCTCACGATGCTCGCCGGTGCCGTCCCGGCGCTGTGCGGGACGACCGCGGAGATCGGCCTGCCCGACCTCGTGCCGCGGCTGCGCACGTGGTCGCCCCACCCGGACTGCGGCTGCACGAAGCCGCCGGGGGCCGTCCCCGCGGAGCCGGCCCGAGACGGGTGAGCCCGGCCGCGACGGCGGATCGGGGCGGGCGTCGCCGGAGCCGCGCCGGGTGCGCAGGTGGGACGACGACGGGCCCCGTGCGCGGTGCGCACGGGGCCCGTCGTGGGGATGACGGCGACGGACCGCCGGTCAGGCGGCCGCGTCCTTGCGGGGCCGGCCGCGCCCGCGCTTGGTGGGCACGACCACACCGCCGACGAACACCTGACCGCCCCACACCCCCCACGGCTCGGCGCGCTCGACGGCGCCGGCCAGGCAGCCGTCGATGAGCGGGCAGCTGCGGCACAGGGCCTTGGCCCGCTCCACGTCGGCCTGGCGCTCGGCGAACCACAGCTCGGGGTCGTTCGACCGGCACGGGATGAGATCGGCGACCAAGCGGTCGAACTGTCGGTTGTCGTCCGTCGTCGCGGTGCTGCCGGTGGGCCACGGTCCGGATCCGCCGTGGTCCACGGTGTCGAGCAGCGTCGTGAGCCGCACGATGTCCTCCTGGTGTCCTCGCTGGGTGAGCTGTGGTGCGTCGAGGTCGGATCGACGGGCCTGTGCCACCCGGCGAGGTGCCGGAGAGACGAGAAAGGCCGCGGATCCGAGTTCGGACTCCGCGGCCGTCGCGTACGCGTACGGGGTCTACGGAGTCCTGCGGTGCAGATCGATGCCGGACGTGGCGGTGCGCCGACGGCGGGCAGGCGTCCCGGCGGTGGGCACACGGCCCCCACGGAAGGTCTCGGTGGTGGGCGCGAGCGACCGCACGTACGTCTGCTGCGCGACGGCGATGCCGGTCATCGTCATGCTCTCCATCTCTGCACCCACCTCCTTCCGGATCAGGTCCCGCCTCTTCGGCAGCACCTCGCGAACAAGGACGGGGACCACCCTAGGGGCCCTGCGAGCAGGGTCACAAGGAATTAACGACGATCTCGGGAAGCAGTTCATCCGGGCGTCTGCGACCGCCCCCACCGGCGTGGTGCGGGGCCGCCGCGGACCGCCCGTGATCAGACGCGGGGCCGCCTCGCGCGCCCCGCGACGACGTCCTCACCGGCGACGACGCGCAGCAGCTCGGCGCCGTACTCGCGCAGCCGCGTCTGCCCGAGGCCGTGGACCCGCTGCAGCTCCGCCGGCCCCGTCGGCACCGCCGCGGCGACCGCCTCGAGCGCGACGTCGGGCATCACCCGGAAGGCCGGCACGCCGCGCTCGGCCGCCACCCGCGCCCGCCAGGCCCGCAGCCGGTCGAGGACGGCCGCGTCGGGCTCGCCGTCCCCGCGGCGGGCGCCCGCGTCCCCCGCCACCCACGCGCGCACGCCCGCGGCCGTCGCACGCGCGCCACGTCCGCCCTCGCCCGCCCACAGACCGTCGAGGAAGCGGGAGCGGCGCCGCGTGGCTCGCGACCCGGGGGTGCGGGCGGCGGCGTAGGAGAGCTCGAGGTGCCGGCGTGCGCGGGTGACGCCGACGTACAGCAGCCGGCGCTCCTCGGCCACGGCCGCGTCGGTCTGCGCGAGCGAGATCGGCAGGAGGCCGTCGCTCAGCCCGACGAGGAAGACGGCGTCCCACTCCAGCCCCTTGGCGGCGTGCAGCGACGCGAGCGTCACCCCGTCGACGGTCGGCGCGTGCTGCGCGGCGGCGCGCTCGTCGAGCTCGGCGACGAGGTCGACCATCGTCGCCCCCTCGCGCGCGGCGGCGAGGTCGTCGGCGAGCCCGACGAGCGCCTGCATGGCGTCCCAGCGCTCGCGCGCGGCACCGCGGGCCGCCGGCGGCTCGGGCGACCACCCCGCCGAGCGCAGGACGTCCCGAGCCGCCTCGCCGAGCGGCACGTCGGGGTCGGCGGCACGAGCCCCGCCGCGCAGCAGCACGAGCGCGTCGCGCACGTCGCGGCGCGAGAAGAACCGCTCGCCGCCACGCACCTGGTAGCCGACGCCGGCGGCCGCGAGCGCCTGCTCGAGGGCCTCGGCCTGCACGTTGGTGCGGTACAGCACGGCGATCTCGCTCGCCGGCACGCCGGACGCGATCAGCCGGGCGGCCCGTGCCGCCACGCCGGCGGCCTCCGCCTCGTCGTCGTCGTACGCCGTGAACCGGACGGGCGGACCGTCCGGCTGCTGGGCGACCAGGTGCAGCGGGGCGGGGTCCCCCGGGCGGCGCGTGGCGGTCAGCACGCGGTTCGCGAGGCCGACGACCTGCGGCGTGGAGCGGTAGTCCCGCACCAGGCGCACGACCGTCGCCCGCGGGTGCCGGCGCGTGAAGGTGAGCAGGTGGTGCGGCGTCGCCCCGGCGAAGGAGTAGATGGTCTGGCTCGGGTCGCCCACGACGCACAGGTCGTGGCGGCCGCCCAGCCACTGCTCCAGCAGGTGCTGCTGCAGCGGGCTGACGTCCTGGTACTCGTCGACGACGAGGTGCCGGTACTGGGCTCGCACCTCCTCGGCGATCTCCCCGCGCTGGCCCAGCATCGCGGCGAGCAGCAGCAGGACGTCCTCGAAGTCGATGACGCCGCGCTCCGCCTTGACGTCCTCGTAGGCCGTGAGCAGGCGCGCCACCACCTGCGGGTCCTGACCGGCCGGGGCGGGGCGCCGGACGACCTCGGCCGCACGCTGGTAGTCGTCCGCCGTGACGAGCGAGACCTTGGCCCACTCGATCTCGGACGACACGTCCCGCACCGACACGCGGTCGAGGGTGACGCCGACGCGACGGCCCGCCTCGGCGACCAGCGGGGCCTTCTGCTCGAGCAGCCGCGGCGGCGCGCCGCCCACGACCCGGGGCCAGAAGTGCCCGAGCTGGCGCAGCGCGGCCGCGTGGAACGTGCGCGCCTGGACACCGGAGGCACCCAGGTCGCGCAGCCGCACGCGCATCTCCCCCGCGGCGCGCGCGGTGAACGTCACGGCGAGCACCGACGCCGGGCGGTACACGCCGGTGCGCACGCCGTACGCGATGCGGTGGGTGATGGCACGGGTCTTGCCGGTGCCGGCACCGGCGAGCACGCACACGGGCCCCGTCAGGGCGGTCGCGACCGCGCGCTGCTCGGGGTCCAGCGCGTCGAGGAGGGCGTCGGCGGACATCGTCCCCAGTGTCGCAGCCGCCACCGACAGGGTCCGCGCGCCCGCGCCTGCCCCCGGCGCCGCCGGTCGCTACGCCGCGCGCGAACGGCCCGGCCGCGGCGCGGTCCCCGTCGGTGACGCGTGGCAGGGTTGCCGTCATGACGCAGACGACCCCTGCCCCGGGCACCGTGACGATGTACTCCACGACCTGGTGCGGCTACTGCCACCGGCTGAGGACGCAGATGGACTCCGCCGGCATCGCGTACGACGTCGTCGACATCGAGCAGCAGCCCGACGCCGCCGCGTTCGTCGAGTCCGTGAACGGCGGCAACCAGACCGTGCCGACCGTCGTGTTCCCCGACGGCTCCGCCGCCACCAACCCGTCGCTGGCCGAGGTCAAGGCGCGCCTGGGGCTCTGACGGCACGGGCCGCGCCCGGCGCCGGCCCGCCCCGCGCCGCCGCGGCCCGTCCCGGCGCCGTCAGTCCGGGAACGGGCGGCCGAACCACTCCTCGACGAGCGCCCGCGCGATCGACGCGCGTCCCGGCAGCAGCACGCTGCCCTCGTCGACCGCGCGGGCCAGCTCCTCGCGGCTGAACCAGCGCGCCGCGGCCATCTCCTGTCCGTCCACCGTCACCTCGGTGCGGACGGCGTGCGCCCGGTAGCCGAGCATGAGCGACGCCGGGAACGGCCACGGCTGGCTGCCCCGGTACTCGACGCGGTCGACGACGACGTCCGTCTCCTCGCGCACCTCGCGGCGCACCGCCTGCTCGGCGGACTCGCCGGCCTCGACGAAGCCCGCGAGCGTGGACCAGCGCCCCTCCGGCCACGCCGCGGCGTGACCGAGCAGCAGCCGGTCGTCGTCGTCGACGACCGCCATGATCACGGCGGGGTCGGTGCGCGGGTAGTGCTCCGAGGCGTCCACGTCGCACACGCGCGACCAGCCCGCCTGCGCCACCCGCGTGGCGGCGCCGCACCGCGGGCAGCGCGGGTGCCGGTCGTGCCACGCGTCCAGGGCCACGGCCGTCGTGGCCAGGCCCGCGTCGCGGGCGTCGAGCGCCGCGCCCACGACCCGCAGGGAGCGCCACCCGTCGCCGGCCGCTCCCGCGGACGCGACCCGGGCCGCGTGCACCGCCGCGTCCGCGGGTCCCGGACGGGTCGCCGGCGGCGTGCGGTCCGGCAGGCGCAGCGCGAGCACCCGCGTGCCGTCGTCGTCGGCGCCCAGCAGCAGCCAGGCGTCGTCCGGCGCGCCGCCCTCCCCGAGCACCGCGCGCGCCTCGGTGCGCGCCTCGTCCGGGGTGTACCAGCGGACGCGGTCCGGGCCCTGCGTGCGCACCCCGCCGTCGTGCACGACGAGCACGCGCGTGCCCGCGTCCGCGAGTGCGGCGGGCAGCACGTCGGGGTCCTCGCGCAGGAGGGCGGCACGGTCGGTGCGGCTGCGGGCGAGGGGGAGGTCGGCGAGGAGGTCGGGCGTCACGCCGTCACGCTACGCGCGGCCCCGCACGGCTGCCCGCCCCGCGGCGGGCCCCCGCGGCACGCGTGCGCAGCCCCGCCCTCCGGGTCCACCGGGGACGAAACGGACCGCCAACACGCCCGGGCGGCACCGCGGCCGGGACGCCCGGCCCGCCTACGCTGGCGGGCGTGACCCGTTCGCCCCTCGCCCTCGCCGCCCTCGCGACCGTCGCGATCCCCGGGCTCGACGCGTACGACGTGCGCCGGCCCGGCGTGGCGGGCGCCGACTTCGACGTCGCCGTGGTCGTGGACTCGGTGCGCCGGCGCTGGGTCGTGCGCGCGCCGCAGAACGCCGCCGCCGGTGCGGCCCTCGAGGCGGAGGTCGCGCTGCTCGAGGCGCTCGCGCCGCACGTCGACGAGGGACGTCTGCCGTTCGCCGTGCCGCGCCCCGCCGGGTTCGCGCACCTGCCCGAGGGCGGGCGGGCCTGCGTGCACCGGGAGGTGGCGGGTCAGCCCCTGCGGCTCGAGACGCTGCGGCCCGGTCCCGGTCTCGCGGCGTCCGTCGGACGCGCCCTCGCGGCCGTGCACGAGCTGCCCACGGCGATCGTCGAGGACGCGGGCCTGCCGGTGTACGACGCGGGGGGCTACCGCGAGCGGCGGCAGGCCGAGGTCGACGAGGCCGCGCGGACCGGCCTGGTGCCGCCGACGCTGCTGCGTCGCTGGGAGGAGCAGCTCGAGGACGTCGCGCTGTGGCGCTTCCGGCCGACGGTCGTGCACGGGGACCTCACGAGCGCGCACGTGCTCGTCGCCGACGGCGCGGTGGCGGGGGTCCTCGACTGGGGCAGCGCCATGGTCGCCGACCCCGCGGACGACCTGTCGTGGCTGCTGGTGGCGGCGCCGCAGGACGCGGTCGAGTCCATCCTCGAGGCGTACCTGCTGCGCCGGACCGAGCTGACCGACCCGCACCTCGCCGACCGGGCGATGCTCGCGGGCGAGCTGGCCCTCGCGCGCTGGCTGCTGCACGGCGTGCGCTCCGGACGCCAGGACGTCGTCGACGACGCCGTGGGCATGCTGCACGACCTCGACCAGCACACGCGCGTGGAGGACGAGGCCGCCGCGGCGCTGTGACGGCCGCTCGGGCCCTGGCGCCGTGACGGTCGCTCAGGACCCGGCGTGGTGGCGGCTGCTCAGGACCTGACGCGGGGACGGCTGCTCAGGCCGTGGCGACGGGAGCGGCCGCCGCGAGCAGCGCGGCGATCTCGTCCTCCTCGGGCAGGCGGTCCGGCGTGACCGTGACGCCGGCCCCGACGTAGCAGAAGGCCGCCCGCACGAGCCCGGGGTCGGTGCCCGTCCAGCGGGCCCACGCGAGCCGGTACACGGCGAGCTGGAGCGCGCGCGACTCCCGCTCGGCGCGGTCCGACGGCGGGGCGCCCGTCTTCCAGTCCACGACCACGACGGCCCCGTCCACGCCGGGCCGGTCGGGGTCCGCGAAGACCGCGTCGATGCGCGAGCGCAGCACGTAGCCGCCGATCGTCGTCTCGACGTCGACCTCCACGGCCAGCGGGACCCGGTGGGCCCACGGCGTGCGCAGGAACGCCGCGCGCAGCTCGGCCTGGTCGGCGTCCACGGGCAGCGAGTCGTCGTCCGCGCCGGGCAGGTCGTCGAGGTCGACCAGGGTCGCACGCCCGTACCACGCCTCGACCCAGGCGTGGAACGCGGTGCCGCGGCGGGCCTGGCGGGACGGTTCGCGCGGCACGGGCCGGCGCAGGCCGAGCGCGAAGGCGTCGCGGTCGGCGTCGAGCCGGACGAGCGAGGACGCCGACAGGTGCGCCGGCAGGGCGACCCGGGCGTCGCCCCGGCGCCGCTCGGCCTGCTCGGCGAGCAGGCGGTCGGCCAGGGCGTCCCAGTCCTCGCCCTCGGGCCCCGGGTCGTGCTCGGCGCCGCGGTCGCCCCCGGGGGTCGCGGCGTCGGGGGCGTGCGGGCCGCCCGGTGCGTCGGCGAGGGCGTCCAGCACCGCTGCCGCCGCCGCCTCCACGGCCGGTCGGCGCGGCGCGCTCCCGTCCCGTGCGAACGGGTCGGCGGGCCACACGGCGCTCTCCACGAGCGCCGCGCGGGGGTTGGTGGCGTCGGCCGGCGGCTCGTCGGCCCAGGCCGTCACCTCGGCGAGCCCGGCGTCGACGAGCTCGGACAGGAACGGGGAGACGCGTCGCGGCGCCTTCGCGTCCGCCCAGCGCGCGGCGGTCAGCAGCAGCCGGTCACGGGCGCGCGTGACCGCGACGTAGGCGAGGCGGCGCTCCTCGGCCACCTCGTGCTCGCCGGCGTCCCGCGTGAAACGGGTGAGGCGCTCGGCCAGCTCCTTGGCGTCGGCCGCGCCCGCGCACTCGAGGCGGGGCAGGTCGTCGGCGTCGCCCCGCAGGGGGTACGGCAGGACGCCGAGCCCCGTCAGCCAGCCCGAGTCCTTCGGTCCGTCGGGCCCCAGCACCGCGGTCGCCGGCAGGCCGCCGTCGACCATCCCCGCGACCGCGACCGCGTCCCACTCCAGCCCCTTCGCGGCGTGCACGGTCATGAGCTGGACGGCGTCGGGGTCGGGCTCCGTGACGGGCAGCTCGAGGCCGTCCTCGCGGGCGTCCGCGGCCTCGAGCCAGGCGAGCAGCGCACCGAGGCTCGGCCGGTCGGCGCCCCGGGCGAAGTCCGCGACGACGTCGGCGAACGCGTCGAGGTTGGCGCGCGCGCGGCCCGCGTCGACGTCCGGCCGGGCCTGCACCTCGATGTCGAGCCCCAGCAGCCGCTCCGCCTCGTTGACCAGCTCGGGCAGCGACAGGCCCTGGTGGGCGCGGACCGCGCGGAGCACCGCGGCCAGGTCGCGCAGCCGGGCGCGCCCCACGGGCGTGAGGGAGCGGCCGGCAGCGCTGCGCCAGCCCTCGGGCGGCAGGTCGTCGAGGGCGTCGACGAGGCTGCGCTCGTCGACGACGTCCGCCTCGACGCCCGTCGCCCGGGGGTCGCGCCCGTGCGTGCGAGCGCCCTGGCGCGCCCAGTCGCCGAGCGCGTGCAGGTCGGCCGCGCCGAGGCGCGTGCGGGCACCGGTGAGCAGCCGCACGAGGGCGTCGCCGCGCGTGGGGTCGTGCGCCGCCTGCAGCACCGCGACGAGGTCCACGACCTCCGGCGCCGCGAGCAGCCCGCCCAGGCCCACGACCTCGACCGGCAGACCCTCGGCGCGCAGGGCGCGCCGCAGCGGCTCGAACTGCGAGCGCTTGCGGCACAGCACGGCTGCCGTGCGGCGGCCCTCCGGGTGGGACCCGGACCGCCACTGCCCCGCCACGAACGCGGCCACGGTGGCCGCCTCCTCCTCGATCGTCGCGGTCACGGCGGCGAGCACGGTGCCGGCCCCGGCACCGGGTCGCGGGCGCAGCTCCGGCACCTCGACGCGGCCGCCCGCCGCCCGCAGCGGCATGGCCACGAGGTTCGCGGCCGCCAGGACGGCGACGTCGTTGCGCCACGAGGTCGACAGCTCCACGACGTCCGCGGGGCGGCGGCGGGCGCGCGACCCGCGTCCGCCGGGACCGGGCTCGACGACCGGGAACGTCTCGGGGAACCGCGCGAGCCCGCCCGGGCTCGCGCCCCGCCAGCCGTAGATGGACTGGTGCGGGTCCCCCACCGCGGTGACGGGGTGCCCGCCGGAGAACAGCGCCGAGAGCAGCACGAGCTGGGCGTACGACGTGTCCTGGTACTCGTCGAGGAGCACGACGCGGTACCGGGCCCGCTCCCCCGCCCCCACCTCAGGCGCGTCGCGGGCGATGCGCGCCGCGAGCGCGACCTGGTCGCCGAAGTCGAGGGACTCGGCGGCGCGCTTGCGGGCCCGGTACTCCACGACGAGGTCGAGCACGCGCGCACGCTCCCCGAGCGAGGCCACCAGGTCGCGCGCCTTCGCGCGCGGCGCCCGCCGGTCCTCGCCCACCGGCGTGGCGGCGAGGTCGGCCGCCAGCTGCTCGACGCGGGCCCGCGCGTCGGCCGGGTCGAGGAGGTGCTCGTCGAGGGCGCCCGAGAGGGACAGGACGGCGTCGACCACGGTGGACGTCGCGGCCGCCGTCCCGAGGTCGCCCGTCCACGACTCGACCACCTGCGCGGCGAGCTGCCACTGGGCGGCCTCGCCGAGCAGCCGCGCACCCGGCTCGACGCCGAGTCGCAGCGCGTGGTCCGAGACCAGGCTCGCGGCGTAGGCGTGGTACGTCGACACGTGCGGGCGCGCGAGCTCGTCGAGCACGTCCGCACCCGTGGGCAGCGTGACGCCGTCGCGGGCCGCCGCCCGGGCGAGCGCGCGCAGGCGCCGCCGCACGCGCTCCGCGAGCTCGCCCGCCGCCTTGCGCGTGAACGTCAGGCCGAGCACCTGCTCGGGTGCGACCAGGCCGTTCGCGACGAGCCACACGACGCGCCCGGCCATCGTCTCCGTCTTGCCCGAGCCCGCACCCGCGACCACGAGCGACGGCCGCAGCGGCGCCTCGATGACCCGACGCTGCTCCTCGGTGGGCGGGTGCTGGCCCACGAGCCGCGCGATGCGCTCGGCCGACAGCGCCGGCGCGACGGCGGGCTCGGCGCCGGGCTCGGCGTCGGGCGTGCCGACGCGTGCCGCGACGTCCTCGCTCACGCGACCACCTGCCCGCCCTCGGCGCGCAGCGGGCAGGCACGCCGCACCGGGCACCGGTCGCACAGGTCGTTGCCGCGCGCCTCGAACGCCGACGCCGCCATCCGCCCGGCCACCTCGTCGACGAGCACGCGGGCCCAGCTCGGGCCCTCGGTCTCGGGGCCGAGCGAGGCCTGCCGCCGCTCGGTGGGCCTGCCGGAGCCCTGCGAGAGGTAGACGAGGTGCGCGCCGGTGCTCACCGCTCCCTCGGGCAGGCCCGGCACCGCGCCCGCGTCCACCGCGAGCTGGTACGCCCCGAGCTGCGGGTGCTCCGCGGCCTGCGCGGTGGTGGGGACGCGCGAGCCCGTCTTGAGGTCGACCACCCGGACGGCGGGCCGCTGGTCGCCCTCGTCACCCACCCGCCCGACCAGCTCGACCCGGTCCACCGAGCCCCGCACGACCGCACGGTCCGTCTCGAGCGCGAACGGCGCCTCGACCAGCACCGGCTCGCCGGAACCGCGCAGGTACGCCGCGAGACGCTCGACCATCGCGTCGGCACGGCGGCGGGCGGCGACGGCCGGCCAGCCCTCACCGAGGCCGAGCTCCGGCCAGCGCCGGTCCAGCTCCGCGGTGAGCGTCTCGCGGTCGGCCGTCGGGTGCTCCTGCGCGATCGCGTGCACGAGGGTGCCGAGGGACTGCAGCGCCGACGAGGCCGGCGTGCCGCCGGCCGACTCCAGCGCCCAGCGCAGCGTGCAGCGCTGGGCGGTCTCCAGCCGGGACGGCGAGACCGGCACCTTCTCGTCCGCCGCCCACAGCGGCGCCGTGCTCGAGGGCGCCGCGAGCCCGAACCAGGCGTCGGGGTGCGCCCCCGGCACGCCGGCGCGGGCCAGGCGGGCCAGCGTCCGCGCGGCCCGCGGGTCCGGCACGCCGGTGTCCCGGGCGCTGCGCTCCAGCGTCGCGCGCAGCCGCGCGACGAGACCCCGCAGGTCGAGCGGCGCGGGCGCGGACGCGCGGCGCGGGTCCGGTCCGTCGCCCGGCGGCGGCTGCACGAGGTCGAGGAACGGGGACGGGTTCGTGTCCTGGTCGTCGACCGCCGTCACGAGCAGGTGCGTGCGGGCGCGCGAGCACGCCACCGCGAACGCGCGCAGCTCGTCGGCGAGCACGGCCTCGCGGGCCGCGGCGCCGGCCTCGGCACCCGGTGCCGTCGCCGCGGTACGCCCCGCCACGACGTCCGCGAGCGCCTGCGCCCCCAGCAGCGAGTCCCGCAGGCGCAGGTCCGGCCAGGCGCCGTCCTGCACGCCGACGACGGCGACGACGTCCCACGCGCGCCCGGCCGCACCGGCGGGCGTCAGCACGCTCACGCCGGCCGCGCGCGAGCTCGGCGCGAGGGAGTCCGCGGGGAGGTCCTGCGCGAGCACCCAGTCCACGAACGTGCGCGGCGCGGCCTGCGGGTTGCGGTCGACGAAGGTCTCCGCCGCCTTGAACAGCGCGAGCACCGCGTCCAGGTCGCGGTCCGCCCGCTCACCGGCGGCCCCACCCGCGAGCGCGACGCGCCGCCACGGCTCCGCGAGCCCCGCACGGTCCCACACCGCCCACAGCACCGACTCGACGTCGCTGCCCGGCTCCGCGGCGGCCGTCCGTCCGGCCTCGAGCACCGCCGCGAGGCGCTCGACCGGTCGCGCGACGTGCGGGGGGAGGGTCGCCGCACGGCCGGGCGCCTCGAGCACCTCGACGAGCAGGGCGTCGCTCGAGCGGCCCCCGCCACCGGCCAGCTCCTCCGCGCGCAGCGCACGCCGCACGCGGCGCAGGCCCACCGTGTCGAGCCCGCCGAGCGGCGAGCAGGCGAGCCGGGCGGCCGTCTCGGCGTCCAGCGGCTCGCCGACGGCGACCCGCACCGCGTCGAGCAGCGGACGCACCGCGGGCTCCTCGCGCAGCGGCACGTCGGAGCCGACGACCCGCACCGGGACGCCCGCCTGCGCGAGCGCACGGCGCAGCACGGTGACCCGCGCGCCGGACCGGGCGACCACCGCCATCTCGTCCCACGGCACGCCGCGCCGCAGGTGGGCGGTCCGCAGCTCGTGGGCCACCCACGCGGCCTCCTGGGCGCCGCTCGGCAGCACCGCGACGCGGGGGCCGGGCCGTCCGGGGCGCCGGCCGGCGCCGTGGCCCGCCGGTGCGCGGCCGTCCCGACGGCGCCGATCCGCTCCGTCACGCGGGCGGTCACGGCCCGCAGGGCGGGCGTCTGCCGCCAGACGGTGGGCAGCACGACGTGGTCCGCGCCCAGCTCACCCGTCCCCGTGCCGTCCACCGTCGCCCGCGCCACGAGCGCGGGGTCCGCGCCCCGGAACGTCTGCACGGCCACGTCCGGGTCGCCGAGCAGCAGCAGCCGCGCGCCGCGGTCCGCGAACGCGCGCAGCAGGCGCGCGGTGGCGGCGGTGCTCTCCTGGTGGTCGTCGACCACGACGAGCGCGCGCTGGGGGCACCGCACGCCGGGCACCTCGTCGTCCCAGCCGCGCAGCGCGGCGACGGCGGCGTCGACGACGACCGCCGGGTCGAGCCGCTCGCCCGCGTCGGGCGTCGCGGCCGCGAGCGCCATGACGTCGAGGTACTCCGCGTACACGGCCGCCGCCGCCACCCAGGCGGGTCGTCCGTGCCGACGACCGAGCGCGGCCAGGTCGGCCGGCGCGAGGCCGCGCTCAGCCGCGCGCATGAGCAGGTCGCGCAGCTCGTCGCGGAACGCCCGCGCCGTGCGCGCCTCGGCCGGCACGCCCGCGGGCCACGCCGGACCCGCCACCTCGCCGGACGCGTGCCCGGCGAGCAGCTCCGCGAGCGCGAGGTCCTGCTCGGGACCGGAGACCAGCACGGGCGGCGGCTCCCCCAGCGCACCGGCGCGCGCCCGCAGGACCGCGAACGCGACGGCCGCGGGCGTCTGCACGAGCGGGCGGCCGGCGGTCCGTCCCAGGCGCACCGCGAGCCGGTCCCGCAGCTCGCCGGCACCGCGGCGCGTGGCGGCCAGCACGAGCACGTCGTCGGGGGCGAGCCCGGACTCCACCGCCGCGGCCGCCGCCTCGAGCGCGACCGTGGTCCGCCCCGTCCCGGGCGAGCCCGTCACGAGCAGCACGCGGTCCCGCCCCGCCGCGACCCGGTCGACCACGGCGCGCTGCACCTCGTCCAGCACGGGCACGACGGCGCCGGCCGCGCGGGCGCGCACGGTCGGCGGCGGCAGCAGGCGCGTGGTGGCGGCGGTCGTCACGGGCCCGATCCCACCACGAGCCACCGACAGGACCGCGCACGCCGCCCGCGCGCCCGGGCCGTCGTGCACCGCCCGGCACCCTCGTGCGGTCGTGGACGTCCCGGAACGCCCGGGTACGCGTCAGTACCATCGCCGCCATGACCGAGCCCCGGGACCTGCCGGACGGTGCGGGCGCCGCGCACCGGCCCCCCGGCGTGCCGCGCCCGCGCGCGGCCCGTGGCACGCGGATGTCGCGCACCGACCGACGCCGGCAGCTGCTCGACGTCGCCCGCGACCTGTTCGCGTCCGAGGGGTTCCACCACGTGTCGATGGACGACATCGCGGACCGGGCCGAGGTGAGCAAGCCGGTCCTCTACCGGCACTTCCCGTCCAAGCTCGACCTGTACCTCGCCGTCGTCGACGCGCAGGGCGCGGACCTGCTCGCCGCGGTCGAGCGGGCCGTGGCGCCGATCGAGGCCGGGCCGGTCGTGCGGGGCGCCGGCCGCGACGTCGTCGCCGCCATCGTCCAGGCCTACCTGGCGTTCGTGCAGGTCGCGGGCGAGTCCTCCACCCTGCTGTTCGAGTCCGACGTCACCCACGACGCCCAGGTCCGCACCCGCGTCCAGCACGCGACC
The DNA here is from genome assembly GCF_009720485.1 of Cellulomonas sp. JZ18. NCBI lineage: Bacteria > Bacillati > Actinomycetota > Actinomycetes > Micrococcales > Cellulomonadaceae > Cellulomonas > Cellulomonas sp. JZ18. The sequence goes on along the minus strand of NZ_CP045245.1, from coordinate 1,154,053 downwards.
GCGGAGACGACGCGGCGGATCGCCGAGGTCCTCGCGCAGGTGACGGGGCGCGGGCCGGCCGACGCGGACGTGCTCGCGGCGGCGCTCGTCGCGACGGCCCAGGGCGCGGCGACGTACTGGCTGCGCCACCGTCCGGAGAGCGACACCGGCCGCGTCGTCGACCTGGTGTCCGACCTCGCGTGGCGCGGGGTCGCGGGGCTCGTCCGGCCGGACTTCGTGTACGAGGACGCCTAGGATCGAGCCCGACCCCCGCCACCCGCGGCGGGACCCCGGCGTTCGGAGGAGTACCCGTGGAGATCACGATCGGCGTGCAGAACCTGCCGCGCGAGATCACGCTCGAGTCGGACAGGGGCGCCGACGAGATCGCCGCCCTCGTGCAGGACGCGCTGACCGGCTCGTCGACGACGCTCGAGCTGACCGACACCCGCGGCCGGCGCGTGATCGTGCCGTCCGCCGCGCTCGGCTACGTCGAGATCGGCGTGGAGACCAAGGGGCGGGTCGGCTTCGGCACCCTCTGACGCGCACGACGGCACGACGCCCCGGTGGCAGGACCGCCGGGGCGTCCGCGCGTCCGGACCGTGCCGCGCGCCGGGCCGACCCCCGCAGCTCCTCGGCCGGCGCCGGCCGAGGAGCTCAGGCGGTCAGGTGCAGGCGCGACATGCGCCGGGTGTGCTCGGCCGTCAGCTCGTTGAAGACCGTGGCGGGCACCTCCTGCTCGGCGGCCACCTCCGCGCGGTCGAGCACGCGTGCGACCTCGGGCCGCTGCACGAGCCGCTGCACGACGCCGAGCGCCTCGCCCACCAGGCGCCGGCCCCACAGCGCGAGCCGCGCCGAGAGCACCGTGTCCTGGGCGCACGCCGCGTCGAGCTCGCGCACCGCCAGCTCGGCGTGGGACGCGTCGCCGAGCGCCTCCGCGACGAGCTCGCGCGAGCGCGGGTCGAGCCCGCGGGCGACGAGCCGGCAGAAGTCGTCGGCGACGCCGTACCCGACGTAGGCCTTGAGCAGCCGCTCCGACCAGGAGGTCGGCGGCGTGCGGGCGTCGAAGTCGTCGAGGACCCGGTCGAACCGGCCGAGCGCGGCGACGGGGTCGCCGTCCAGCTCCGCGATGCGAGCGAGGACGCGGTCGCGGCGCTCGCCGCAGCGCGCCGCGAGCCGGCTGAGCGCGAGCGACTGCTCGAGGTCGGGGGCCTGCGCGCTGTCGGCCGCGAGCCGCGCGAACGCCTGGTGCTCGAGCGCGGCGACGAGGCCGAGCACCTCGACCGCGTCGGCCGTGTCGGGCGTCGGGCCGGCCGGCACGTCGGCGGGCGCGCCGGCGCCCTTGCCGGGGGCCCGGTTCGACGAGCGCTCGGCCGACGGGGCGTCGGACGGCACGGGGGCGGCGTTGCCGGCGTCGGAGGTCATCCGCGCATGCTAACGCCGCGTCGGCACGTCCACCGCGGCGGCCGCGGACCCGCCCTGTAGAGTGGCGGGGTACAACCCGTACATCGGTTGCCCGGTCGTCCTGTTCCCCGGTCCTCGCGGACCACCTCGCACGACGCGGCCGCTGCGGCACCTGCCGCTCCCGCGCCCCGCGAGGCGACCTCCACGATCGGCTGCCGGCCAACCCGCGTGGCGCCGCCCCGCCCGCCGCCGGGCCCCGTACGCCACGCGCACGGAGGGCCCGGTGCGGTGCGCGAGCCGCCACCCCGCCCAGTGAAGAGTCCCGCGTGACCACCGACACCACCGTGAACGACGACGCGGCCGAGCAGGTCCCGGCCGCCACCACCGACCACGCCGACGACGTCACCGCCGACGAGCACCGCACCGTCGCCGACGCCGTCCCCACCGCCGTCCCGACCGGCACCCGCCGGGCCGCCTCCGTGCAGGCCGTGGACGCCTCCTTCGCCGACTTCGGCATCCGCGACGAGATCGTGCGCGCGCTCGCCGCCGCGGGCATCAGCCAGCCGTTCCCCATCCAGGCGATGACGCTGCCCGTGGCGATGTCCGGCCACGACATCATCGGCCAGGCCAAGACCGGCACGGGCAAGACCCTCGGCTTCGGCGTCCCGCTGCTGCACCGCGTCGTCGCCCCCGGCGAGGAGGGCTACGACCGCCTCGCCGCCCCCGGCGACCCGCAGGCGCTGGTCGTCGTGCCGACCCGCGAGCTCGCCGTCCAGGTGGCCGGCGACCTCGCGATGGCCTCGACTCAGCGCAAGGTCCGCATCGTGCAGGTCTACGGCGGCCGCGCGTACGAGCCGCAGATCGAGGCGCTGCAGCGCGGGGCCGACGTGGTCGTCGGCACCCCGGGCCGCATGATCGACCTGCTCAACCAGCGGCACCTGCGCCTGAAGCACGTGTCCGAGGTCGTGCTCGACGAGGCCGACGAGATGCTCGACCTGGGCTTCCTGCCGGACGTCGAGAAGCTGCTCGCGGCGACCCCGCCGACGCGCCACACCATGCTGTTCTCGGCCACGATGCCGGGTGCGGTCGTCGCGATGGCCCGCCGCTACATGTCGCAGCCGACGCACATCCGCGCGCAGGACCCCGACGACGACGGCCGCCAGACCGTCAAGAACATCAAGCAGGTCGCGTACCGCGCGCACGCGCTGGACAAGGTCGAGCTCCTCGCCCGCATCCTGCAGGCGCGGGACCGCGGCCTCACGATCGTGTTCGCCCGCACCAAGCGCACCGCCGCCAAGGTCGCCGACGAGCTCGTCGAGCGCGGGTTCGCGGCGGGTGCGCTGCACGGCGACCTGGGCCAGGGCGCGCGCGAGCAGGCGCTGCGCGCGTTCCGCAACGGCAAGGTCGACGTGCTCGTCGCCACCGACGTCGCGGCACGCGGCATCGACGTCGAGGACGTCACGCACGTCGTGAACTACCAGTGCCCCGAGGACGAGAAGACGTACCTGCACCGCACCGGCCGCACCGGCCGCGCGGGCAACAAGGGCACCGCGGTGACGTTCGTCGACTGGGACGACCTGCCGCGCTGGGGCCTCATCGACAAGGCGCTCGGCCTCGGCATCCCCGAGCCGGTCGAGACGTACTCGTCGTCGGACCACATCCACACCGACCTCGACATCCCCGAGGGCGTCACGGGCCGCCTGCCGCGCGACCAGCGCACGCGTGCGGGCCTGCAGGCGGAGACGCTCGAGGACGTCGGCGAGACGGGCAAGCGCGGCGGCGGTGCGCGCCCGGCGCGCGACGGCGGCGAGGGTCGCGGACGCGGCGAGGGCCGGGGACGCGGCGAGGGCCGGGGACGCGGCGAGGGCCGGGGCGAGGGTCGCGGACGCGGCGAGCGTCCTGCGGGCGAGCGCCGGCCGGACGAGCAGGGCCCCGAGGGCGACGCGACCGGCGAGGGCCGGTCGCGCCGGCGCCGTCGTGGTGGCCGCGGCGGTGCCGCGGGCGAGGGTGACGCGGCGGGCGCGGGTGCGACGGCCGCCACCGACGCCCCGGCCGCCGAGGGCGAGGGCACCGGCGAGGGCGGTCAGCCCCGGCGCCGCCGTCGTCGTCGCGGCCGCGGCGGCGCGGGCTCCGGCGAGGGCGCGGCCCCCGAGGCGACGCCCGCCGACGCCTGACGGACGGCACGGGCACGACACGGCCCCGGTCGGGATCCCCGACCGGGGCCGTGCTCCGTCCCGAGGGTGGCCGACGCGGGGTCAGGCCTCCCCGCGGACGAACGCCATCACGGCGTCCGCGAGCAGCTGCACCGCGATCGCCGCGAGCAGCAGACCGGCGATGCGGCTGACGAGCATCGTCCCGGAGTCCTTGAGGACCCGGTGGATCGCGTTCGCGAACCGCATGGACAGGTACAGGCACAGGTGCACGAGCACCACCGCGAGCGCGATGGCGACCCAGTGCGGCGGCTCCGACGCCTGCTGCACGAACACCATCGTCGCGACGATCGCGCCGGGACCGGCGAGCAGCGGCGTGCCGAGCGGCACGAGCGCGACGTTGCCCTGCGTGCCGAGCTCGGTGTCGGAGCCGTCCATCTTGCCGGTCAGCAGCTCCATCGCGACGAGCAGGAGCAGCAGACCACCCGCGGCCTGCAGCGCGGGCAGCGACACGTGCAGGTAGTCGAGCAGCGACCGCCCGAACAGCGCGAAGCCGACGATGACGCCGAAGGCGACGAGGATCGCCTGGCGGGCGGCGCGCGCCCGCTGCTGGCGGGTCATCGAGCCGGTGAGCGCGAGGAAGATCGGCACGGTCCCGGGCGGGTCCATGATGACGAAGAGCGTCACGAAGGCCGAGATGAACAGCTGTACGTCGAGCACGCCGCTCACGCGGCCACCACCTCCGTCGTCCCCTGCTCCGCGATCGCGGCCAGCACCTGCGGGTCGGTGAGATTCTCCCCCAGCCGGTTGGCCTTGCCGGTCCCGTGGTAGTCGCTCGAGCCGGTCACGAGCAGCCCGAGGCGCGCGGCGATCGCGGTGAGGCGCTCGCGCTGGGCCGGCGTGTGGTCGCGGTGGTGCACCTCGAGGCCGGCGAGGCCTGCGTCGGCGAGCTCGTCGAACACGCGGTCGGGCACGATGCGGCCGCGCGCGTCGGCCCCGGGGTGCGCGAACACCGGCACGCCGCCGGACGCGCGGATCGCCGCGACGGCGGCGGGCGCCTCCGGGGCGTAGTGGTCGACGTGGTACGGCCCGCCGGTCGCGAGCAGGTGGGCGAAGGCCGCGTCGCGGTCGGGGACGACGCCCCGCGCGACGAGGGCGTCGGCGATGTGCGGGCGGCCGACGGCGACCGCGTCCCGCGCCTGCTCGAGCACGTCCGCCCAGGTGATCGGCACGTCCCGGGCGAGCCGCTCGACCATCCGCTCGGCGCGGTGCGCGCGCGAGTCCCGGGCGCGCGCCAGCTCCCCGGCGAGCGCGGGGTGCGCGGGGTCCTGCAGGTAGCACAGGAGGTGGACGCTGATCCCCCGCGAGCGCGCGGACACCTCCGTGCCGCGCACGAGACCCACGCCGAGCTGCCGCGCCGCGGCGGCGGCCTCGTCCCAGCCGGCGGTCGTGTCGTGGTCGGTGAGCGCGACGACGTCGAGGCCCGCGGCGCGCGCGGACGCGACGAGGTCCGCGGGCCGCTCGGTGCCGTCGGAGGCGGACGAGTGCGTGTGGAGGTCGATGCGCACCCGCCGAACGCTAGCGCCGCGACCGGGCTCGGGTCGTGGGACCCCGCCTGCCGTCGACCGCCCGGGACGGTGCAGACTGGACGGGTGAGCGCCGACGACGTGACCCCCGAGACCCTGACCCCCGAGACGCCCGTGCCGGCGTCGGGCGAGGAGCAGGACCTGGCCGACCGCAACGCGAACCGGTCGCACCGCCCGCAGTCCGAGCGGTTCCTCGAGTTCGTCACGTCGGGCTGGGGCGAGCGCCCCGAGGGTCGCGCCGAGCGCTCGCGCGCCGCGGACTTCACGGCCGCGCGCCGCTCGCGCCTGTCGGCCCTGTTCCCCGGCGCCCGCCTCGTGGTCCCCGCCGGCACGTTCAAGGTCCGCTCCAACGACACGGACTACCGGTTCCGCCCGCACGCGGCCTTCACCCACCTGACCGCGCTGGGCACGGAGCAGGAGCCCGACGCCGTCCTCGTGCTGCACCCGGTCGACGACGGCACGGGCGACGACGGCTCCGCGCACCGGGCGGTGCTCTACATGAACCCGCTCGCCGGGCGCGACACGCCCGAGTTCTTCTCCGACTCGCGCTACGGGGAGTTCTGGGTGGGTGCGCGTCCGACGCTCGAGGAGGTCGCGACGACGACGGGGATCCGCACCGCGCACCTGGACGACCTGCGCGACGCGCTCGCCAAGGACGTGGGCACCGGCGGCGTCGAGCTGCTCGTGGTCCCCGAGGCCGACCCGACCGTGGAGGCGGTCGTCGCCGATATCCGCGCGCAGGAGGCGGCGGGCGAGCGGGACGAGCGGCTCGCCGAGGCGCTCTCGGAGCTGCGCCTGGTCAAGGACGCCTACGAGGTCGAGCAGATGCGCGAGGCCGTCGACGCGACCGTGGAGGGCTTCGCCAAGATGGTCCGCGCCCTGCCGGCCGCGGTCGCGCACCGCCGGGGCGAGCGGGTGCTCGAGGGCACGTTCATCGGGCACGCGCGCCAGGAGGGCAACGACGTCGGGTACACGACGATCGCGGCCGCCGGCGAGCACGCGACGACGCTGCACTGGACGGACAACGACGGCCGGGTCGAGCCCGGTCAGCTCGTGCTCATCGACGCGGGCGTCGAGGCGGACTCGCTGTACACGGCCGACGTGACGCGCACGCTGCCGGTCGACGGCACGTTCACCGAGGTGCAGCGCCGCGTCTACCAGGCGGTGCTCGACGCCGCCGACGCCGGGTTCGCGGCCGCCGTCCCGGGGGCCCGGTTCCGGGACGTGCACGACGCCGCGATGCGCGTGCTCGCCGCCCGCCTGGCCGACTGGGGCCTGCTGCCGGTGAGCGCCGAGGAGTCGCTGCTGCCGGAGAACCAGCACCACCGCCGGTGGATGGTGCACGGCACGAGCCACCACCTGGGGCTCGACGTGCACGACTGCGCGCAGGCCCGCGGTGAGCTCTACCTGGACGGCGTCCTCGAGCCGGGCATGGTCTTCACGATCGAGCCGGGCCTGTACTTCAAGTCCGACGACCTGCGCGTGCCGGCCGAGCTGCGGGGCATCGGCGTGCGCATCGAGGACGACGTGCTCATCACGGCGGACGGCAACGAGAACCTGTCCGCGGCGCTCCCGCGCGACCCCGACGCGGTCGAGGCGTGGATGGCGGCCCTGCGGGGCTGACCCTGCGGGGCTGACCCTGCGCGGCTGACCGCTGCCCGGGCGTCACGACGACGGGCCGCCCCCGACCGCTGCGGGGGCGGCGGCCCGTCGTCGTGACGTCAGGCCTGCGGCGGCGGCTGCGGCGTGCCGGGCGGCGGGGTGCCGGGCTGCGGCGGGGCGGGCTGCGACGGCCCGGGGTACGACGGCCCGGGCTGCGGGGCCGCCCCCTGCTGCGGGGGTGCCGGGTACGACGACCGCGGGTCGGACGGCGGCGGACCGACGGGCGCCACGGGTGCGGGGGCGGTGCCGACCACGCCGCCGACCTCCTGCAGGATCGCGCGCGCCCGGTGCGCGTGCTCCTCGTGGCAGAGCACGGAGTACGACGACGCCACGATCTGGCTCGCGGACGCGAAGTCGCGCCGGTTGCGCGTCATGGCGTACGTGATGACGGAGAAGAGCAGGCCGAACGCACCGCCGAAGAGGATGGCGGGCAGCAGCACGCTCGCGCTGTTGGGCGGCGAGAACAGCGTGAGGAGCAGGCCGACGAACAGGCCGAACCAGGCGCCGGACGCGAAGCCGCCGAGCGCCGCGCTCGGGTAGGACAGGCGCCGCAGGACGCGCTCGACCATGCGCAGGTCGGTGCCGACGATCGTCACGTGCTGCACCGGGAACGCCTTGTCGGCGAGCACGTCGACCGCCTTCTGGGCCTCGAGGTAGGTGCGGTACGACGCCACCGTCTCGCCCGTGGGCAGCGTCGGGGTGCTGGGGATCCGACCGGATTGCGAGAAGGCCATGCGCCGATCCTCCCGCAGGCCGCCGGGCCCCGCCAGGCATGCGGCGACGACCCTGGACACCCGTTGACGCTGAGGTGAGCCTTACCTCACACTTGCGCGGGCCGCACGACGCGGCCACCCGACCCGGCACCGCCGGAGGCGACGGAGGAACGCGCGATGACCCGCTGGAGCACCCGCCTGCTGCTGTCCTGCGCCGCGATCGGCGTCGGGGGCGGCCTCGTCGGCATCCCCAGCTTCTACCTCTTCACGAGCCTCGCCACGGCGGCGCCGTTCCTCATGGGCCTCGCCGCCGGGTTCTACCTGCTCCCGGGCACGATCGCGCTGGCCGCGTTCCGCCGCCCGGGCGTGGGCTTCCTGTCGACGATGCTCGCCGCGGTCGCCGCCGCCCCGTTCGTGCCCGGCAGCTTCACGACGCTCTACGGGTGGCTCTACGTGGCCGTGCTGCTCGAGGTGCCGTTCGCGCTGCTCGGCTACCGGTGGTGGCGCGCCCCGGTGTTCTACGTCGCGCCCCTGGTCGGGACGGCGTTCTACACCTGGACCTGGTGGACGTACTACGACATCGGCGGCTACCAGGTCTGGGCGCAGGTGGCGCTGCCGACGCTGCTGCTCGGGACGATGCTGCTGTTCACGTGGCTCGCGCGGGTCGTCGCCGCGCGGCTCGCGGCCACCGGCGCGATGCGCGGGCTGCGCCTGCCGGAGGACCGCCGCCGCCGGGCGACGGCCCCCGCAGCGCCCGCAGCGTCCGCACCGTCCGCGGCGCCCTCGGCGTCCGCCCCGGCGGCCGACGTCCCGGCACCGACCGCGTGAGCGTCCGCGTCGAGGACGTCCGCATCCGGCACGAGGGCCGCACGGCCTGGACGCCGGACGGGGTGACCTTCGAGGTGCGGCCCGGGGAGGTCGTGCTGCTGCTCGGCCCGAGCGGGTCGGGCAAGTCGACGCTCGCCCTGGCGCTCGACGGGCTCGTCCCGCACGCGGTGCCGGCCGAGCTGGCGGGACGCGTCCTCGTGGCGGGCACGCCGACGACGAGCACCACGGTCGCCCGGCTGTCCGAGCACGTGGCGATGGTCTTCCAGGACCCCGACGCGCAGGTCGTCACCGGGACCGTGCTCGACGAGGTGTGCTTCGGCCCCGAGAACCTGTGCGTCCCCGCCGACGAGGTGCTCGCACGCGCCGAGCAGGCGCTGCGTGCCGTCGGGCTGTGGGAGCGGCGGTCGGACGCGCCGGACGTGCTGTCGGGCGGCGGCCGGCAGCGCCTGGCGATCGCGTGCGCGCTCGCGCTGGGCTCGCCGGTGCTCGTCCTCGACGAGCCGACGGCCAACCTCGACCCCGTGGGCACCGAGGAGGTGTACGCGGCGCTGCGCGCGGTCGTCGCCGACGGCACGCGGGCCGTCGTCCTCGTGGAGCACGACCTCGACGCGGCCGTCGACCTCGTCGACCGCGTCGTCGTGCTGGACCGCGGCGGCCGGCTCGTGCTCGACGGGCCGACGCGTGCGGTGCTGGCGGACCGCGCCGAGGAGGTGGCCGCGCTCGGCGTGTGGCTGCCGGTCGCGACGCTGGCCGCGCTGCGGCTGCGGGCGGCCGGCGTCCCGCTGGACCCGCTCCCCCTGACCCCGGCCGAGCTCGCGGCAGGGCTCGACGCGTGCGAGGTCCTCCCCGCCCCGCAGGTGCCCGCGGCGCCGGCGGGCGCGCCCGAGGTCGAGCCCGCCGTGCAGGTGCGCGGCCTCACGGTCCGGCGCGGCGGACGGACCGTGCTCGACGACGTGCACCTCGACGTCCCGGCGGGCGCGGTGCTCGCGCTCGTGGGCGTCAACGGCGCGGGCAAGACGACGCTCGCGCAGGCGGTCGCCGGCGTCGTGCCGCCGCCGAGCGGGACGGTCCGCGTGGGCGGCGTCGACCCGGCGCGCACGCCGCCGCGCACGCTCGTGCGGCACGTGGGGTTCGTCTTCCAGAACCCGGAGCACCAGCTGGTCCGCGGCACGGTCGCCGACGAGCTCGCGCACGGGCTGCGCCTGCAGGGGACCGACGAGGCCACGACGGGCGCCGCCGTCGACGACCTCCTGCGCCGCCTCGACCTGACGGCCGAGCGCGACGTGCACCCGTTCCTGCTCTCCGGCGGGCAGAAGCGGCGCCTGTCGGTCGGGACGGCGCTCGTGACCGGGGCGCGCGTGCTCGTGCTCGACGAGCCGACGTACGGGCAGGACCGCGCGCGCGCCACGGAGCTGCTCCTGCTCCTCGAGCGCCTGGTGGCCGACGGCACGACCGTCCTGCTCGTGACGCACGACCTGCAGCTCGTCGCCGACCACGCCACGCACGTCGCGGTGCTCCGGGACGGGCGCGTGCTCGCCGCCGGCCCGACGTCGCAGGTGCTCGCGGGCACCGCCCTGGACGACGCGGGCCTGCTGCCGCCGCCGCTGGCCCGCGCGACCCGCCGGGTGCGCCGCCACCCCGCGTGGCGTGCGGTGGCCCGCCTCGCGGACCTGCCGCCCGCGGCCACGGCGCAGGTCGCGCCGCGCCCCGGGGCCGGCGTCGGGGTGCGGTCGTGAGCGCGGCGGCCGCCGTGGCGCAGGCGTGGGCGCCCGACGTGCGTCCCGGCGTCCTGCGCCGGCTCAACCCGTTGTCGAAGGTCGCCGCGACGCTGCCGGCGACCGTGCTGCTCGTGGTGTGGCACGAGCCGGTGGCCGCGCTCGTGCTCGCGGCGGCCGCGGCCGCGGTGCTCCTCGGAGGCGGTGGCCTGCCCGCCCGGGTGCTGGTGGGCCTGCTGGTCGTCGGGCCGCTCGCCGCCGTGGCGGTCGGCGTCGCCCTCGGCCTGTGGGTCGCGCCGACGGTGACGGCGGGCTCGCCCGTCCTCGTCCGGCTGGGGCCGCTCGCCTACACGCAGGCGGCGCTCGCCGAGGGGCTCGGTACGGTCGCGCGCCTGTACGCCGTGCTGCTCCTGGCGTCCGTGGGCGGGCTCACCACGACCGGCCCGGACCTGGTGCGGGCGGCCCAGCAGCACCTGCGCGTGCCGTACCGGGTGGGCTGGACCGCGCTGGCGGCGTTCCGGTTCGTGCCGCGGTTCGGGCACGAGCTGGCGGTCATCCGCGCCGCCCACCGGGTGCGCGGCACCGACACGGGCACGGGCCCGGTCGCGGACCTGCGCCGCTACGTCGGGTACGCCGTGCCGCTGCTCGCGGGGGCGCTGCGGCACGCCGAGCGGGTCGCGCTCGCGATGGACGCCCGCGGCTTCGGCGCGCACCCGACCCGCACGGAGCGCCACCGCGTGCCGTGGCGGGCGCGGGACACCGCGCTCGTCGCGCTGACGTGGGCCGGCACGCTGGCGACCTGGCTCCTGCTGCGCTGACCCGCGCCGCCGTCCCCCGACCCCTTCCCCCGGCCACGCCCCGAGCACCGGCCCGACGACGAGGACCACCGTGACCCGTTCCAGCACCCTGCTCAAGCCCGTGGACCAGCGACTCCTGCGTGGCGAGGTGCTGGCCCGCCGGCGCGTCACGCCGCACATGCTCCGCGTGACCGTCGGCGGCGGCGAGCTCGCCGCGGCCTTCGAGCCCCGCGGCGCCGACCAGTGGTTCCGCCTGTTCGTGCCCCGGCCCGGGCAGGACGCGCTGCACCTGCCGTCGGGCGTGGACCTCAAGGGGTACGCCCGCTACCTGACGATGCCCGAGTCGCGTCGCCCGCTGCTGCGCAACTACACGGTGCGCGCCACGCGGCCGGGTGAGGTCGACGTCGACCTGGTGGCGCACGGCGACCTGACGCCCGGCACGGTGAGCGCGGCCGGGTGGGCGGCCCGCTGCGAGGTCGGCAGCCCCGTCGCGCTGCTCGACGAGGGCGTGACGTTCGCGGACGACGGGACGCAGGACTGGACGCTCGTCGTCGCGGAGGAGTCGGGCCTGCCGGCGGCCGCGGGGGTGCTCGCGGCGCTGCCCCGTGACGCGCGCGGGATCGCGTTCCTCGAGGTGCCGACGCGTGAGGACGTGCAGCCGCTCGAGGCCCCGGACGGCATCGAGGTGCGCTGGCTGGTGCGGGACGACCCGCACGCCGTGCCCGGAGCGCTCGCGCTGCGGACGGTCACGGCCGCGGCGCTGCCCACCGGGCGGCCGTACGCGTTCGTCGTGGGTGAGCAGGCGCTGCCGCAGGGGGTGCGGCGGCACCTCGTCGCCCAGGGCGTGGCGAAGACGGACATCGCGTTCTGCGGCTACTGGAAGCACGGAGCAGGGCCGGCGCGCTGACGCGGTCGGCGTGGCCGCCGCGGCGCCGTCGGCGGTGGCGCCCGGGGGTCCGCACCGGGTCGCGCAGGCCCTGCGGCACTAGGCTGACGGGCGTGAGCAGCGTCGGGACCAGGGTGTTCGTCGCGCGCCTCGCCGGCACGAGGGTCTTCGACCCGCTCGGGGACGAGGTCGGGCGGGTGCGCGACGTCGTCGTGCTCGTGCGGCTCAAGGGTGCCCCGCGCGCGGTGGGCCTCGTCGTGGAGGTGCCCGGCCGGCGCCGCGTCTTCCTCCCGCTCACGCGGGTGACGAGCATCGACGCCGGTCAGGTCATCTCCACGGGCCTGGTGAACATGCGGCGCTTCGAGCAGCGCGCGTCGGAGACGCTCGTCGTCGGCGAGCTCCTGGACCGCACGGTCGAGCTGGCCGACGGGTCCGGCAGCGCCCGCGTCGAGGACGTCGCGATGGAGCAGCAGCGCAACGGCGACTGGCTGGTCGCGAAGGTGTTCGTGCGCCGGGCGGACCACCGGGCGGGGCTGCTGCGCCGGCGCGGGGAGACGCTGCTGGTGCCCGTCGACCAGGTGCGCGGGCTCGCCCGGCCGAGCGCCGACCAGGGCGCCGAGCTGCTGCTCGCGCAGTACGAGGACATGAAGGCCGCCGACCTCGCCGACGTGCTGCACGAGCTGGGGCTGACGCGCCGCCTCGAGGTGGCGAGCGCACTCGACGACGAGCGCCTCGCGGACGTGCTCGAGGAGCTGCCCGAGGACGACCAGGTCGCGATCCTGCGTGCGCTCGAGCTGCCCCGTGCGGCCGACGTCCTCGAGGCGATGCAGCCGGACGACGCCGCGGACCTGCTCGGCGAGCTGCCGCAGGAGCAGGCGGCCCAGCTGCTCGAGCTCATGGAGCCCGAGGAGGCGAAGGACGTCCGCCGCCTGCTGGCGTACGAGGACAACACCGCGGGCGGTCTCATGACGACCGAGCCGGTCATCCTGGGCCCGGAGACGTCGATCGCGGCGGCCCTCGCGCACGTGCGGCGCCAGGACCTCACCCCTGCCCTCGCGTCGCTCGTGTTCGTGGCACGTCCCCCGCTCGAGACGCCGACCGGCCGGTTCATCGGCGTCGTGCACCTGCAGCGCATGCTGCGCGAGGCGCCGCACGAGGCGATCGGGCAGATCGTCGACACCGACCTCGAGCCGGTGGCCGTCGGCACGCCGCTGCTGTCCGTGACGCGTCAGCTCGCGACGTACAACCTGCTCGCGCTGCCGGTGGTCGACGAGCAGCGGCGCCTGCTGGGCGCCGTCTCGGTCGACGACGTCCTCGACCACCTGCTGCCCGAGGACTGGCGCGAGACGGACGACGAGAACGCCGGTCCGCCGACACGGCCGACGCCGGTCGTGCGGGGGGTGCGTCGTGGCTGACCGCCTGGACCAGCCGCGCGAGGGCCGGCGGTCGCTGCTGCCGCGCGTGCACGTCGGCGAGGACGCGTCGGGGCGCGTCTCGGAGTCGATCGCGCGCTTCCTGGGTACCCCGCGCTTCATCTTCTACCTGACGGTGTTCTGCGCGCTCTGGCTGCTGTGGAACGCCGACTGGGGACCGGACCGCTTCCGGTTCGACGACCCGGCGAACGGCTTCACGGCCCTGACGCTCATGCTCTCGCTGCAGGCGTCCTACGCCGCGCCGCTGATCCTGCTCGCGCAGAACCGGCAGGCGGACCGCGACCGCGTGCAGGCCGAGCAGGACCGGCAGCGCGCGGAGCGCAACCTCGCCGACACCGAGTTCCTCGCGCGCGAGATGGCGTCGCTGCGCATCGCGCTGTCGGAGGTGGCGACGCGCGACTTCGTGCGCTCGGAGCTGCGCAACCTGCTGGAGGAGCTGCAGGCCGAGCAGGACGACGACGCGTCCGGCGACCGGGTGCGCGGCGAGGGCGCACCGCGGGCCGCCGACCGCTGACGCCGCTCCGCGCACGTCCGCCCCGGACGGGCGGCCTCCCCGGTCGAGGGCCGACCGTCCCGGACGCCCTCCGGGCCCGCGACCTACGATGGCGGCATGCCCGCCCCGTCGACCCCCCGTCCGGCACGCCCGCGGACCCCCTCGTCCAGGCGGTCCGCACCGCGCTGGACGGCGTGCAGGACCCCGAGATCCGCCGGCCGGTCACCGAGCTCGGCATGGTGCGCTCGGTGCACGTCGAGCCCGCGGCGGGGGGTGCGCTCGTGGTCGTCGGCCTCGACCTGACGACGCCCGGCTGCCCCCTGAAGGACACCCTCACGCGCGACGTGACCGCCGCGGTCGAGCCGCTCGACGGCGTCGTCGGGGTGCGCGTCGACCTCGGGGTGATGACCGCCGAGCAGCGCCAGGCGCTGCGTGCGCAGCTGCGGGGCACGGACGCCGAGCCGCAGATCCCGTTCGCGCAGCCCGGCTCGTTGACGAAGGTGATCGCGGTCGCGTCGGGCAAGGGCGGCGTCGGCAAGTCGTCCGTGACCGCCAACCTCGCCGTCGCGATGGCGGCCGAGGGACTGCGGGTGGGCGTCGTCGACGCGGACATCTACGGGTTCTCGATCCCCCGGATGCTCGGCGTCGACCGTCCGCCGACGAAGGTCGACGACATGCTCCTGCCGCCCGTCGCGCACGGGGTGAAGGTCGTCTCGATCGGGATGTTCGTCCCGGCCGGGCAGCCGGTCGTGTGGCGCGGGCCGATGCTGCACCGTGCGCTGCAGCAGTTCCTCGCGGACGTGTTCTGGGGCGACCTCGACGTCCTGCTGCTGGACCTGCCGCCGGGTACCGGCGACATCGCGATCTCGGTGGCGCAGCTGCTGCCGGGCTCCGAGATCGTCGTGGTCACGACGCCGCAGGTCGCGGCCGCGGAGGTGGCCGAGCGGGCCGGGTCCGTCGCGGTGCAGACGCGCCAGCGCGTGGTGGGCGTCGTGGAGAACATGGCGTGGCTGACGCAGCCGGACGGCTCGCGGCTGGAGCTGTTCGGCTCCGGCGGCGGCGCGCGCGTGGCCGAGAACCTCACCCGCCTCACCGGGTCGGACGTGCCGCTGCTGGGGCAGGTGCCGCTCGACGTGCGGCTGCGCGAGGCCGGGGACACCGGCACGCCCGTCGTCCTGGCCGACCCCGGTGCGGAGGGTGCGCTGGCCCTGCGGGAGGTGGCGCGCACGCTGGCCGCCCGGCCGCGCAACCTCGCGGGACGGCCGCTGGGGCTCTCCCCCGTCGGGCGCTGACACCCGGGCGGCACGGGCCGCCCCACCTCCGCCGGGCATGTTGGTTTCTGTTCGGTCCTGGTGAATACTGTTGGCATGCTCGCGTCGCAGCGTCAGGAGCGGGTCCTCGCCCACGTGCGGACCCACGGGGCCGTGCGCGTCGCGGACCTCGTGCGCACGCTCGGGGTCAGCGACATGACGGTCCGGCGCGACATCGCCGAGCTCGCCCGCGCGGGCCTCGTGCGCCGCGTGCACGGCGGCGCGGTCGCCCCCGACACGCCCGCCCGGTCGACCGACGAGCCCGGGTTCGAGGCGAAGCGCACGTGGGCCGGCCCCGAGAAGGCCGCCGTGGCCCGGGCGGCACTCGCCGACGTCGAGGCCGGCCAGGCGCTCGCGCTGTCCGCGGGGAGCACCACGTGGCTGCTCGCCTCCCTGCTCGCCGCGGACCCGGCGCTGCGCCCGCTCACGGTCGTCACCAACGGCCTGCGCGTCGCCGACGTGCTGCACGCCGCCGGGGACGACGCGCTGGAGGTCGTGCTCACCGGCGGGACCCGGACGCCGTCCGACGCGCTCGTCGGCCCGGTGGCCGACGCCGCCCTCGCCGCCCTGCGCGTCGACCGCACGTTCCTGGGCGTGCACGGCCTCGACGCGGACGGCGCCACGACGCCCAACCTCGCCGAGGCGGCGACGGACCGCGCGCTCGTGCGCTGCGCCGCCGCGACCACGGTGCTCGCCGACCACACGAAGTGGGGCATCGTCGGCCTCGCCCGCATCTGCGGGTACGACGACGTCGACACGCTCGTCACCGACGCGGGCGTACCGGACGACGCGCGCACGCACCTCTCGGCGTCCGTCGGGCGCCTCGTCGTCGCACCGGTGGACGCACCGGCCGACTCCCCCGCCCGCACCCCTGACGCCGCCCCGACCCCCGGAGACCAGCCGTGAGCACCCCGCAGCCCGCACCGCAGGCCCGCGTCCGCCGCACCAGCACCCGGCTGGCGGACGGCCGCGAGCTCATCTACTTCGACGACTCCGAGCCGTACGTGTCGGGTGCCGCGACGCGCCGCCTCGACGACCCGCGCCCGCTGCCCGACAGGTTCGCACCCGTCCCGGGCCCGGACGGCAGCCCCCAGCCCGTCACCGGGCCGGAGCTGCGGCGCGACCCGCTCACGGGCGAGTGGATCCCCATGGCGGCGCACCGCATGAACCGCACGTTCCTGCCGCCGGCCGACGCGAACCCGCTCGCCCCGGCCAAGCCCGGCGCGACGTACCAGGACGGCGAGATCCCGGACACCGACTACGACGTCGTCGTGTTCGAGAACCGCTTCCCGTCCCTGCTCGCGGTGCCCGGCCTGGACGACACCACCGAGGACGTCGACGGCGAGGCGCTGTGGCGCCGACGGCCGGCGGCGGGGCGGTGCGAGGTCATCTGCTTCTCGTCCGACCCCACCGCGTCGCTGTCGAGCGTCACGCCGCACCGCATGCGCACGATCGTCGAGGCGTGGGTCGACCGCACGCAGGTGCTGTCCGCGCTGCCGGGCATCGAGCAGGTCTTCTGCTTCGAGAACCGCGGCAAGGAGATCGGGGTGACCCTGCACCACCCGCACGGGCAGATCTACGCGTTCCCGTACGTGACCCCGCGCACGCGGGCGATGCTCGCGCAGGCGCAGGAGCACGCCGAGGGCACGGGCCGGCTGCTGGGCCGCGACGTGCTGGACGCCGAGCTGCGGCACGGCGAGCGCGTCGTGCTGGAGTCCGAGCACTGGGTGGCGTACGTGCCGTTCGCCGCCCGCTGGCCCGTCGAGGTGCACCTCGCCCCGCGCCGCGACGTGCCGGACCTGCCGGCGCTGACCGACGCCGAGCGGGCGGACCTCGCGGTCACGTACCTGACCCTGCTGCGCCGCCTCGACCAGTTCTTCGTCGACGGCGACGGCGCGGCGATCCCGCTGCCGTACATCTCCGGCTGGCACCAGGCCCCCGTGCACGAGGGCCGGGAGGTCTCCCGACTGCACCTGCAGGTGTTCTCGGTCCTGCGCGCCCCCGGCAAGCTGAAGTACCTCGCCGGCGTCGAGTCCGGCATGGGCGCCTGGATCTCCGACACGACGCCCGAGCGCATCGCCCGCCGCCTGCAGGAGCTGGCGTGAGCACCGACCCGACCCCCGCACCGGAGCACGCCATGACGACCGACGCCCCCGCCCCGCAGCCCACCTGGACCCCCGCCTGGGACCGCGCCGAGGGCGAGGAGCGGGCCCGCGCGCTGTTCGCCGCGACGTTCGAGTCCCCGCCCGACGGCGTGCGGTCCGCACCGGGCCGGGTCAACCTCATCGGCGAGCACACCGACTACAACGGCGGGCTCGCGCTGCCGATCGCACTGCCGCACCGCACCTACGCGGCCGTCGCACGTCGGGACGACGACCTCGTGCGGCTCGTCTCGGCGCAGGAGCCCTCGGGCGTGCGCGAGGTGCGGCTGGCCGACGCGGTGCCCGGTGCGGTCACCGGCTGGCCGGCGTACGTGGTCGGGGTGGCGTGGGCGCTGCGGGAGGCGGGGCACGCGGTCGGCGGGTTCGACGTCGCGATCGACTCGTGCGTGCCGTTCGGCGCCGGCCTGTCGTCGTCGGCGGCGCTCGAGGCGGCCGTCGCGGTGGCGCTCGACGCGCTGTTCGGCCTCGGCCTGGCCGGCACGGTCGTCGACGGCGCGGCGGACGACGACGCGGGACGCGCGGCGCTCGCCGACCTGTGCGTGCGCGCGGAGAACGAGATGGCGGGCGCCCCGACGGGCGGCATGGACCAGGCGGCGTCGCTGCGCGCGCGCGCCGGGCACGCCCTCCTGCTCGACTGCCGCGACGGCGCGGTGCGCCACGTCCCGTTCGACCTGGCGGCCCACGACCTGGCGCTGCTGGTCGTCGACACGCGCGCGCCGCACTCGCACGTGGACGGCGAGTACGCGCAGCGGCGCGCGGCGTGCGAGCGGGCGGCGACGCTGCTCGGTGCGCCGGACCTGCGCGAGGTGGCGCAGGACGCGGACCTGCGCGCCCGTGCCGACGCCGCGCTGGCCGACCAGCCGGACGGCGAGGTGCTCGTGCGCCGCGTCCGGCACGTCGTCACCGAGATCGACCGCGTGACGGCGTTCGTCGGACGGCTCGAGGACGGGGACGTCCGCGGCGTCGGGCCGCTCATGGACGCGTCGCACGCGTCGCTGCGCGACGACTACGAGGTGTCCTGCCGCGAGCTGGACGTCGCGGTCGCGGCCGCCCGCGAGGCCGGTGCCCTGGGCGCGCGCATGACCGGCGGCGGGTTCGGCGGCTCCGCCGTGGCGCTGGTGCCGGCGGAGCGGCTCGACGCCGTGGCCGGCGCGGTCGCGGCGGCGTTCGACGCGGCCGGTCTGCGCGCACCCGCGTTCGCGGTGGCCGTGGCGGCGCCGCCCGCGGGCTGAACGATCCCGCCGGAGGAGGCGGCGGGCGGCGCGTGCGCCGGGAGGGCCAGGTCACGGCTTCACAACTCATCCCCCGGTCGGACCCGCCCGCACGGGTCACGCGACTAGGGTCGCCTTGACCGCAGTCGTCCGCATTCGTGACGACTCGTCCTCCCCTGGTGCCGCCGAAAGGGCTCGTCATGCGCTCGAACATCACCGCCTCCGTCGGCGCCCTCGCCGGCGCCGTCGCCCTGCTCCTCGCCGGCTGCACCGGCGGGGACGGCGACGGTGGGACCGCTCCCTCCGACACCGAGACGGGCCCGCTGACCGCCTTCTTCGAGCGCGTCGGCGGGAGCATGGACTCCGAGGACGGGAAGGCGCAGCAGCGGCGCATCGAGGAGCTGGTCGCCGAGTGCATGGCGGAGCAGGGCTTCGAGTACACGCCCGCCGAGCCGATGGACATGGGCCCGGTGCCGGGCGAGGGCGACGTGCCCGCGTGGGACACGCTGGAGTTCGCGAAGACCTACGGCTACGGCGCGACGACCGGTGACGAGCTGTGGGGCAGCGGCGACGGCGAGGAGTGGGTCGACCCGAACCAGGACTACGTCTCCGCGATGTCCGAGACCGAGCAGCAGGCCTACTGGACCGCGCTGTACGGCGAGATGACCGAGGAGACCCTCGACCCGGAGGCCGAGGCGGAGGTGCCGGACTGGACCGAGCAGGGGTGCACGGGCGCGGCCTCGCACGAGGCGAGCGGCGCCATGCAGATCTGGGAGGACCCGGGCCTGCGCGAGGCGATGGACGAGATGAACCGCGAGTTCGAGAGCCTCGCGGACGACGAGCGCGTGCGCGAGGCCACGACCGAGTGGGCGCGGTGCGTGGGTGAGGCGGGCTACGACTTCGCGACGCCGCAGGACGCGCAGAACAGCATCTTCGAGGAGTACAACGCGGTGATGGGCTTCGACGCGGAGCCGCCCGCGGAGGGCGAGGCGCCGCCGGAGCCGGACCAGGCCGCGCTCGACGCCCTGCGCGAGAAGGAGATCGCGCTGGCCACCGCCGACCGCACGTGCCAGGACGAGACCGGCTACGCCGACGTCCAGCGCACGGCGCAGGCCGCGATGGAGGAGCGGCTGTGGGAGAAGTACGGCGACCAGCTCGAGGCCGCGGCCGAGGCGCACGGCATCTCCGCCGACGAGGAGTGACGGCGGCGTGAGCGCGCACGTGAGCGGCGGACGCCGCACGATCGTCGCCATGGCCGTCGTGGCCGTGCTGTGCCTGACGGCCGGGGTGCTGCTGTCCCGGGTGATCGTCTCCCCCGGCGCCGCCGCGGCCGACGCCGCACCCCCCAGCGCGGGTCCCGTCACCGTCCCGGTGGAGCGCCGGGCGATCGGCAACGAGGTCGTGCTCCGCGGCGACGTCGGGTACGACGACCCGGTCGAGCTGCGGGTGGAGACCGGCGGTACCGAGGGTGGCCCGGCGGTGGTGACCGGCCAGGTCAAGGAGGTCGGTGCGACGCTCGACGCGGGCGCCGTCGCCCTCGAGGTCGTGGGGCGCCCGGTCGTCGTGCTGCCCGGCGAGCTGCCGACGTACCGGTCGCTGCGCGCCGGCGTGTCGGGTCCGGACGTCCAGCAGCTGCGCACCGCGCTGCGCGCCCTGGGCATCGACGGCGGCGACCCGGCGAACGCGACGTACGACGCGGCTGCGGCCGCCGGCGTGCGCGCGCTGTACCAGCGGGTCGGCTACCCGGCACCCACGGCCGGCGACGAGGCCACGGAGGCCGTCGAGGCCGCGCGCGAGGCCGTGACCGCGGCGCAGGAGGGTGTGCGCACGGCGCAGTCCGCCCTCACCGCGGCCGGCCGGTCCGACGCCCGGACCTCGGTGACGGAGCTCGACGGCGCGGTGCGCGTCGCCGAGGCGCGCGTGACGTACCTGGCCGCGCAGTGCGCGCTGCCGCTCGAGCAGCGCGACCCGGCGGCAGCGGACTGCTCGCCGCCCGCCGCCGTCGAGGCGGACGCCGCTCTGCAGAGCGCGCGCGCCGCCCGCGCCGCCGCGGACGCACCGGTCGACACGAGCGCCGAGCGGGCCGCCGTCCGCGCCGCGCAGGAGCAGCTGGCGGCGGCGCGCAGCGCCCTGGCCGAGGCCGAGGCGGACACGCTGACCCCGTTGCCCGCCGCGGAGGTCGTCTACCTGCCGTCCCTGCCCCGGCGCGTCGACGAGGTGCAGGTCCGCCGTGGCGGCACCGTGTCCGGTGCCTTCATGACGGTCTCGGGCGCCACGGTCCAGGTGACCGCGACGGCCACGCGTGCGGACGCGGAGCTGCTCGCTCCCGGCACCGCCGGCACGATCACCGTCGACGACGCGGAGATCCCGGTCACCGTGGCCGAGGTGAAGGACGCGCGCGCCGGCTCCGGAGGCGACGCCGGGCAGACCGACGGCGCCGCCGCCGACGACGCGACGGGGGGCGGCGCGGCCGGCGGCTCGGAGGAGGGGACGCGGCCCTCCGGGGACCGCCGCACCGTGGTCTTCGCCGTCGGCGCGGCCACCCCCGAGCAGGTCGCCGCACTCCAGGGGACGAACGTGCGGGTGCGGGTGCCCGTGAGCTCGACCGACGGCGAGGTCCTGGCGGTGCCGCTCGCGGCGCTCACCGCGGGGCCGGGCGGCGAGAGCCGCGTCGAGGTCGCCGACGGGGGCGCCACGCGCCTCGTCGAGGTGACGACCGGACTCGCCGCCGAGGGCTACGTCGAGATCACCGGCTCGGACGAGCCGCTCGAGGAGGGCGACCTGGTGGTCGTGGGCGCCGCCGGTGACGACGCCGGGGCCGGGGACGACCCGTCCCCGGACGACGCCGAGACGGAGGACCGGTGACCGTCCTGGACCTGCTCGGGTCGCCCGAGCAGGTCCAGGACCGCGCCCCGGTCGTCGAGCTGCGGGCCGTCGCCCGCCAGTTCTCCGGCGACCCGCCCGTGCACGCGCTGCACCCCACCGACCTGCGGGTCGACGCCGGGGAGTACGTGTCCGTCGTCGGACCGTCCGGCTCGGGCAAGTCGACGCTGCTGCACCTGCTCGGCCTGCTCGACAGCCCGACCGACGGCGAGTACCTGCTCGACGGACGGCCGACGTCGGGTGTCGGCGAGCGCGAGCGCGCCGCGCTGCGGGCCACGCGCATCGGCTTCGTGTTCCAGGCGTTCCACCTGCTCCCGCACCGCACCGTGCTCGAGAACGTGCTGCTCGCGACGGTGTACAGCGGCGTGCCGCGGGCCGAGCGCCGGGACCGGGCGGTCGCGGCGCTCGAGCGGGTCGGCATGGCGCACCGCCTCGACTTCGTGCCCACGGTCCTGTCGGGCGGTGAGCGGCAGCGGACGGCCGTCGCCCGCGCGGTCGTCGCGCGGCCGGCCGTGCTGCTCGCCGACGAGCCGACGGGCAACCTCGACTCGGAGAGCTCGCAGAGCGTGCTCGCGCTGTTCGACGAGCTGCACGCCGAGGGGCTCACGCTCCTGGTCATCACGCACGACGACGACGTGTCCGCCCGCGCCCAGCGCCGCGTGCGCATCGCGGACGGCCGCCTGCGGGAGATCGCGTGACCGCGGTGGCCGTCCGCGTCGCCCGCGCGGACCGGTACGGCGTGCGCGACCTGCTCGCGGAGGCGGCGGCCGGCGTCGGCGCACGTCCCGGCCGGCTGCTGCTGACCATCCTCGGCACGGTGCTCGGCATCGCGTCCGTGGTCGTCACCGTGGGCCTGGCGCAGACCGCCGCGGTGCAGATCAACCAGCAGTTCGACGCGGTCGCGGCCACGCAGGCGGTCGCGTCCGCCGCGACGAGCCAGAGCCGCGACGGCCAGGAGCGCGCGCTCACCCGCCTGCCGTGGGACGCGGCCGACCGGGCCGAGCGGATCGCCGGCGTCGCGGCGGCCACGCTCGTCAGCGAGGTGGACCTCGCCGGCGCGGACGTCTCGGCGGTGCCCGTGCACGACCCGTCGGCGCCGCGGACCACCGCCCCCCCGGTGCTCGCGACCGGCCCGCACGCGCTCGAGGCCCTCCAGGGGCACCTGCAGCAGGGGCGCTGGTTCGACGCCGGCCACGACGCACGCGGCGACCGCGTGGCCGTGCTCGGCGCCGACGCCGCCCGGCGGCTGGGGGTGCAGCGGGTCGACCGGCAGCCGTCGGTCTTCGTCGGGGACCGCGCCTACCAGGTCATCGGCATCCTCGACGACGTCGCGCGGCGCACCGACCTGCTGGGCGCGGTCGTGCTGCCCACCGGCACCGCGCGCGCCGACCTGGGCCTCGAGGCCGCGGACGAGCTGCACCTGCACGTCGCGATCGGGTCCGGCTCGGTGGTGGGGGCGCAGCTGCCGGTGGCGCTGGACCCCAACGAGCCCGACGCGTTCACCGTCGGCGTGCCGCCGTCGACGTCCCGGGTGCGCGAGAGCGTGCAGGCGGACGTCAGCACGATCTTCCTGGCGCTCGGCGGCGTCGCCCTGCTCGTCGGCGGCGTCGGCATCGCCAACGTGACGCTGCTGTCGGTGCTCGAGCGCGTCGGCGAGATCGGCCTGCGGCGCGCGCTCGGTGCGACGCGGCGGCAGATCGCCGCGCAGTTCGTCGTGGAGTCGGTCGTGATCGGGCTGCTGGGCGGGCTCGTGGGTGCGGCGCTCGGTGTCGCCGTCGTCGTCGTGGTGTCCGCGGCGCAGACGTGGACGCCGGTGCTCGACCTCGCCATGGTCGGCCTGGCCGTGCTCGCGGGCGGTGCGATCGGCCTGCTGGCCGGCCTGTACCCGGCGCTCAAGGCAGCGTCCGTCGAGCCGATCGCCGCGCTGCGTGGCGGCGTGTGAGCCCTCCCGCCCGCCGTCGTCGCGGCGCTCGGAACGCCCACGCGCGCCCGGGCCGCACCGGTACGGTCCGGGTCTGACGGGCGCGTCCGGTGACGCCACGTCCCACCGGGTCGTCGTGACCCGTGTCCCCCGGCGGCCGTCCGGCCGCCGTCCCCTCGTCGTGAGGAGCCCCCGTGGTCCGCCGCCACGTCTTCCCCGCCCTGCGCCTGCTCGTCTGGGCGGTGATCGCGGTGGCGCTGGTGAAGATCGCCTTCACCGGTGCCGACGTCACCGCCCAGGCCTCCGGCGCCCAGCCCACGGGCACCGTGACCGACCGGACGGTGGAGGTCACCACCGGCACCGTGACGAACGCCGTCACGGTGCGGGGCTCGGTCGTCGCCGACCCCGCCGTGCCCGTGCGCGCCACGCTGGCCGGCACCGTGTCCAAGGTGCTCGCGACCGACGGCCAGCGTGTCGAGGCCGGCGCCGCGCTGCTCGAGGTGCGGCAGGAGACACCCCAGGAGCCGCTGACCCGCACCGACCCCACGACGGGCGAGACCACGGTGACCGAGCGCAAGCCGAAGGTCGTCGTGCAGCAGGTGACGGCGCCGGTCGCCGGCACCCTCAGCCTGCCGACCCTGAAGGACCAGGTCGTCGCGGTGGGCGACACGGTCGGGCAGGTTTCCCCCGGCACCCTGTCCGTGTCGGGCACGCTGACCCCCGACCAGCAGTACCGCCTCGTCGGCGCGCCCGCGGAGGCGGCGGTCACGCTCAAGGGCGGTCCCGCACCGTTCACGTGCACCGGCGTGCGCATCGGCGCGGCGCCGGCGACTCCCAGGGCGGTGCCCGGGACCGACGCCGACCCGGCCGCACCCACGTCCGGGACCCTCACGTGCGCCGTCCCCGCCGACGTCACCGCGTTCCCCGGCCTCGGCGCGGACATCGAGGTCGTCAACGGCACGGCGGCGGACGCGCTGGTCGTGCCGGTGACGGCGGTGCAGGGGTCCGTCCAGCGCGGCAACGTCTGGGTGGTCGCCGAGGAGGGCGCGGAGCCCGAGGAGCGCGCGGTCGGGCTCGGCCTGACCGACGGCCAGCTCGTGCAGGTCACCGAGGGCCTCGCGCTCGGCGACCGGGTCCTCGAGTTCATCCCGGTGCCCGGCGCGGCCGGCGAGGTCGACTGCGCCGACCCCGCGCAGTACGACCCGGCGGTGTGCGGCGGATGAGCATGCTCGAGCTCCGCGACGTCACGCGCGACGTCCTGCTGCCGGACGACCGCGTGCTGCACGTCCTGCGCGGGGTGACGCTGAGCGTCGCCGCGGGTGAGCACGTGGCGGTGGTCGGCCGCTCCGGGACGGGCAAGTCGACGCTGCTCAACATCCTCGGGCTGCTCGACGCGCCGACCTCCGGCGACTACCTGCTCGAGGGCACGCCCGTCACCGCGCTGTCGAGCCGTCGCCGCACCCACCTGCGCGGCCGGGACTTCGGGTTCGTGTTCCAGCAGTTCCAGCTGCTGCCGGGCCGCACCGCGCTGGAGAACGTGGCCGCGCCGCTGCTGTACGCGAGCGGGCGGCAGTTCTGGCGCCGGCGCGACCTCGCGGCGGCGATGCTGGACCGGGTCGGCCTCGGTGACCGGCTCGACACCATGCCCGACAAGCTCTCCGGCGGCGAGCAGCAGCGCGTCGCGGTGGCGCGCGCGCTGGTCCGCGGGCCGCGCGTGATCCTCGCGGACGAGCCGACCGGCGCCCTCGACGTCGAGACCGGGCAGCAGATCATGGACCTGCTCGACGACGTCGCGTCGGAGACCGGCGCGGCGCTCGTCACGATCACGCACGACCTCGCGGTCGCGGCACGCGCGCAGCGGCACTACCGGCTCGCCGACGGCGTGCTCGTCCCGGTGGACGTCGGCACCGCCGGGCGCGTCGCGGACTGGGTGGGGGACGTGCCGACGCACCTGCCCGCGGCCCGCGGCGGCGTCCCCGAGCTCGGCCCGTCCGTGCCCGCGGCGGTGCAGCCGTGACCGGGTTCGTCGGTGCGCTCGTCGAGGCCTGGGACGAGCTGCGGATCCACAAGCTGCGGGTGCTGCTCGCGCTCATCGGCGTCGCGGTGGCCGTCGCGGCCATCACCGGCGTGACGGCCGCGGTGCAGATGCTGACGCAGGCGTTCCAGGAGCAGTCCGACCGGGAGATGGGCCGGCGCGTGACGATCGCCGTCGACGCGTGGTCGCAGGGCGAGCAGTCGGCGGCCCCCGCCGCCCTGACCGCCGAGTACGCGCGGGTGCTGGAGCGGTACGACATCACGTGGGCGAGCCGCGACTGGAGCACGCACGTGCCCTTCCGGTTCCCCGACGGCACGCGTGCGGCGGCCGTCCGTGCCGTCGACCCCGACCTGGGCACGATGCAGCGCATCCAGGTCGTGGAGGGCCGCTGGTTCGCCGAGGCGGACGTCGACGCGCTCGCACCGCTGCTCGTCGTCAACCGGGCGTTCCTCGACCAGGTGGGGGCGCGCGACCTCGCGGAGCCGCTGACGGTGGAGCTCGGCGACGTGACGCCGGTGCGCAGCCGGGTCGTCGGGCTGGTGGAGGACCGCTGGCCGAACGCGGACCCCGAGGCGTACGTCCTGTACGACCAGCTGATGCGCTGGTACAGCCCGGAGGCCGCTCCCGGCTACCAGCAGGCCCCCACGCTCAAGCTGTGGGTCCCGCCGGAGATCGTGGACGACCTCGTCCAGCGGCTGCGCGCCGAGATCAGGGCGGCGGTGCCCGGCTGGGAGGTCGGCACGTACGACAACCGGAGCACGGGAGCGGCTGTGCTCGACGGCGCCGCCCGGTGGGTGGCGCTCGGCGTCGGCACCTTCGCGCTCCTGCTCGGCGGTCTCGGGCTCGTGAACATCGCGCTCGTCACCGTGCGGTACCGGATCCGGGAGATCGGGATCCGCCGCTCGTTCGGGGCGACGTCCGGGCGCGTGTTCGTGGGGGTGCTGCTGGAGTCGGTCGTCGCGACGGTCGTGGCTGGCCTCGTCGGGGTCGTGCTCGCGGTCGCGGCGGTCAAGGCGATCCCGGCGGACGTGCTGTTCGGCGGGCTGCAGGACCGTCCGCCGTTCCCGGTCTCGGCGGCGCTGATCGGCATGGCGTGCGCGACGGCCGTGGGGGCGCTGGCCGGGATCCTGCCCGCCACGGTGGCCGTGCGAGTCAAGGTGATCGACGCGATCCGGTACTGAGCGCCCGGCCGGCGCCGGTGCGGCACGCCGAGGGGGTGGGACGGCGGACGTCCCACCCCCTCCGCGTGCGCGGGTCCGGCGACGTCAGAGGTCGTACTCGACGACGAGCGGGGCGTGGTCGCTGAACCGCGCGTCGTACGTGGCGGCCCGGTCGACGGTCGCGGTCCGTGCGCGGGAGGCGAGCGCGGGCGTGGCGATCTGGTAGTCGATGCGCCAGCCCGCGTCGTTGTCGAACGCCTTGCCGCGCCAGGACCACCACGTGTAGGGACCGGGTCCCGGTCCGCCGAGGTCGCGGCCGAGGTCGCGCCAGCCGAGCTCGTCGAACCAGCGGTCGAGGTAGGCGCGCTCCTCGGGCAGGAAACCCGCCTTCGTGAGGTTGCCCTTCCAGTTCTTGATGTCGACCTCGCGGTGCGCGATGTTCACGTCGCCCGCGACGACGACCAGCCGGTCGTCGCGCTGCAGCTCGCGCATCCGCTCGGTGACCCGCTCGAGGAACGCGTACTTCTCGTCGAGGGACGGCGTCCCGGCCGTGGCCGAGTGGATGTAGGCCGAGACCACCGTGAGCGACCGGGCGGGGCGGTCCCCCTCGGCCGGCAGCTCGAGGTCGGCCTCGACCCACCGTCCGGAGTCACCGGTGACGCCCGTGCCGAGGCCGATGCGCACGGCTGTCATCGGCACGCGGGACGCGATGGCGACGCCGGCGCGCCCCTTCACCTCGGCGGCCTCGTGCGCGAGGTCCCACGCGTCGGCAGGCAGGTGGTCGGCGAGGATCTCGTCCGAGCCCCGGACCTCCTGCAGCAGCAGCACGTCCGGCTTGCGGACGTCGAGCCACTCCTGCATCCCACGGCGGAACGCGGCACGGATCCCGTTGACGTTGACGGAGGCGACGGTCAGCACGCGTGCCATCCTCCCCCACCGCACCGACACGCCCGACCGCCGGCCCTCCCCTCCACGGCCGGCGGTCGGGAACTGCGTCACTCCCCGGCGTACGCCGCCTCCAGCGGGGCGATCTCGAGCTTCGTCATTGTGAGCATGGCCTTCGTGGCCCGGGCGACGCCCTCCGCGTCGGGCCGGGTCATGATGTCGTCGAGCGCCTTCGGCACGACCTGCCAGGACACGCCGAAGCGGTCCTTGAGCCAGCCGCACTGGCCCGGCTCCCCGCCGTCCGCCTGCAGCGCCTCCCAGTAGTGGTCGACCTCCTCCTGCGTCTCGACGGAGAGGTAGAACGAGAACGCCTCGTCGAGCCGGAACGCGGGCCCGGCGGTGAGGATCGTCACGGCGTGCCCGTCGAGCTCCATCTCGACGACGAAGGGCTCGCCCTCCGGGACGTCGGGCACGCCCGCGGGTGCCGGGACGACCGACGTGATGCGGGACCTCGGCACCACGGACGCGTAGAACTGCGCGGCCTCGTGGCCGCGCTCCGGGAACCACAGGTGGGTGCGGACCATGCCCATCGTCGTGCTCCTTCACGTGCGTGCGGACGGTCAGGAGGGCAGACCGCCGGCACGTCGTCGACTCATCGGCACACGACGCACCGGCACGCGACGCATCGGCACGAGACGCCCCGACTAGCGCCCCGGCCCGGGACGCACGAGGGCCCCGGGTGCGCGCACCCGGGGCCCCGTGACGGCGTCCGCGGTCAGCCGGCCAGCCGCTCCGCGGTCTCGACCACGTTCTGCAGCAGCATCGCGCGCGTCATCGGCCCGACCCCGCCGGGGTTCGGCGAGACCCAGGACGCGACGTCCCAGACACCGGGGTCGACGTCGCCGACGACCCGGCTCCTGCCCGTCTCGGCGTCGACGGCGCGCGAGACGCCGACGTCGACGACGACGGCGCCCGGCTTCACGAGGTCGGCCGTGACGATGCCCGGCACCCCGGCGGCCGCGATGACGACGTCCGCGTGCCGTGTGTGCTCGGCCAGGTCCACCGTGCCGGTGTGCGTCAGCGTGACGGTCGCGTTGATCTCGCGCCGGGTGAGCAGCAGGCCGATCGACCGGCCGACCGTGACCCCGCGCCCGACGACCACGACGTCGGCGCCCTTGAGCTCGACCCCGTGCCGGCGCAGCAGCTCGACGATGCCGGCGGGCGTGCACGGCAGCGGCGAGGTGACCGGCTCGTTGACGCGCAGGACCAGGCGCCCGAGGTTGGTCGGGTGCAGGCCGTCCGCGTCCTTCGCCGGGTCGACGAGCTCGAGCACGCGGTGCGTGTCGATGCCGGCCGGCAGCGGCAGCTGCACGATGAACCCGGTGCACGCCGGGTCGTCGTTGAGCCGGCGCACCGCCGCCTCGATGTCCTCCTGCGTGGCGTCGGCCGGCAGGTCCTCGCGGATCGAGGCGATGCCGACCTCGGCGCAGTCCTTGTGCTTGCCGGCGACGTACCAGCGCGAGCCGGGGTCGTCACCGACGAGGAGCGTGCCGAGCCCGGGCACGACGCCGCGCTCCGCGAGGGCGGCGACGCGCTGCGTCAGCTCCGCCTTGATCACGGCCGCGGTGGCCGACCCGTCGAGCTTCTGTGCCGTCATGGGGCTCCCCCGCTCAGTACTGCTGCAGGCCCGCGTACAGCGGGAACGCCTCGGTGAGCTTCTGCACGCGGGCGCGCAGCGCGTCGACGTCCGCCGCCGTGCCCTCGACGAGCGCGGTCGCGATGATGTCGGCCACCTCGGTGAACTCGGCGTCGCCGAAGCCGCGGGTCGCGAGCGCGGGCGTGCCGATGCGCAGGCCCGACGTGACGCGCGGCGGGCGCGGGTCGAACGGCACGGCGTTGCGGTTCACCGTGACGCCCACGGAGTGCAGGAGGTCCTCGGCCTGCTGGCCGTCGAGCGCGGAGTGGCGCAGGTCGACGAGCACGAGGTGCACGTCGGTGCCGCCCGTGAGGACGGAGACGCCGGCCGCGGCGACGTCGGGCGCGGTGAGGCGCTCGGCGATGATCCGCGCGCCGTCGATCGTGCGCTGCTGGCGGTCGCGGAACTCCTCGGAGCCGGCCACCTTGAAGGCGACGGCCTTCGCCGCGACGACGTGCATGAGCGGGCCGCCCTGCTGGCCCGGGAAGACCGCGGAGTCGATCTTCTTGGCGTACTCGCCCTTGCTCAGGATGAAGCCGGAGCGGGGGCCGCCGATGGTCTTGTGCACGGTGGACGAGACGACGTCCGCGTGCGGGACGGGCGACGGGTGCAGGCCCGCGGCGACGAGGCCGGCGAAGTGCGCCATGTCGACCCACAGCTTCGCGCCGACCTCGTCGGCGATCTCGCGGAACGCGGCGAAGTCGAGGTGGCGCGGGTAGGCGGACCAGCCGGCGATGATGACGTCGGGGCGGTGCTCGAGCGCAGCCGTACGGACCGCCTCGGGGTCGACGCGGAACGTCTGCGGGTCCACGCCGTACGCGGCGACGTCGTAGAGCTTGCCCGAGAAGTTGATGCGCATGCCGTGCGTGAGGTGGCCGCCGTGCGCGAGGTCCAGGCCGAGGATCTTGTCGCCGGCGTTGATGAGCGCGTGCAGCACGGCTGCGTTCGCGGTGGCGCCGGAGTGCGGCTGGACGTTCGCGTGCTCGGCGCCGAACAGGGCCTTGGCACGGTCGATCGCGATGGTCTCGGCGACGTCGACCTGCTCGCAGCCGCCGTAGTAGCGGCGGCCGGGGTAGCCCTCGGCGTACTTGTTGGTCAGCACCGAGCCCTGCGCCTGCAGGACGGCGCGCGGGACGAAGTTCTCGCTCGCGATCATCTCGAGCGTGTTCTGCTGGCGCGCGAGCTCGCCGTCGAGGACGGCGGCGATCTCGGGGTCGAGGTCGGAGATGTTCTGGTCGAGCAGGCTGTCGCTCATGCGGGTGCTCCTGTCGCAGTGAACCGTGCGGGCGCGCCCGGCACCCGCACACACGGAGTGCCGGTGTGGAGGGTGACCGAGGGGCCCAGGCGTCCGACCCGTTGGTCCAGCTGCTGCGTCGCTCCCCGGTGGTGACCCACCCGTTGCGCCAGTCACGACCCCGTCAGCCTACCAACCGTCACGGTCCCGCCGGCGGCTCCTCCAGGTGCGCGAGCCAGCGCCGCAGCACCCGGTCGAGCACCTCGGCGTCGCCGTCGTCCAGCATCGCCAGGAGGCGGTGCTGGTTGGCGACGTGGTCGGTGAACGCGGCGTCGATGAGCGCGCGCCCCTGCTCCGTGAGCTCGACGACCCGCCCGCGCCCGTCGGTCTCGCTCACGCGCCGGCGCACGAGGCCGGCCGCCTCCAGGCGGTCGATCCGCTTGGTCATGCCGCCGCTCGTGACGAGCGTGTGCTCGGCGAGCTCGCCGCACGAGTGCGCGTACGGGGCGCCCGCGCGGCGCAGGGTGGCGAGCACGTCGAAGTCGCCCTCGGCGAGGCCGTGCTCGCGGTAGACGGCGACGAGCTCCTCGGTGACGCGGTGGGTGACCCGGCGCAGCCGTCCGAACACGCCCTGCGGGGTCACGTCGAGGTCGGGGCGCTCGCGCACCCAGGCGTCGTGCACCTGGTCGACGAAGTCCGGCGGGAGGTCGCTCACGCGGTGGATCTTACCTTCCGGGTCAGATACTTTGTCTTCCGTGGAAGAGAACACCGGCCGCTGGTCGCTCCTCGCCGCGCTGGCGCCGATCTCGTGGGGCGCCGCCTACTACGTCACCCGGCACACGCTGCCCGCCGACGCCCCGCTGTGGGGCTCGGTGCTGCGCGCCCTGCCCGCCGGGCTCGTGCTCCTCGCCCTCGCCCGCCAGGCGCCGCGCGGGCGGTGGTGGTGGCGCTCGCTCGTCCTCGGCCTGCTCAACATGAGCGCGTTCTTCGTGCTCGTGTACGTCGCGGCCCAGCTGCTGCCGTCGTCCGTCGCGTCGACGGTCATGGCCGTCTCGCCGTTCGTGCTCATGCTCGTCGCGTGGCCCCTGCTGGGGCAGCGCCCCCGGGTCGCGGGGCTCGTCGGCGCCGTCGTCGGTCTGGCCGGCGTCGTCGCGATGCTCGTCACCGGCGCGGTCACGGTGAACCCGCTCGGCGTGCTGGCCGGCGGCACGGCGATGGTGATGTCGTCGGTCGGGTTCGTGCTCGCGACCCGCTGGAAGGACGACGTCGACGTGCTCGCGTCGACGTCGTGGCAGCTCGTCGCCGGCGGCCTGCTGCTCGTCCCCGTCGCCGCGCTCGCCGAGGGCGCTCCCCCGGCGCTCGACGCCCGCGGCTGGCTCGGCATCGCCTACGTGTCCCTGATCGCGACGGCGCTCGCCTACGTCGCGTGGTTCACCGCGCTGCGGCACCTGCCCGCGGGCGCCGTGGGGCTCGTCGGGCTCCTGAACCCGCTCACCGGCGTCGCGGTCGGGCTGCTGCTGGGCGGCGAGCACCTGACGCCGCTGCAGGTGCTGGGCGTCGCCGCGGTCGTCGCGGGCGTGGCGGTCGGCCAGCCGGCGGCGCTCACGGCCGTCCGCCGGCTGCGCGGGCAGCTCGGCCCCGCCGCAGCGCCCGCGCCCGCGCAGCCCCGTTCTCCCGTGCCCTGACGCTCAGCACGTCGCCCACGAGGTGCAGCCGGCCATCGCCAGCGTCGGCTCGACAGGCGGAGGGCCGGCGGGCCCCTGGTCGACGACGACACCGCCGGGGCTGCCGAGCGAGCCGTCCTCGAGGAGCAGACCCGTCACGGGGTCGCGCACCAGCCGGTAGGACGCCCCCTCCGGAGCCTGCGCGCGGTAGGTCAGGACCTCGGCCGCCCGGCCCCGGCTCTCACCGGGCACGACCTCGGCACCGGGCAGGAGCACGGCGGCGTCCCAGAAGGCCGTCCGCAGGTCACGAGGGAGCAAGCCCCCCTCGAGCAGGGCGTCACGCGCCATCGACATGGCCTTGTCGTCGTCCGTCCCGGCACGGCGGTCGGGCTCGGTCCCGTTCCGCAGCACCCGCTCCAGGGCGACCGGGTCGACCGGCAGGGCTCGCGGGTCCGTCAGGACGTCGTGCACCTGCCCGTCGAGGACGAACCGCCCGAGGACGACCACCGGGCCGATGGCGGTCGCCGTCGCCACGTCCCGGTCGCTCATCAGCAGCCCGGGCCGCTCGCGGCTCTTCCACGACTCGCTGCGCCGCACCTGGCCGTCCGTGCCGACGTACTCCGTGACCGTGTACCAGTACGGCGCGTCGCCGTCCCAGGGGTCGCCCGGGACGCCGCTCACGCTGCCGTCGTCCGCCACCACGGCCTCGCCCGGCACGTCGCCAGGGACGCCGGGTGCGGTCACCGGACCCGCCGACCCGCTCGTGGCCGCGGGCGCCGGCGTGGAGGCGTCCGCGGGGGCCACCACGTGCGTCGGGCCCGCAGCCAGGACCGATCCCACGCCCCACGTCGCCGCGACGAGCGCCGACACCGCCACCGCGCCGGCGGCCGCCCGCGTCCTCCCGCGTCGTCGCCTCGCGCGTGGCACCACGGCGTCGAGGTCGACGTCGACGCGCGGCACGAGGAGCTCCGCACGCTCGCGGAGGGTCTGCGCGTAGCTCTCGTCCGTCGTCACCATCACGCACCCGCCTCTCGCACGCCGTCCCGCGTGCCCGCGTCCCGTTCCAGCACCTGCCGCAGCGTCCGCAGCGCCCGCGAGCCCGTCGACTTGACCGTGCCCACGGAGACGCCGAGGTCGTCCGCGACCTCCTTCTCCGACAGACCCTCCAGGTGCCGCAGCACGACGACGCGCCGCTGCCGCGGCGTGAGCAGCGCCAGCGCGCGCACGAGCTGGTCCCGCTCGGCGTGCAGGTCAGCACCGGCGGTGGCGGCCCCCTCCGGCAGGCCGGCGGGCTCCGTCAGCACCTCCCGCCGGCGTCGCCGCCACGTCGAGATCCGCTGGTTCGCCAGCGTCCGGCGGGCGTAGGCCAGCGGGTCGCGCTCACGCGCCCGTGGCCAGGCCAGGTACGTCCGCACGAGCGCCTGCTGCACGAGCTCGTCGGCCTGGTGGGTGTCACCGCAGAGCAGCCACGCCGTTCGGGCGAGGGCCGGGGCCGCCTGGGCCATGAACGCGGTGAACTCCGCGTCGCGGTCGCGCCCGTCGACCAGGACGAGCGGCACGTGCTCGTGCGCGGGCGCGGCGAGCGCCGCGGACCGCTCGGGGAGGGCCGGCCGCCCGGACGCGAGGCGCAGCCCCGCCCCGGACGCCGACGTCGTGATGTCCATGCCCTCTACACGCCGCACGCCCCGTGCAGGTTGCGTCAGGGGCGTGCCGGGTGGCCGGACGACGTCAGGCCTGCGCCGGCTCCCCGTCGCCGAGCAGCTTGCGCAGGTACGCGTAGGTGAGGTCGCCGGCGGTCTGGTCGTGCTGGTGCTCGTAGCCCGCCTTGTTGTAGAGCGCGATGTTGTGCACCGAGTCGCGGCCGGTGAACACCCAGACCTCCTCGATGCCCTCCGGCAGGTACGGGAGGATCGCGGTCAGCAGCTCGGTCCCGATGCCCCTGCCCTGCAGGTCCGGCGCCACGGCGAACCGCCCGAGGGTCGCCTTCGCGCCCTCCAGGAGCACGCGGATCGAGCCGATGAGCCGGTGCCCCTGCCAGGCGCCGAGCGTGATGACGCCGTCCGCGCGCAGGTCCGCGACGAGCTCCTCGAGCGTCTGCGTCAGCGGCGGGATGTGCGGGTCACCGTACTGCTGCGCCTCGGTGACGAACGCGGCCCGGCGCAGGGTCAGCAGCTCGCCGGCGTCCTCGGCGGTGACGGGGCGGATCTCGAGGCCGGGCTGGTCGGACTGCGTCATGCGGTCATCGTCTCAGCCGCCCGGCGCGGCGCACTACTCTGGACCCCGTGTCCCACACCTCGGAAGAGTCGACCACGCACTGGGTGCTGACGCTGTCGTGCCCCGACCGTCCCGGCATCGTCGCGGCCGTCGCGGGCCTGCTCGCCGAGCACGGGGGCAACATCACCGAGTCCCAGCAGTTCGGCGACGAGCTGTCCGGGCTGTTCTTCATGCGCGTCCAGGTCACCTCCGCCGCGACGCACGCGGAGCTGAGCACCGCGATGGCCGACCTGGCCGGGCGGTTCGACATGCAGTGGCACCTCGACGTCGCGGGCCGCAAGGTGCGCACGCTCGTCATGGTCTCGACCGCCGCGCACTGCCTCAACGACCTGGCGTTCCGCCAGCGGTCGGAGGACCTGCCGGTCGACCTGGTCGCGGTCGTCTCGAACCACGAGGTGCTCGCGCCGCTCGCGGACTTCTACGGGATCCCGTTCCACCACGTGCCCGTGACGCGGGAGACCAAGGCCGACGCCGAGGCGCGGCTGCTCGCGCTCGTCGAGGAGCTCGACGTCGAGCTCGTCGTCCTCGCGCGGTACATGCAGATCCTCTCCGACGACCTGTGCCGCCGCCTCGAGGGGCGGATCATCAACATCCACCACTCGTTCCTGCCGTCGTTCAAGGGCGCCCGCCCCTACGCGCAGGCCCACGACCGCGGCGTGAAGCTCATCGGCGCGACCGCGCACTTCGTCACCGGCGACCTCGACGAGGGGCCGATCATCGAGCAGGACGTCGAGCGGGTGGACCACACCCGCTCGGTCGAGGACATGGTGCGCCTGGGCCAGGACGTCGAGCGGCGCGCCCTCGCCCGGGCCGTGCGCTGGCACGCCGAGCACCGCGTGCTCCTCGACGGGCACCGCACCATCGTCTTCCGCTGACCCGGGCACCCGGTCTCGCCCCGCACCGCACGTCCGACCCCTGCACGAACCGTTTCGGGACGGTGCGGCACCCTGCCGGCGCAGGCCAGGGTGGGCCCCGCACCACCGCCGACCGTCAGGGGGTCCCCATGACCAGCACGCCCGCCACACCCACCACGCCCGCCGCCACCGGCGGCACCGCACTGACCGACCGCTTCGCCGGGTCCGACCGTCCGGGCGCGCCCGTCCCGCGCACCGCACGCCTCGTCGCGACGCTCCTGCTCGTCCTGGGCACGCTGTTCGTCGTCGGGGGCGCCGGCACCTGGGCCGTGACGGCCGCGGGCCTCGCCAGCGAGGGCGTCACGGTCGCCGAGAGCGCTCCCGCGTTCGTCGGCGCGCCGCTCGACACGCCGTGGGAGGCGTGGGCCCAGACGGAGGCCATCCGCACGGACCTGCACGAGGCGACGGGGGGACGCACCTACGCGGACATGGACCGGGACGACCCGCAGCGGGACATGGTCGCCACCGGCACGTTCCTGCGCGCGTCGCTGCTGACCTCCGTCGTGGCGTTCGGCGTCGCGACCGCCCTCGTCGGGATCGGCGTGGGCTTCCTGCTCGGCGGGCTCGGCCTGCGCTCGGTCACCGCGCGCGGCGCGTGACCTCGTCCGCGAGGCGGCCGGCCGTCAGCGGCCGGCCGCCTCGCGGTCCGCGGGCGCCGACGGGCGCGCCGTCGCGGGGGTCGTCTGCCACGCACCCGTGATCGCGCCGATGATCTCCTCGTAGCTGGACCGCTGCGCGTCGAAGGACCCGTTGTTGCGCCCGTGCCGCAGCACCTCGATGCGGTCCGACACGGCGCGCACGTCGTTCATGTTGTGGCTGATGAGGATGACCCCCAGCCCCATCTCGCGCAGGCGCTCGATGTGCGTGAGCACCTCGGCGGTGTGCGCGACGGACAGCGCCGCGGTCGGCTCGTCGAGCACGACGATCCGCGGGGAGCCCAGCAGGGTGCGGGCGATCGCGACCGACTGCCGCTGCCCCGCCGACAGGTGCGACAGCGGCGTGCGCACGGACGGGATGCGGCTCGACAGGTCGCGCAGCACGGAGCGCGCGATGTTCTCCATGCGGCTGTCCTGCATGACGCCCGCGCTGCGCATCTCCCGGCCGAGGAACAGGTTCGCCGTCACGTCGAGGTTGTCGCACAGCGCCAGGTCCTGGAACACCGTGGCGACGCCGAGGCGCTGGGCGGCCTTCGGGCTGGGGATCGACACCGGCTCGCCGTCGATCTCCACCAGGCCCGAGTCGGGCACCACGACGCCGGCGACCACCTTGGCCAGCGTCGACTTGCCGGCGCCGTTGTCGCCGACGAGCGCGACCACCTCGTGCGCGTGCACCTCGAAGTTGACGTCCACCAGCGCCTCGACGGCCTTGTACCGCTTGGTGATGCCGCGCATCGTCAGCAGCGGCGTGCGCGTCCTCTCGACCATCCCCGGTCCACCTGCTCCTCGTCGGGCACGTGTCACGTGCAGCGAATCCCCCGGCTCCGGCATCGTCAACCGACTGCCGCCCGTCTGTCTTCCTGGTCGTCCCGGTCGCTCCGGTCGCGGGCCTGCGTCGGGTCGGCGGGCTCGAGGTCGCCGACGTCGTCGACACGCACCGGCACGTCGGCGGACTGCAGCGCGAGCACGAGCGCGCCCATGACCTCCGCCCGGGCCCCCAGCTCGGCGGGCACGACCTCCAGCGGCGCGATCTGGTTGAGCAGCACGCGCCGGCGGATCGCGTCGCGCATCGGCTGCAGCAGCACCTCGCCGGTCTCGGCCAGCTCGCCGCCGACGACGACGCACTGCGGGTTCACGGCCATGCCGAGCCCGGCGACGACCGCCCCGATCGTCGCGCCCGCGTCCGCGACGACCTGCGCCGTGCCGGGGTCGCCCGAGCGGGCGCGGCCGACGACGTCGCGCAGGGTGAGCGTCCCGTGGCTCGCGCGCAGCGGCTCGACGAGCGCCGCCGCCCCCACCACGGTGTCCAGGCAGCCGCGCGACCCGCAGCGGCAGATGTGCCCCTGCGGGTCGACCTGCACGTGCCCGATCTCGCCGGCGGTCCCGGCGAAGCCGCGGTGCACGCGCCCGTTGATGACGATGCCGGCGCCGGTGCCGTACGACGCGCGCACGTACACGGCGTCCTGGTAGCCGCGCGCCGCGCCCAGCGTGGACTCGGCGAGCGCCCCCAGGTTCGCGTCGTTGTCGACGTGCACGGGGCGTCCGAGCCGCTTGTCGAGCACCTGCGCGAGGTGCTCGCCCTCCCAGCCCCGCAGGACCCCGGGCACGGAGACCATGCCGGTGCTGGTGTCGACCGGCGCCGGGACGCCGACACCGATGCCGACGACCTCGTCCAGCTCGCTGCCGATGCGCTCGAGCAGGTCCACCACGAGCAGGGCCGCACGGTCCAGGCTCGTGTCGGAGCGGTGCTCGTGCGGCAGGGGCAGGCTCTGCTCGGCGACCACCTCGTGGGCGAAGTCGCCGAGCACCACCCGCAGGTGCCGGTTGCCGATCTGGAGGCCCACGGCGAGACCCACGCGGCGGGCGAGCGTGACCATCTGGGCACGCCGCCCGCTGCGGGTGGTGACGGCGGTGTCGACGACCCCCGCGGCCAGCAGGTCGCGGACGATCGTCGACACCGTCGCCGCCGACAGGCCGGTGGCGGCCGCGAGCTCGACCTGCGTGAGGCCGCCGTAGCGCTGCACCGTGGAGACCACGAGCGCCTTGTTGGCCTCACGCAGGGACGACTGCGAGCCCGCTGCCGCCGCTCGCCTGCTCACGGGGGAACCTACCCGCTTCCGTACCGGCCGGTCGTGGTGCTACTGGGTGCCGGCGCGGCGCTTGTTCAGCAGGTCGAACGCGACCGCGAGGAGCAGGACCAGGCCCTTGATGGCCATCTGCCACGCCGGGTCGACCGACATGATCGACAGGCCCATGTTGAGCACGCCCATGATGAGCGCGCCGATGATCGCGCCGGAGATGCGGCCGATGCCGCCGGTCACCGCCGCGCCGCCGATGAAGCAGGCGGCGATCGCGTCGAGCTCGAAGTTCTGGCCGGCGGCCGCGATGGCCGCACCCGCACGCGCCGTCGTGACGATCGCCGCGACGCCCGCGAGCAGGCCCATGTTGACGAAGATCCAGAAGTCGACGCGGCGCGTGTTGACGCCGGACAGGCCGGCCGCGAGCCGGTTGCCGCCGATCGCGTAGATGTGCCGCCCGAAGACCGTGCGGCCCATGAGGAACGAGTACGCGACGACGAGGACGCCGACCACGACCAGGACGATCGGGGTGCCGCCCGCCGAGAACGACAGGATGACCGTGAGGATCCCGATGCCGACCGCGATGAGCGCGAGCTTGGCGACGAACAGGCCGCCGGCCTCGACGTGCAGGTCGTGCTTGCGCATGGACGCGCGGGCGCGCAGCTGGGAGATGACGATCGCGGCGACCGCGAGCGCACCGATGAGCAGCGTGACGACGTCCATGTTGGAGGCGAAGCCGAGCACGTTGGGCAGCGAGCCCTTGGAGATGGCGATGAACGACGACGGCAGGCCGGCGACGGTCTCACCGACGACGACGAGCGCGAGGCCGCGGAAGACGAGCATGCCCGCGAGGGTCACGATGAACGCCGGGATGCCGACGTAGGCGACCCAGAAGCCCTGCCACGCCCCGACGACGCCGCCGATCGCGATGCCGAGCAGCACCGCGACGGGCCACGACAGGTCGAAGTCGCGCATGCTGACCGCGACGACGCCGCCGACGAACGCGACGACGGACCCGACGGACAGGTCGATGTGCCCGGCGACGATCACCATGACCATGCCGATGGCGAGGATCATGACGTACGCGTTCTGCTGGAACAGGGCCGCGACGTTGTTGGCGAGCAGGAGCTTGCCGTCCGTCAGGACCTGGAACAGCAGGACGATGACGATGAGCGCGCCGAAGATGCCGTACTGGCGGGCGTTGCCGCCCAGGCCCTGCAGGCGCTGCGCGATCGACTGCCGCGGGAGGTCCGGCGGCGTCGGTGAGGAGATGTTGACCTCGGTCCTGGTGCTCATCGGGCGATCCCGTCCTTGTCCATCGTCATGTACTGCATGAGTCGCTCCTGCGAGGCCTCCGCGCGGGCGACCTCGCCCGTCACGCGGCCCTGGCTGAGCGCGTAGATGCGGTCGCAGATGCCGAGCAGCTCGGGCAGCTCCGAGGAGATGACCAGCACGCCCTTCCCGGCGTCCGCGAGCCGGTTGATGATCGTGTAGATCTCGTACTTCGCACCGACGTCGATGCCGCGCGTCGGCTCGTCGAGGATGAGCACGTCGGGATCCGCGTAGATCCACTTGCTCAGCACGACCTTCTGCTGGTTGCCGCCGGACAGCTTGCCGACGACCGACGCCACGCTCGGCGCCTTGATGTTCATGTCGCGGCGGTACTGCTCGGCGACGCGGCCCTCGCCGCGGCGGTCGACGACGCCCAGGCGCGCCAGCTTGTTCAGCGCGGACGCCGACACGTTGCGCTCGATGGTGTCGATGAGGTTGAGGCCGAACCGCTTGCGGTCCTCGGTCGCGTACGCGATGCCGTGCGCGATGGCCTGCTGGACGTTCGCGACCTTGATCTCCTTGCCGTCCTTGTAGACGCGCCCGGAGATGTTGGCCCCGTAGGAGCGGCCGAACAGGCTCATGGCGAGCTCGGTGCGCCCGGCGCCCATGAGGCCGGCCAGGCCGACGATCTCGCCCCGGCGGACCGTGAGGTTGGCGCCGTCGACGACCTTGCGGTTCTGGTCGACGGGGTGGTGGACGGTCCAGTCCTCGATGCGCAGCACCTCGTCGCCGATGTGCGGCGTGTGCTCGGGGAACCGGTTGTCCAGCGAGCGCCCGACCATGCCGCGGATGATCCGCTCCTCGGTGACCGGCTCGGCCCCGTGCATCGGCATCGTCTCGATCGTGCGGCCGTCGCGGATGATCGTCGTGGTGTCGGCGATCGCCTCGATCTCGTTCAGCTTGTGGCTGATGATGATCGAGGTGATGCCCTCGGCCTTGAGGTCGCGGATGAGGCCCAGCAGGTGCGCGCTGTCCTCGTCGTTCAGGGCGGCGGTCGGCTCGTCGAGGATGAGCAGGCGCACCTCCTTGGACAGCGCCTTCGCGATCTCCACGAGCTGCTGCTTGCCCACGCCGATGTCGACGATCTTGGTGTCGGGACGCTCGTCGAGGCCGACGCGCGCGAGCAGCTTCGCCGCCTCCGCGTTCGTGCGGTTCCAGTCGATGACGCCGCGCTCGACGCGCTCGTTGCCGAGGAAGATGTTCTCGGCGATCGACAGGTACGGGGAGAGCGCGAGCTCCTGGTGGATGATGACGATCCCGCGCCGCTCGGAGTCGCGCACGCCGCGGAACTCCTGGACCTCGCCGTCGAGGACGATGTCGCCCTCGTAGGAGCCGTGCGGGTAGATGCCCGAGAGCACCTTCATCAGCGTCGACTTGCCGGCGCCGTTCTCGCCGCAGATGGCGTGGATCTCGCCACGCCGCACGGCCAGGTTGACGTCGGACAGCGCCACGACGCCGGGGAACTTCTTGGTGATGCCGCGCATCTCGAGGATGTGCTCGGTGTCCATGTGTCCTCGCTGGGGTCCGGGCGGGCCGGCCCCGGCACCCGCCGCGAGGGCGGGTGCCGGGGACGGCCGGGGGTGTGCCGGTTCCGGTCGGGACGGGCAGGTGCCCGTCAGAGACCGAGGTCGTCCGCGGAGTAGAAGCCGGACTCGACGAGCGAGGACTCGACCGTGTCGGGCGTCACGACGACCGGCGGCAGGAGGAAGGTCGGCACGACCTTCTCGCCGTTGTCGTAGGTCTCCTCGTCGTTGACCTGGACCTCCTGGCCCTCGATGATCTGCTCGACCATCTTGGCGACCTGGTCACCCAGGGTGCGGGTGTCCTTCCAGACGGTCATGGACTGCTTGCCCGCGATCATGTTGAGCACGTTCGCCTGGTCGGCGTCCTGGCCCGTCAGGACCGGGTACTCCTCGCCCGGCGCGTAGCCGGCGCCCTCGAGCGCCTGCGCGATGCCCAGCGCGAGCGAGTCGTTGGGCGACAGGACGACGTCGACCCGCTGGCCGCCGCCGTAGAACGAGTTGAGGCGGTTCTCCATCTCGGCCTGGGCGGTGTCGGAGCCCCAGCCCTGGATGCCGATGCTCTGCCACTCGTCGTTCGAGGCCGGGGCCTTGCCCGACGGGACGACGAGCTTGCCCTCGTCGACGTACGGCTTGAGGACGTCCCAGGCGCCGGAGAAGAAGAACTTCGCGTTGTTGTCGTCCGGCGAGCCGGCGAAGGGCTCGAGGTTGAACGGCCCGGCCTGGTTCGCGAGGTCGAGCTGCTCGACGATGAACTCGCCCTGCATCTTGCCGACCTCGTAGTTGTCGAACGTCGCGTAGTAGTCGACGTTCGGCGTGTTGTTGATGAGGCGGTCGTACGCGATGACCTTGATGTCCTGCGACGCCGCCTGGTCCAGGACGGGGCCGAGCGCGTCGCCGTCGATGGGGGCGATGACGAGGACGTCGGCGCCCTGGTTGATCATGTTCTCGATCTGGGTGATCTGCTGGTCGACCTTGTTGTCGGCGTACTGCAGCGCGGTCTCGTAGTTCGCGCCCTGCAGCAGCTCGTCCAGGTGCTGGCCGTCGCGGTTCCACCGCTCGAGGCTCTTCGTCGGCATCGAGATGCCGACGAGCGTGTCCTCGGGGGCCGCCGTGGCCCCGTCGCCGCCACCGGACCCGCTCTCGCGCTCCTGGCTGCACGCGGCCAGCGAGCCGACGAGCAGACCGGCGGTGACCAGACCTGCTGCAGTCTTCTTCCAACCCAGTGACATCGTTGTCCGCTCCTTCTCGTGCCGCTCGGACCCGGGCACCCGTTGCCCGGCCCGTCCGAGACGCCGGATGCCTCACCGGCGCCGTCACGCGGCGTTCGGTTGGATTCAAGACCTGAAGGCACGTCGATGGCAACTTTCGTTACCACATCGTGTCCTGCGTGTTCCGGCGCCTGAACAGGGCGAATACGACGTCCTCGACAGCGTTTCAGCGGCCCACGCCTTCGACCTGCGAACTCAGGCGTCGACCTGACTTCCGTCATCCGCGCGGCGACGCCCAGTCGTGGCGCGGCGAACGCGTCGAGCGCGGGCGTCCGTGGACGCCCGCGCTCGACGGGGTGCTGCCGCGCCTCGCGCGGCCGGCGGTGCTCAGCCGCCCAGGCCGCGCCACCAGTCCCGCAGGAGGTCGCGCACGTCCTGCCCGGAGCCGTGGGACGTGCGCTCGACCAGGACCGCGACCGTGCGCGGCGGCACGGTGACCGTGCCGGTCCCCCGCTGCCACGTCGTCGTGCGCACGACCGGGTCCTGCCCGTGCGCCTGCACCGGCGAGAGCGCGTACCGCCGGCCCGCGAGCGCGGGGACGGTCTGCGTCGTCGGCTCGTCGGAGGCGTTGACGACCACGAGCACGCCGTCCAGCCGGCGGTCGACGTCGGCGCGCCAGCGGCGCAGCCCGCGGTCCCAGCCCGTCCGGTCGTCGACGTGCATGACGACCACGCCGGGAGCGGCGTCCGGGCCGGACCCCGGGAAGGTCACCTTCTGCCGGATCAGGTCCGCGGACCCGAGCCGGAACAGGCGGGTCGAGGAGCGCAGCTCCAGCAGCTCGGCCGCGGCCTCCCGCGCCGTCGCGACGTCCTGCGGCGTCGGGACGAGGGCCGGGTCGGCCAGCAGCGGCTGCTGGTAGGGCCACTTGGGCTCGTTGTCGGCCGCCGGCGGCAGGCCGCGGCCGAACCCGTTCGTCCGCCCCGACCAGTCGAGGACGTTGAACCAGTCGCCCGAGTC
Organism: Cellulomonas sp. JZ18; assembly: GCF_009720485.1. Taxonomy (NCBI): domain Bacteria; kingdom Bacillati; phylum Actinomycetota; class Actinomycetes; order Micrococcales; family Cellulomonadaceae; genus Cellulomonas; species Cellulomonas sp. JZ18. Next base: position 1,111,247 of record NZ_CP045245.1, on the reverse strand, counting down.
GTAGCTGTTGCGGTCGAGCGACTTGCTGCGCAGCAGGTCCGCGCCCGCGTGCCAGAACGACGGCGTCTGGGCGAGCGCGGTCGTCGCGAGCGAGACGGTGTTCATGCGCACCCGGTCCGCCATCGGGGTGTCCTGCGGCAGCTTGAGGTACAGGTTGTCGAACAGGGTCTCGTTGTCGTGCGCGTCGACGTACGTGACCACCTCCTCCGGGGAGTCGGCGTACCCGGCCGGCTGGCCGTTGTAGTCGATCTCGTCGCCCTGCTGGACCTCGCCCGCGCTGGTCAGGAACGCGTAGTCCCGCAGGTTCCCGGCCATGCCGAGGCGGACGAGGTCGGCCTGGTGCCGCACCCGTGCGAGCTGCTCCTCCGGCGTCCCGTTGCCGGGGTCGCCGTTGGGGTCGGTGTACGCGCCGGAGCCGAAGCCCTGGATGGCGCGGGGGTTCTCGTCGAACGGTCCGCCGCCGCGCACGGCGTCGCGGAGCCGGTCGGAGAACGTGCCGATCCCGGTGCCGCCGAGCTGCCCCTGCGTGGCCTGCTCGAACAGCCGGTTGTCCGCCACCTCCCCGAAGTTCCAGCCCTCGCCGTACAGGTAGACCCGGGAGCCGTCGACGCCGTCGCGCCGCGGGGTCAGGTCGTCCAGCGCGGCCCGCACCTTCTCCATCGTCTGCCGGGAGTGGTGGCCCATCAGGTCGAAGCGGAATCCGTCGACCTTGTGGTCCCGGGCCCACGTGACGACCGAGTCGACCATCATCTTCTCGGCCATCGCGTGCTCGGTCGCGACGTTCTGGCAGCAGGTGGAGGTCTCGACCTGTCCGGTCGCGTTCAGCCGGTGGTAGTACCCCGGCACGACCCGGTCCAGCACGCTCCTCGCGTCCTGGCCGCTGGCCGCGGTGTGGTTGAACACCTGGTCGAGCACGACCTGCAGGCCGTCGGCGTGCAGCGCGCCGACCATGGACCGGAACTCCGCGATGCGCGCCCCGCCCGTGGCGTCCACGGCGTACGAGCCCTCCGGCACGGTCCAGTGCCACGGGTCGTAGCCCCAGTTGAACGCGTCCTGCCCGGCGACAGCCGTCACGCACGCCTGCTGCTCCGGCGAGTCCGGCGGCAGGGACGCGAGGTCGCACTGCGGTGTCGCCTGCTGCGACCGGTCCTCCTCGATGGACGCGATGTCGAACGTCGGGAGCAGGTGCACGGTCGTCAGCCCGGCGTCGGCGAGCCGGCGCAGGTGGTCGCGCCCGTCGCTGCTGCGCACCGCGAACGCGCCGTAGGTGCCGCGCAACCGCTCGGGCACCGTGGCGTCCGAGATCGAGAAGTCGCGCACGTGCAGCTCGTAGATCGTCTGGTCCACGGGCCGCACCACCGGCTGCCTCGTGCGCTCCCACTGCCTCGGGCGGTACCGGGGGTCGTCGAGGTCGACGAGGACGCCGTGCGTGCTGTTCAGCGTCAGGGCGACCGCGTACGGGTCGGTGACCCGGTTGACCTCGACCTTCCCCGTGGTGGGCGCGTAGACCGTCACCTCCCACAGGTAGGCGGCGCCCGCCCACGCCCTCGGTCCGGAGGCCGTCCAGGCCCCGTCCCGCTGCCGCTCGGCGGCGACCCGCGTCGGCTCGGCGGACGTGTCCAGGCGCCCGCGCCGGTCCGCCGGCCACACCAGGAGGTCGACGTCCTGCGCGGTCGGGGCCCACAGCGCGAGGCTCGGGGCGCCCTTGCGCCACGTCGTGCCCAGCGTGCGGTCCGTCGCGCGGTCGGCGTACAGGTCGTCGAGGACGCCCGGCACCTGCACCGCGGTCACGGCCTGGCCGGTCCCGTCCGGGCCGGCCTGGCGCACCAGGAGCTCACCGGCGAGCAGGCGCTCGACCGTCGCCCGGTCCGCGTCCGCGAGCCGCAGGGCCAGGTACCCCTCCAGGGCCGGGAAGCGCGCGAGCACGTCCTCCCCCAGCCCGTCCGGGTCGAGCGCGAGCGCGTGCGTCTCACCGCCCGTCACCTCGCCCTCGACGACCTCGAGGGCCCCGGCGGGGTCGCCGTGCAGCGTGAACGCCAGGTCCGCGGGGGCCGTGACCGCCGGGACCAACGACGTCGGCCACGCGAGCAGGTCCTGCTCGACCCAGTGCGCGGCGGCCTGCCCAGTGCCGGGCAGCGGCGGGTCGGCCACGCCGACGGTGAGCACGTGCGTGGCGAGGTCGTACGTGAAGGTCACGGGCTGCCCGCCGGGCGTCGCGAACGCGATGTTCGCACCGCCCGCCGCACCGCCGGCGCCGTAGTTCTCCGCCCAGGACAGGCCGTGCGCGACCTTGACCTCGTACGTGCCCGCGGGCAGGTCGGGTGCCGTGAAGACGGCGGTGCCGTCCCCGTCGCCGTCGATCAGGACGGCCGCCAGGCACGCCGGGTCCCAGTCCGCGGCGCAGCCGAGCTCGCTCTGCGCGCTGCCCGGCAGGGTGATCAGCGCGCCCTGCGCGGACGAGGTGACCTGGTGCGTCGCGTGGTCGTAGACGAAGGTCACCTGCTGGTCCGCGTCCCCGGGCACGGTGTACGTGATGTTCGCGCCGCCGGGCGCACCGCCCGCGCCGTAGTTCTCGTCCCACGTGCCGCCGATCGCGACCTTGTACTCGTAGGAGCCGGGCTTGAGCGTGAACGTGCCGGCGTACACCGAGCCCGCGACCTGCTCGAGGCGCGCGGCCTCGCAGTCCGGCTGCCAGTCGCCCGGGCAGCCCATCGCGGCGTTGTGACTGCCGGGGACGCTCACGACGAGGTCCGTCGGGTCGGTCGGCGGCACGACGCCGTCGACCGCGACGCCGACGCTCGCGTACGTCGACGCCGCGCTGCGCCCGCCCGCGACGTCCTCGCGCACCGCGCGGTACTCGACGAGCGTGCCCGGGGCGAAATCGTCGACGTCGTGGTAGACGCGCGGGGCGGTCGTCTCGGCGGTGCCGAGCGGCGTCCACTCGTCCGAGCCGACGACGCGGTACGCGAACGACGTCGTCGCCAGGACGTCGTCGGCGACGTCGGCCGCGACCGGGGCCGAGCCCGTGACCGCCGCACCCGCGCCGGGCACGGTGAGCGTGATCGCGTCGTCGCCCGCCGCGACGGGCGCGTCGGCGCGCAGCACGACCGCACCGAGCGCCGGGACCGTGAGCTGCACCGTGCCGTCCGCCGCGGCGGTGACCGGTGCCGCGTCCGCGGTCGTCGTGCCGGTGGTCGCCAGCAGCGGCGCGAACGTGGCACCGGGGGTGAGGGTGTCGACCGTGACGGTCGCCGCCGTCGTGGCGTTGTTCGTGGCGACGAGGTGCTCGACGTCGTCGTCGCCGACGCGGGAGAACGCGTAGACCGGGCCGTCGGCGTACCGCTCGACCTGGGCGCCGCTCGTGAGCGCCGGCGTGCTCGCCCGCAGCTCGGCGAGGCGCCCGATGTGCGTGTACAGCGCCGTGTCCGTCCCGTACCGGTCCACCGAGCCCGCCGGCGTGCCGTCGAGCAGCGTCTGGTCGGCGTACTCCGGCACCTGCGTCGCGAACAGCGACTGCCGCGCGTCCTTGTCCTTGCCGCCGAGCGAGCCCGCACCCACGAAGCCCTGCTCGTCGCCGTAGTAGACGACCGGCTGGCCGCGGGTGAGGTACATGAGGGCGTGCGCGAGGCCGGAGCGGTCCTGCGGGCGCGTGGCCCCCTCACCGCGTACCCGATCCGGCCCATGTCGTGGTTGCCGAGGAACGTGGGCAGCGCCTGCGCGTTGCTGGTCGGCGTAGTGTACCGGTCGTCGCTCGCGTACAGCGCCTGCAGGCCGGCGGCCGACAGTCCCGTGGCGTAGCTCGCCGCCGCGGCCTGGAACGAGAAGTCGAGGACGGCGTTCATGTCCGTGTCGCGCACGTAGGGCGCGGTCTTCGCGGAGTCGGCGTCGTACACCTCGCCGAACATGAAGAAGTCGGGGTTGCCCACCGACGCCGCGTGCTCGGCGATCGCCGTCGTGAACGTCTCCCAGAACTCCCCGTTCACGTGCTTGACCGTGTCGATGCGGAAGCCGTCGATGCCGAGGTCGACCCACGCCTCGTAGACGTCCACGAAGCCCTGGACGACGTCGGGGTGCTCGGTCATGAGGTCGTCGAGCCCGTCGAAGTCCCCGTAGGTGACGGACTCCCCCGTCCACGTCGAGTTGCCGCGGTTGTGGTACAGCGTCGGGTCGTTCAGCCAGGCCGGGACCTTGAGGTCGGCGTCGGCCGGGTCGACGACGGGCGTGTACGGGAAGGACCTGGCCGGGTCGAGCGCCGGGAAGTCGTCGGTGCCGGCGAAGTCCGCGGGGTCGAACGCCTCGCCCGCGGCGTCGCGGTACGGCTCCGCGGACTTCTCGACGTACGTGTACTGCTTCTCGGCGTAGTCGATGACGTCGGCGGTGTGGTTCGTGATGATGTCGAAGTACACCTCGATGCCGCGCGCGTGGGCCTCGTCGATGAGCGCCTCGAGCTCGGCGTTCGTGCCGAGGTGCGGGTCGATGCGCGTGAAGTCGGTGACCCAGTAGCCGTGGTAGCCGGCGGACGCGTCCGCGCCCTCGCCCTGCACGGGCCGGTTGAGGAACGACGGCGTCAGCCAGATCGCCGTCGTGCCGAGGCCCTCGATGTAGTCGAGCCGCTCGCGCAGCCCCGCGACGTCGCCGCCGTGGAAGAAGCCCTTGTCGGTGGGGTCGAGGCCCGTCGCGAGGCGGTCGCCCTCGAGGCCGCCCGTGTCGTTGGACGGGTCCGCGTTCGCGAACCGGTCGGTCATGACGAAGTAGAACTGCTCGCCGGCGCCCGGGTCGCGCACGGGCTCGGCGACGAGGTCCGCGTCGGCGTCCGTGTAGCCGCCGCGCAGGTCGGTGACGGTCACGGCCGTGCGGTGGCTCGTGTCGTCGTACGTGAACGTCAGGCGCGCCGGGCCGGCGAGCACGAGCGGGGTGTTCGCGTCGGTGCCGTCCGCGCCGTACGAGGCGTCCCAGGCGTCGTCGAGCGCGACCTTCCACTCGTGGGTGCCCTCGGGCACCTCGAACGTGGCGGAGAACCGGCCGGGGACGTCGGTCGGGGCCAGCTCGGTCGCGGGGCACGCGGGGTCCCAGTCGGCGGCGCAGCCGAGCTCGCTCTGGAGGCTCCCGACGAGCGCGACGCCGCCGGGTGCCGCCGAGGCGGCGCTGGGCACGAGCGCTGCCGCCGCGCCGACGGCGCCCACGGCGAGCGCGGTGCCCGCGGCCGAGAGCCGCCGGCCGAGGCGGGGACGGTGGGACGGGACCGGGCGGGGCCGGCCGGGGGCAGGGACGAGCCAGGACGCGTGCGGGCGCCGACCATCGGGACTCCTTCGTCACGGCACGACGTCGTGCCGGAGGTGGGCAGTCCCGCGACGGTAACCGTTTGCGTCAACTTTCAGCAAGGGATTCCGGCGAAGTCGTCGTACCGGTCGATCCGGACGCCCCGCGCAGACCCTTGCGGGCCGTGCGCGACGGACGGAGCATGGCCCGCAGGGGGGCACGTGCCCCCGGCCGACGTCAGGGTGAACGACGAGGTTCGACGACGGGGGCGGGACGATGGGCGGTCTGCGTACGGCACGGGGACGAGGCACGGCGCTCGGGGCGACAGCCCTCACGCTGGTGCTCGCGGCGAGCGGCGCCACCGGGGCCGCGGACGGGACGGGTGAGCGGGGCGCCGCCCCCGACGGCGGCTGGTGGGGCGGCGGGTCACGGCCGGCACGGAACGTCGTCCTCCTGGTCGGCGACGGGCTCGGCATCGCGGCCCGCGACGCGATCCGGCTCGCCACGGTGGGACGCGACGGCGAGCTGGCGATGGACGGCCTGCGGTACGCGGGCTGGACGCGCACCGACCCCGCCGACCCCGAGGAGGCGGTGACCGACTCGGCCGCCGGCGCCACGGCGTTCGCCACCGGTGTGCGCACGTACAACGGCGCCGTGTCCGTCGACGTCGACGGCACCCCGGTCCCGACCCTCCTCGAGCACGCAGCGCGGCTGCGCAAGGCGACCGGGCTCGTCACGACCGCGCAGGTCACCGACGCGACCCCGGCGGCGTTCGGCGCGCACGTCCCCGACCGTGGCGACCAGAGCGAGATCGCCCGGCAGTACCTCGACGACACCCGCCCGGACGTGATCCTCGGCGGCGGCGAGGACTGGTGGTACCCGGAGGGCGACGAGGGCGCCTACCCCGACGACCCGGCGGACCCGCGGCCGGAGGTCAGCCGCAGCACCGAGGGCGACCTCGTGGCCCGCGCCGAGGCGATCGGCTACGACTACGTCACGACCGCCGAGGAGCTCGCCGCGACCCGCGCCGACCGGGTGCTCGGCCTGTTCGCGAACGAGGAGATGTTCGAGCAGGCACCCGAGGGCCAGGGCGACGAGTACGCACCCGTCGTGCCGCTCGCGACCATGACCGCGAAGGCGCTCGACGTTCTCGCGCGCGACCGGCACGGCTTCTTCCTCGTCGTCGAGGAGGAGGGCATCGACGAGATGGCGCACGCGAACAACGCGGCCCTCACCATCGAGGCGGGGCAGGCGTTCGACGAGACCGTGGCGCTGGTGCGCGACTTCGCGGCGCGGCACCGCGACACTCTCGTCGTCGTCGTGGGCGACCACGAGACGGGCGGCCTCGCGATCGAGAACGTCGACGCCGAGGACGAGTCGGGCGACCCCGCCGCCACCGACCCGGGCGTCCTGCAGAGCCTGGAGGACGGCCCGTTCCCGATCGCCGGCAGCGACCTGCAGTTCACGGTGGACTGGACCACCGGCGGGCACACGGGCGCCGCGACGCCGCTGTCGGCCGAGGGGCCGCGGGCGGAGCGTCTCGCACGCGCGCAGGACAACACGGACGTGTTCACCGTGGTGCTCGACGCGATGCGGGGACGCCGCTGACGCACGGGCGGGCCGGCCGGGGCGCCCCGGTCAGCCCGCCCGCAGGCGCGCCAGGGCGTCGAGCACCGGCGGGGTCACCGCGTCCTCGTCCACGTCGAGGACCTTGTCGCGGCTCGTCGCCCCGGCCACGAGCCGCACGTGCCGCGGCCGCACGCCGAGCGCGTCGGCCACAGCCCGCAGCACCGCCTCGGTGGCCGCCCCCTCGACGGCCCGCGCCGTCACGGCCACGACGAGCCGGTCGTCGTACGTGCCCCCCACCCGCGTGCGCGACGCGCCGGGGCACACGCGCACCGCTAGCCGCACCCGAGCCCTCAGACGAGCCCGAGCGCGTGCACCGCCTCGCGCTCCTCGACGAGCTCCGCCACCGACGCGTCGATGCGGGAGCGTGAGAACTCGTCGAGCTCGAGGTCGGGCACCACCGTGAACGCCCCGCCCGAGGCCGTGACCGGGAACGACGACACGAGGCCCTCCGGCACGCCGTACTCGCCCTGCGAGACGACGCCGGCCGAGGTCCAGTCGCCCTCGCGGGTGCCGTGCACCCACGTGTGCACGTGGTCCACCGCGGCGTTGGCGGCCGACGCGGCCGACGACGCGCCACGGGCCTCGATGATCGCCGCGCCGCGCTTGGCCACGGTCGGGATGAACGTCTCCTCGACCCACGTGCGGTCGTCCACGACGTCCAGCGCGGGTCGCCCGCCGATCGTCGCCTGCGTCAGGTCGGGGTACTGGGTCGCGGAGTGGTTGCCCCAGATCGTCACGCGGCGGATGTCGTCGATCGCCGCCCCCGTGCGGTGGCGCAGCTGGGCGAGCGCGCGGTTGTGGTCCAGGCGCGTCATGGCCGTGAACCGGTCCTTCGGGACGTCGGGTGCGTGCGCGGCCGCGATGTACGCGTTCGTGTTGGCCGGGTTCCCGACGACGAGGACGCGCACGTCGTCCGCCGCGCCCGCGTTGATCGCCGCGCCCTGCGGCCCGAAGATGCCGCCGTTCGCGCTCAGCAGGTCGCCGCGCTCCATGCCCTTCGTCCGCGGACGCGCGCCGACGAGCAGCGCCACGTTGACCCCGTCGAACGCCGCCCTCGCGTCGTCGGTGATGTCGATGCCGTCCAGCAGCGGGAACGCGCAGTCGTCGAGCTCCATCGCGACGCCCTCCGCCGCCGTCAGCGCGGGCGTGATCTCGAGCATCCGCAGCCGGACGGGCGTGTCGGGGCCGAGCAGCTGGCCCGAGGCGATGCGGAAGAGCAGCGCGTAGCCGATCTGGCCGGCGGCGCCGGTGACGGTGACGACGGCGGGGCTGACGGGCACGGGGGTCTCCTTCGGTCGGCGCACGCGGCGGCGCGGGTGCTCGGCGACGGTGGGCGGCGCGCACGTCGCCCACCGGTCCGAACCTACCCCGACCACGCCGCCGCAGCCCGCACGCGCGGACGGCGCCCTCCCCGGTGCGGGGAGGACGCCGTCGGCGCGACGTCGTGCCAGGTCAGCCCAGGCGCGCCGCGAGGTTCTCGTCGAGCGCCGCGAGGAACTCCTCCGTGGTGAGCCACGGCTGGTCCTTGCCGATGAGCAGCGCGAGGTCCTTCGTCATCTTGCCGCTCTCGACGGTCGTGATGACGACGTCCTCGAGCGTCTCCGCGAACTGCGTGACCTCGGGCGTGCCGTCCAGCTTGCCGCGGTGCTTGAGGCCGCCGGTCCAGGCGAAGATCGACGCGATCGGGTTCGTCGACGTCGGCTTGCCCTGCTGGTGCTGGCGGTAGTGGCGCGTGACCGTGCCGTGCGCCGCCTCGGCCTCGACGGTCTTGCCGTCCGGGGTCATGAGGACCGACGTCATGAGGCCGAGCGAGCCGAAGCCCTGCGCGACGGTGTCGGACTGGACGTCGCCGTCGTAGTTCTTGCACGCCCAGACGTAGCCGCCCTCCCACTTCATCGCGGCGGCGACCATGTCGTCGATCAGGCGGTGCTCGTAGGTGAGCCCGGCGGCGTCGAACCGCTCCTTGAACTCGGTGTCGAACACCTCCTGGAAGATGTCCTTGAAGGCGCCGTCGTACGCCTTGAGGATCGTGTTCTTCGTCGACAGGTACACGGGGTACCCGCGCTGCAGGCCGTACGCGAACGAGGCGCGCGCGAAGTCGCGGATCGACTCGTTGAAGTTGTACATGCCCATCGCGACGCCGCCCGCCTCGGGCATCGTCACGACCTCGAACTGCTGCGGCTCCGAGCCGTCGGCCGGCTCGAACGTCATCGTGATCTTCCCGGCGCCGGGCACCTTGAAGTTCGTCGACTTGTACTGGTCGCCGTGGGCGTGGCGGCCGATGATGATCGGCTTGTTCCAGCCCGGGACGAGCCGCGGGATGTTGCTGATGATGATCGGCTCGCGGAAGACGACGCCGCCGAGGATGTTGCGGATCGTCCCGTTGGGCGAGACCCACATCTTCTTCAGGCCGAACTCCTCGACGCGCGCCTCGTCGGGCGTGATCGTCGCGCACTTGACGCCGACGCCGTGCTCCTTGATGGCGTGGGCCGCGTCGATCGTGACCTGGTCGTCCGTCGCGTCGCGGTTCTGGATCGACAGGTCGTAGTACCGCAGGTCGATGTCGAGGTACGGGTGGATCAGGCGGTCCTTGATGAACTGCCAGATGATGCGCGTCATCTCGTCGCCGTCGAGCTCGACGACAGGTCCGACGACCTTGATCTTCGCCATGCGAGTCCTGCCTCTTCAGTGCCGGGGTTGTCGCGCCCAGGTTACTCGACGTCGAGAGACCTGGGGCGGGGCGGCGGGCCCGGTCCTCGTCGCCGCGCACCCCCGCCGCGAGCGGACCCCGCGCACCCCGTGCCCGGCACAGCCCGGGCTGGCATGCTGGCCCGCGCACACGACAACGTGCCCCGCACGTCCGGATTCGTCCGGGTGCGGCCGGCACCTCGCACGGTGGCGACGTCACCTCGAGACGACAGGACCGACATGTCCCAGCAGAAGCCTGACAGCCCCGAGGGCACTCCCCTGCCCGAGGACCCGAACGCGACGGCCGCGACGACGCCCGCGGACGCCACCCTGCCGGCCGCCGCCGCGGGCACGCCCGCCCCGGCCGCACCCGGCGCCGGCACCTCGGCAACCGCGTCGGCAGCCGCACCGGGCACGACCGCCGGGTCGACCGCGGGGTCCACCGCCGCGTCCACCGCGGGGTCCGCCGCCGGGTCCACCGCCGGGTCCACCTCGGCGACGCCGGCCCGCCCGGCCGTCGACGAGGTCGCCGAGGAGGACGCGTACGTCGTCCCGGCAGGCACGGTCGTCACCGCGACGCCCGGCCTGCTCGCCCGCCTGGGCGCCGAGGCCCTCGGCACGTTCTTCCTCGTGCTCGCCGGTGTCGGCATCGCGCTGTACGCGACGTTCAGCAACGTCGGCGGCGGGCTGGCCGTCGCGCTCGGCTTCGGCATCGCGCTGCTCGCGAGCATCGTCGCGTTCGGCGCCGTCTCCGGCGGCCACTTCAACCCCGCGGTCACGTTCGGGGCGTGCCTGGCCGGCCGCACCCCGTTCCGCGACCTGCTGCCCTACTGGCTCGCGCAGGTCGTCGGTGGCGCCCTCGCCGCCGCCGTGCTGTACCTGACCATCCCCTCGGGCCTGCCCGGGCTCGTCAGCCAGACCGGCGACACGTCCCGCCGCGGCCTGTTCAGCGGCACGGCGAACGGCTACGGCGACCACTCCCCGCTCGCGCGCCTGTCCGGCGAGCAGGCCGAGTTCACGCTCGTCGCCGCCCTGCTCGTGGAGGTCGTCGCGACGGCCGTGTTCGTCGGCGTCATCCTCGGCGCCACCGACCGCCGGGCGAACAAGGCGCACGTGCCGTTCGCGGTCGGCCTGTCGCTGACGGTCCTGCTGCTCGTCGCGACGCCCGTCACGAACGGCTCGCTCAACCCGGCCCGCTCCCTCGCGGCCGCGATCTTCTCCGAGAGCTGGGCGCTCGAGCAGGTGTGGCTGTTCTGGGTCGCGCCGCTGCTCGGTGCCGCGATCGCGGCCCTCGTGTACCGCGCGTTCGCGGCCGAGCCCGCTGAGGACTCGCTGTTCGGCGAGGACGAGACGTACGTGGTCGAGGACGACGTCGTCGTCGTCGACGAGCGCCGTCCCTGACGGGCCGCACTCCCCGCACGCCGACGAGCGTGCGACCCGGCACCGGCCGGGTCGCACGCTCGTCGTGCGTCCGGGGCCGCGTGCCCCGGCGTCAGCCGGTGGGGGCGGTGTCAGCCGGTGGGGGCGATGGACGCGAGGGTCGCGAGCGCGGCCGCCGCGAGCAGGAGGACGGTCAAATCGAGGCCCTTGGCGCGGACGGTCACCGCCGCCGGTCCCGGCGACGGCAGCACGGCGCGGACCACGGCGAAGACGACGAGCAGCCCCGCCAGGGCGTACGCGCCCGCGGCGGCACCGGCGAGGAAGGCCGCGCCCACCGACGCGGCCACCCCGCCCAGGGTCCAGAACAGCGACGCGTTGCGGCCCGCGGCGAGCGAGGCGCGGGCGATCGCGCGCGGGTCGAGCGGACGCTCCTCGGGCGGGACGTCCTCGGCGTCGACGGGTGCCGGTCCCGGGTCCGCGGCACGGGCGGGGTCGGCGTTCGGCCCGGGGCCGACCCGCGGCTCCGCGACGGCGTGCGCGCCCGCGACTGCGTCTGCGGCGACGGGCCGCGCCACGGCGGGCGGCGGCGCGACGGGCGGACCGACGCCCCACGGCGCCGGACCACCGGCGGCGGGACCGGGCCCCGGGGTCGCGCCGGGACGGGGCGGCCAGGAGGGCGCGGCGGTGCCCGGAGCCGCGTGCCGCGACGTGGTCATGGCGGGCTCCCTCTCCCGTCGGACGGACTGCGCGGCCAAGGCTAGCGTTACCGCGTGAGCGCGCCCACGACCTCCACGACCTCGTCACACGTGTCGGCGCCACCGGCCGACGTCCTCGTCGTCGGGGCCGGGCTCGCGGCCGCGCAGACCGTCGCCGCGCTGCGCGCCCACGGCTACGACGGCGTGGTCCGGGTGCTGGGCGCCGAGGACGTGCCGCCGTACGACCGCCCGCCGCTGTCCAAGCACCTGCTCGACCGCACGGAGCCGGCGTGGCTCACCGACGAGCTGGGGCTGGACCTGCACGGCCTCGCGGACGAGGTCCGGCTCGGCGTCGCGGCACGCGCCCTGGAGGTCCGGCCCGGTCGGGCCGGCGCCGTCGTGCGCACCGACGACGGGGAGGTCGACGCGTCCTGCGTGGTCCTCGCCACGGGCGCGCACGCGGTGCGCGTGCCGGCGTGGCCGACCGCGCTGACGCTGCACACCGCCGCCGACGCCGAGCGGCTGCGCACCGCCCTCGACCACGGTCCCCGCCGGCTCGTCGTGGTGGGTGCCGGCTGGATCGGCGCGGAGGTCGCGGGCGTCGCGGCGGCCGCCGGCCACCACGTCACGGTGGTCGAGGCCAGGGACGCGCCGCTGGTGACGGGCCTGGGCGCCACGGTCGGCGCGCTCACGGTCCCCTGGTACGCCGCGGCGGGGGTCGACCTGCGCCTGGGCGCCACCGTCACCACGGTGGGCCCGGACGGCGTGCGGCTCGCGGACGAGGCGCACCTGCCCGCCGACGTGGTGCTCGTGGCCGTGGGGGCACGGCCCGCGACGGGCTGGCTCGCCGGCGCCGTGCCGCTCGTGGACGGGGCGGTCGCCGTCGACGAGGCGTACCGCGTGCTGGGGGCGGACGGTCCGCTCGACGGGCTGCTCGCGGTCGGCGACGTCGCCCGCCGCCGGTCGGCCCGCTACGGGTGGGTCCCGGGCGGGCACTGGGACGAGGCGCTGCGCGGCCCGGACCTGCTCGTGCGCCGGCTGCTCGGGGCCGACGACGACGGCGGGGAGCTGACGCCGTACGTCTTCTCGACCCAGCTCGGGCACGACCTCGCGATGTTCGGCCTGCCGGGTGCGGGCGACGTGCCCACCGTCCTCGGGGACCCGGAGGACGGCGGCTGGTCGGTGCTGTGGACGCGCGGCACCGACGGGCCCGTCACGGCCGCCCTCGCGGTCGACAGGCCGCGCGACGTCGGCGCCGCGCGGCGCCTGCTGGCCGGCCCCGACCTCCCGCGCGTCCCCCTCGACGGGGCGACGAGCCTGGCCGCCCTCCCCCGCCGCTGACCGTCGCGCCCCCGCGCCCTGTCGGCGTCCGCCGGACGGCCGGCCCCACCCGCGGCCGCCGGCCCCGCACGTGTCGGGGCCGGCGGTGAGCAGGTCGACCCGGGCGCGCCCGGACCGGGCGGGTCAGTGCGCGAAGTGCCGCGTGCCCGTGAGGTAGAGGGTGACGCCGGCCGCGGCCGCAGCGGCGACGACCTCCTCGTCCCGCACCGAGCCGCCGGGCTGCACGACCGCGCGCACGCCGGCGTCGAGCAGCACCTGCAGGCCGTCGGCGAACGGGAAGAACGCGTCGGACGCCGCGACCGCACCGCGCGCCCGCTCGACGTCGCCGGCGTTCGCACGCTCGACCGCCAGGCGGCACGAGTCCACGCGGTTCACCTGGCCCATGCCGACGCCCACCGACGCGCCGTCGTGCGCGAGCAGGATCGCGTTCGACTTCACGGCCCGCACGGCCCGCCAGGCGAAGCGCAGGTCGGCGAGCGTCGCCTCGTCCGCGGGCTCGCCGGCCGCCAGCGTCCACGCCGACGGGTCGTCGCCCGGTGCGTCGAGCCGGTCCACGGACTGCAGGAGCAACCCGCCCGACACGGGGCGCATCTCCACCCCTCCGGCCGGCGGGGTGTCCACGACGAGCAGGCGGATGTTCTTCTTCTGCGACAGCAGCGCGAGCGCGTCGTCGTCGAACCCCGGCGCGACGACCACCTCGGTGAAGACGGGGGCGATCTGCTCGGCGGCGGCGAGCGTGACGACGCGGTTGGTGGCGATCACGCCGCCGAAGGCGGAGACGGGGTCGCACGCGTGGGCCTTGGCGTGCGCGTCCGCGACGTCGGTGCCGACGGCGATGCCGCAGGGGTTCGCGTGCTTGATGATGGCGACCGTCGGCGCGTCGTGGTCGTGCGCGGCGCGCCAGGCGGCGTCGGCGTCGACGTAGTTGTTGTAGCTCATGGCCTTGCCGTGCAGCTGCCGGGCCTGGGCGAGCCCGCCCGGTCCGTGCCCGGACGTGTAGAGCGCGGCGCGCTGGTGCGGGTTCTCGCCGTAGCGCAGCACGTCCGAGCGCTCCCACGTGGCGCCCACCCACGCGGGGAAGCCCGTGCTCACGCCGTCGACCTCGTCGGTCGTCGTCGCGACGTTGCCCATCCAGGACGCGACCGCGACGTCGTAGGTCGCGGTGTGCACGAACGCCTGCGCCGCGAGGCGCGTGCGCTCCGCCAGCGTGAAGCCCCCGGCCGCCACCGCGGCGACGACCTCGTCGTAGCGCGCGGGGTCGACGACGACCGCGACGCTCGGGTGGTTCTTCGCGGCCGCGCGGACCATGGACGGGCCGCCGATGTCGATCTGCTCGACGCACGCGTCGACGTCCGCGCCGGACGCGACGGTCTGCGTGAACGGGTACAGGTTGACGACGACCAGCTCGAACGGCGCGACGCCGAGCTCGTCGAGCTGCGCCAGGTGCTCGGGGCGGCGGGTGTCCGCGAGGATCCCGGCGTGCACCCGCGGGTGCAGCGTCTTGACCCGGCCGTCGAGGCACTCGGGGAACCCGGTGAGGTCCTCGACGCGCGTCACCGGGACGCCGGCCGCGGCCACCGTGGCGGCCGTCGACCCGGTCGAGACGAGCTCCACGCCCGCCGCGTGCAGCGCGGTGGCGAGCTCGACGAGGCCGGACTTGTCGTACACGGACAGCAGCGCGCGGCGCACGGGGCGGCGCGTGGCGTCGGAGGCGGGGGACGTGGGCGCGTCGGACATGGCGTCTCCAGGGGCAGCGTCGGGCCGGGGCCCCGTGCACCCAGGCGGGCGGTGCAGGGGAAGAGCGCTGCGGCCGCTCCCCGGTGGTTGCCTCCACCTGCGCCAGTCACGACCGGCGTCGAGTGTACCGGCCGGTCCCGCGGCGTCGGTCGGCCCCGGCCCGCCGGGACCGCGGGGTGAAGTCCGCGGCCGCCCGTTGTGCCGGGTTCGCACCGGGCGCACCATCGGTACCGGCCCACCCGGGGGCGGTGGGCGCGAGCACCCGGGGGGCACCATGTCCGCACTCGTCACGGCCGCGCTCGCCGCGGTCCTCGTCACGGGGGCCGCGGGTCCGGCGACGGCGCCGCCGGACGGGGCCGTCGACGCGCCCGCGAGCGCCACGGCCGCCGCGGAGCGCCGCACCGGCGGCCTGGTCGACCTCGGGGTCGACGAGTGCGCGACCGACGTCAACGACAGCGGCGTGGTCGTCACGGCGACGCACCTGCTGCACGGCGGGCGCGTGCTCCCGCTGCCGGGCGGGCTCACCGGTGCGCAGCTGGTCAACGACCGCGGGCAGGTGGCCGGCACGGTGGACGGGCAGGCGGCCTTCTGGGACGGCCGCCGCACGTGGCTCATCGGCACGCTGGCCCCCGACCACGTCCTCACGTCCCTCACCGGGCTGAGCGACCGCGGCGAGGTCGTCGGGACGTCGAGCGCCCTCGGCGGCGAGCCGGCCGCGTTCCGGTGGCGCCGCGGCGTCATGACGCCCCTCGCCGGGCTCGGGGGGCGCACGGACGCGAACGACGTCAACGACCGCGGGCAGGTGGTCGGCGCGGCGTGGCTCGACGGCACGCAGCACGCCGTGCGCTGGGAGCCCGACGGCCGGCTCGTGCGGCTGCCGGGCCTCGGGGACGACACCGGTCACAGCCTCGCGACCGCGGTCGACGCCTCCGGGCGCGCCGCCGGCTACAGCTACACGGGCGCCGGGACGGGCGACATGCGCCTCGTGCGCTGGTCCCGCGCGGGCGCCGTCACCGACGTCAGCCCGGCCCCGGGCGCCCTGGGGCTCGTGTCCGACCTCAACGACCGCGGACGGGTCGTCGGCTCCGTCACCGTGCCGGGCGGGCCGCAGCAGTCGTTCGTCGCCGACCAGTGGGGACCCGCGCGGCTCGTGCCCGCGGACGCCGACGCGACGACGCTGCTCACGGCGGTGAACAGCCACGGCGTCGCGGTGGGCTGCACCTACCGCGGCGAGACCGAGCGCGCCGTGCTCTGGCGCTGAGGGTCGCGCCGGCGCCGACCGGGGTGCCGGCACCGGTGACCGTGCGCACCGCCGGGCCGCCCGCCGACGCGGTCAGCCCGTCGTCGCCGCCTCGGCCCAGGCGGCCGCGAGGTCGACGTGCAGGCCCACGCCCGCCGCGGCCGTCGCGACCGTGACGTCGAACGTCCGGCCGGCGTCCTGGTGCACGCCGCGCAGGTGCCCGAACAGCTCCGCGCTCACCGCACCGAGCATGCTGCAGAACAGCGTGAGCGAGCGGACGGCCGCGCGTCGGCGCTGCACGTCGTCGAGCTCGGCCCACGCGCCGCGCTCCGCGCCGAAGGCGTGCACGGCGGCGGTGACCACGCCGTCGGGGTCGAAGTCGGGGCCGCCCGGCCGCAGCGAGCCGTCGGCCGCCGCGTCGACGACGACGTCGACGAGGACGGCCCACACGCGCAACGCGGGGGCGACGGTGTCCGGGGGGGCGGCGTAGCCGGGCAGGGGCGTGCCGTAGATGAGCTCGTACGCGTGCCGGTCCGCGAGCGCCCACGCGCGCACGGCGCGGGCGACCTCGAGCCAGCGCCGGGCGGGGGCGTGCCCGGCCGCGCGGGACGCCGCGGCGGCGTCCTCGCAGACCTGCCCGACCGCGTCGTAGGACTCCGCGACGAGGAGCGTGAGCAGGGCGTCGCGCGAGGGCACGTACCGGTAGACGGCGGACGACGCGAGCCCGAGGTCGCGGGCGACGGCGCGCAGCGACAGCGCGCCCGCCCCCTCCGCGACGAGCCGGGCGCGTGCGGCGGCCAGGAGGTCGCGCATGAGCTCCGCCCGCGCGCGCTCCCGCGGCGTCGGGCGGGGGACGGCGCTCGTCATGCCGCGATGGTGCCCTTCGCGAGCACGCGACGCAAACGAGAGCACCGCTCTTGACGCCGCGCTGACGACGCTGCGAGCATCGATCGCGAACGAGAGCACTGCTCTCCCACTGGGTCGGAGGAGACCGCCATGGCACGCCACACCGTCCTCGGCAAGGGGCCCGTCGGCCGCGCCCTCGCCGCCCACCTCGCCGACGCGGGCCACGAGGTGCACGTCCTGTCGCGCACGGGCCCCCGCACCGGGACGCCGGCCCGCACGACGACCGCCGCGGGCGGGAGCGTCGAGCACCACCGCGTCGACGGCACCGACGGCGAGGCCCTCACCCGGCACGCGCGGGGGTCCGTCGCCCTCTACAACTGCGTGAACCCCGCCTACCACCGCTGGGTGACGGACTGGCCGCCCGTCGCCGACGCGCTGCTCACGGCCGCGGAGCGCACGGGCGCCGTGCTCGTCACCGCCGGCAACCTCTACGTGTACGGCGCCGGCAACCAGCACATGCACGAGGACGACCCGCTCGCGACACGCGAGACCAAGGGCCGCGTCCGGGCCCGGATGTGGCACGACGCGCTCGCACGGCACGAGGCGGGCGCGCTGCGGGCCACCGAGGTGCGGGGCAGCGACTACCTCGGACCCGGCGCCGAGGCGCACGCACACGCCGGGCCGCGCATGCTCGCGCCGCTGCTCGCCGGCGGCACGGTGCGGCCGATCGGCGCGGCGGACCAGCCGCACACGTGGACGTACCTGCCCGACTTCGCGGCGGCGCTCGCCGCCGCGGCCCGCACCCCGGACGCGTGGGGCCGGCCCTGGCACGCGCCCTCCCCCGAGCCGCTCACGTTCCGCGCGCTCGTGACCCGGTTCGCGCAGGCGGCCGGCGTGCCCGTCCCGCGGATCGCGCCGGTGCCCCTGGCGGCGGTGCGGGCGCTCGGCGTGGTGCAGCCGATGATGCGCGAGCTGGCCGCGGTGGGGTACCAGTTCACCGCGCCGTTCGTCGCCGACGACGCCGCGAGCCGGCGGGTCCTCGGGCTCGAGCCGACGGGCTGGGACGACGTCGTGGCGACGACGCTCGACGCCCACCGGTCGACGCAGCGGGCCGCCGCGGCCTGACCGTGACGGACGGGCGGCGCGTCAGCCGACGACGACGCGCCGCCCCTCGACCCGCATGCCGCCCCGCGCGACCTCGCCGACGGCCCGCACGAGCAGCTCGCGCTCCACGACCTTGATGCGCTCGTGCAGCGTCGCCTCGTCGTCGTCGGGCTCGACGGCCACCGCCGCCTGCGCGACGATCGGGCCGGTGTCGACGCCGTCGTCCACGACGATCACCGAGCACCCCGTCACCTTGACGCCGTAGGCGAGCGCGTCACGCACGCCGTGCGCACCCGGGAACGACGGCAGCAGCGCGGGGTGCGTGTTCAGGGTGCGCCCGCCGAAGCGGGCGAGGAACGGCGCGCCCAGGAGCTTCATGAACCCCGCGAGCACGACGAGGTCGGGCTCGAACACCCCGACCGCCTGCGCGAGGGCCGCGTCCCAGGCCGTCCGGTCCTCGAAGTCGCGCAGCCGCACGACCGCGGTCGGGACGCCGGCCTCGCGCGCGCGCTCGAGCGCGAGGGCGTCCGCCCGGTCCGAGACGACGCCGACCACACGGGCGCCGTACGCCGGGTCCCCGTGGGCGGCCAGCAGCGCGGCGAGGTTGGAGCCGGTGCCCGACACGAGCACGACGACCCGCCGGGTGCCGTCCGCGCCGCGCACGGGGGGGCTCGGCGGCGGTGGGGTGGGGCGTGCGGAGGTCACGGACCCGAACGGTACCCGTGCGGCGGCCGGGGCCGGGGCCCTCCCGCGGTGCGGGATGATGGGCGCCATGGGAAACCCCTGGGCACCGCCGGAGCACCCCCGACCGCAGGGGGCGCCCCCGCAGGGCCCGCGCGAGGACGTCCCGCCCCCGCCGCACCCGGCGCCCGCACCGGGCGCGGCGCAGCCGCCGGCGGCCCCGCCCGCCGGTCACGTCCCGGCCGGTCCGCCCGCCCCGCACCCGGGCGCCGGCGGCGGCCCCGCGCAGGGCGGCACCCCGTCGCGTCCGACACCCCCGGAGCCGGACCGGGCCGGCCTGGTCCGCAGCACCCGCACCTCCGCCTGGGGCGCGGTCGCGCTGCTCGTCGCGGTCCTGCTCGTCTCCGCGCCGTACCCGTGGGCGTACGCGACCCCGGTGGCGTCGCTCGCCGCCCTCACGCTCGGCGTGGTCGCGGTGGTGCGCGGCGTGCGTGCGCACGCACGGGGCGCGACGGTCGTGCTCACGGCCGTGCTCGTCGTCGCGTCGGCGCTGTGGACGCTCATGAGCGTGCAGGTCTTCGTCTACGCCTCGGCCCGGGAGGCGCACCAGGAGTGCCGGGCCCGCGCGCTGACCGTGCAGGCCGAGCGGGTGTGCGACGCACGCCTCGTGGAGGACGTCGAGCGGACGACGCGCTCGCTGCTGCCGACCGTGCCCGAGGGCGGCACGCGCTAGTCCTCCGGTCGCGCCGCGGCGGCTACCGGGCGGCGTCGGCGCGGTCGCCCTCCGCCGTGGCATCGCCGGCGCCACCGGTGGCCCCCGCGGCGCCGCGGCGGGCGCGTGTCGCCGCCCAGCGCGCGCGGACGGCCGCGCGGACGGCGGTGTCGGCGGGCACCGCGAGGAGGAGCGCACCGAGCCCCACCCCGGCGGCCACGGCCAGGCCCACGAGCCACGCGCTGGCCCCGACCTGGGCCATCCGACCGGGCCCCGCGGCGCCCGCGGCGAGCAGCTGCAGCACGGCGGTCCCCAGGCCGCTCGTGACGGCCACGGCACCGACGGCGACGAGGACGTCGCGCGCCCGGACCGTCACCAGCCGGCGGTGCACCGCGGACCCCGCCAGCAGCCCGACCGCGACGAGCACCGCCGGCACGGCCACCAGCGCACCGCCGGCGAGGTCGGGGGCGGGCAGGGCACCGAGCATCGGCACCGCGGGCAGCGGCCCGTGGACGACCTCGGCGGGTGCGAACCGCGTGCCGGTGCCGACCGCGAAGCCGGGACCGGCGAGCCAGGCCAGCGCCCACACGACGAGGTTCGGCAGGTACGCGAGCTCCGCGACCGCCAGGACGACGCCGCCGACCGCGTCGAGCCCGAGCATGCCGACGACGTCGCCGACGGTCGCGCGACCGGCGACCACCCACAGCGCGGCGAGCAGACCCGCGACGGCGACGAGGGCCGCGACGGCGAGCGCACCGCCGCGCACGCCGACCAGCACGGCCGCCGGCAGCCGGCGCGCCAGCGGTGCCACGAGGTCCTCGAGCGCGGGCGCCTCCGCCCGCCGCAGCAGGCCGCGTCCCAGGCCCACGGCACCGACCACGAGGCCGCCCAGGAGCGCGCGCAGCACCCCAGACCCGCCCGTGCCGCAGACCAGCGCGACGAGCGCCGCGAGCAGGGCGTAGGCGGTCACGGACGCGAGCGCACCGGTGCGTGTGGCGACGCCCGAACGTCGCGCGGACGCCGCGCACGTGAACGCCGCGAGGAGCGTCAGCCCGAGGGGCACGAGGCTCACCTCGGCACCTCCCACCGCCGTCGGGACGCCGTGCGCGAGCAGCCACAGGTGCGCCGCGACGACGACCGCCCGGGTCCACGCCACCTCGGCGTTGGACGGGTCCGCGGACGTGGCCACGAAGACCGCCACGGCGGGGACCGCGAGCACGAGCAGCGACAGCGCGGCGCCCTGCACCGCCGCGAGCGCGCCGACGGCCCACCGCGGGGCGCCGTCGATCGCGCTGGTGAAGAACGACGGGCGCGGGTCGTCCTGCAGCACGCGGCGGGCGCGTCCCGTTACGGGGACCGGACCGGTGGAGGGGGGCACGTCCCCATGGTCGCGGGTCGGCCGCGCCGGTCGCGGCAGCGGCGGCGGCGCGTCGCCCGCGCGCTCGCCCCACGGCCGACGGCGCGCGCGGCCCCCGGCCGTCGCCGCCGCGCACGTGAGCGCTGCCCGCGCGCGCACGGCCCCGGTCCGCGAGGTGCGGACCGGGGCCGTGCGGGGGCCGCCGCGACGGGCGGTGCGGGGCTGATCGAGCCCCGTGCGCTCAGGAGAGCAGCGCGCGGGCGAGCTCGGCCGTCTCGGACGGCGTCTTGCCGACCTTGACGCCGGCGGCCTCGAGGGCCTCCTTCTTGGCCTGCGCGGTGCCCGACGAGCCGGAGACGATGGCGCCGGCGTGGCCCATGGTCTTGCCCTCGGGCGCGGTGAAGCCGGCGACGTAGCCGACGACCGGCTTGGTCACGTTGTCCCGGATGAACGCGGCCGCACGCTCCTCGGCGTCGCCGCCGATCTCGCCGATCATGACGATGAGCTCGGTCTCGGGGTCCGCCTCGAACGCCGCGAGGGCGTCGATGTGCGTGGTGCCGATGATCGGGTCGCCGCCGATGCCGACGGCCGTCGAGAACCCGAAGTCCCGCAGCTCGTACATCATCTGGTAGGTCAGCGTGCCGGACTTCGACACGAGGCCGATCCTGCCGGGGCCCGTGATGTCGGCCGGGATGATGCCGACGTTCGACTTCCCGGGGCTGATGAGGCCGGGGCAGTTGGGGCCGACGAGGCGCACGCCCTTGTCCTGCGCGTACGCGAAGAACTCGGCGGTGTCCGCGACCGGGACGCCCTCGGTGATGATGACGACGAGCGGGACGCCGGCGTCGACGGCCTCGATGACGGCCGCCTTGGTGAACGCCGGCGGCACGAAGATGACGGACACGTCGGCGCCCGTCTTCTCGAGCGCGTCGGCGACCGTGCCGAACACGGGCACGTCGACCGTGCCCTCACCGGCGGGGAACGTCACGGACGTCCCGGCCTTGCGGGGGTTCACGCCGCCGACCACGTTCGTGCCGGACGCGAGCATGCGGGTCGTGTGCTTCTGCCCCTCCGACCCGGTCATGCCCTGGACGATGACCTTGGACTCCTCGGTCAGGAAGATCGCCATGGTGGTGTCTGCTTCTCTCGGTTCGTGGGTGGCGGGCGTCAGGCGGCGGCGTGGGCGAGCTCGGCCGCCTTGGCGGCGCCGCCGTCCATCGTCTCGGCCAGGGTGACGAGCGGGTGCGCGGCCTCCGCGAGGATCGCGCGGCCCTCGGCCACGTTGTTGCCGTCCAGGCGGACGACGAGCGGCTTGGACGCCTCGTCGCCGAGGATCCGCAGCGCCTCGACGATGCCGCGCGCGACCTCGTCGCACGCCGTGATGCCGCCGAAGACGTTGACGAAGACCGACTTGACCTGGGGGTCGGTGAGGATGATGTCGAGGCCCGCCGCCATGACGGCCGCGGACGCGCCGCCGCCGATGTCGAGGAAGTTGGCGGGCTTCACGCCGCCGTGCGCCTCACCGGCGTACGCGACGACGTCGAGCGTGCTCATGACGAGGCCGGCGCCGTTGCCGATGATGCCGACCTGGCCGTCGAGCTTGACGTAGTTGAGGTCCTTCTCCTTGGCGCGGGCCTCGAGCGGGTCGGCCGCGGCCTTGTCCTCGAGGGCCGCGTGGTCCTCGTGGCGGAAGTCCGCGTTCGCGTCGAGGGTGACCTTGCCGTCGAGCGCGACGACCTGGCCGTCCTCGGTGAGGACGAGCGGGTTGACCTCGACGAGCGTGGCGTCCTCGTCGCGGTAGACCGTCCAGAGCTTCTGCAGGACGTCGGCGACCTTCGGTGCGACGTCGGCGTCGAAGCCGGCCGCCTCGACGATCTCCTGCGCCTTCGCGGCGTCGATGCCCGTGCGCGGGTCGACGGCGACGCGCGCGAGCGCCTCGGGACGCTCGACCGCGAGCTGCTCGATCTCCATGCCGCCCTCGACGGACGCCATCGCCAGGTAGCGACGCTCGGCGCGGTCGAGCAGGAGGGAGAAGTAGTACTCGGTGGCGATCTTCGCGCCCTCCGCGATCATCACGCGGTGGACCGTGTGGCCCTTGATGTCCATGCCGAGGATCTCGCCGGCCTTCTCGGCCGCCTCCTCCGCGGACCGGGCCAGCTTGACGCCGCCCGCCTTGCCGCGGCCCCCGGTCTTCACCTGCGCCTTGACGACCACGACGCCACCCTCGGCCGGCAGCAGCCGCTCGGCTGCCGCACGCGCCTCCTCGGGGGTCGTGGCGACGATGCCGCCGAGCACGGGCACGCCGTGCTTCTCGAAGATGTCACGTGCCTGGTACTCGAACAGGTCCACCTGGTCCGGTTTCCTCTCGTCGACCGCGCGGGCGGCCCGGTGCGGCCGCATCGCCCGGCCCAGCGTATCGCCGGGACCCAGGTCCCTCGACATCGAGAGATGTGGCCGCGCTCACCCGGCGGGCGCAGGTTCGACCGGGGGACGGGCCCTCGCCCTCGCCGGGGAGCCCGAGCCGCCGCCCTCACAGCGACAGGTGGAGACGCAGGGCCCGGTCGACGTCGCGCATCAGCACGGGAGGCACCACGCCGACCAGCTCGACGAACCGCCCCACATCCACCGACCGGACCTGCTCGGCCTGCGCCTTGGAGTCGACCTCGAGGCCCGTGTCGCTGGCGGGGAGGTACGCCTGGAACGGCAGCACGCGTGCCACGTTCGACGTCAGGGGCACGACGGTCACCACCCCACGGTCGGCGGCGAAGGCCGACGTGACCGCGGCCTGGTTGCTCACGACGACGACCGGGCGGGTCCTGCTCGCCTCGCGTCCGCGCGCCGGGTCGAGATCCACCAGCCAGACGTCGCCCCGACGGCTCACTCGGGCGCGCCCTGGTCGAGCCCGTCAGCGACCGCCCCGTCCCACGCGACGGCGTCGTCCGAGCCGTCCCACTCGCGGAAGGCCTCGTCGTACTGCTCGACCAGGTTCCGCTCGCGGAGCAGGCGCACCGCCTCGTGCAGGGCGCCTGACCGCGTCGTGCCGTGCCTCTCGACGTAGGCGTCGAGCGTCGCAACGTCGCCCTCCGGGAGGCTCACACTCAACTTCATACTCGCGATGCTACTCCCGGTAGCACCGCGCCGCCGGGCTCATGCGGTCCGGACGTCTACAGCTTGGTGACCGGCGAGTACCGCAGCAGCAGGCGCTTGGTGCCGTGGGAGCCGAAGTCGATCTTCGCGACCGCGTTCGCCCCGGCACCCTCGAGCGCGACGACCGAGCCGAGGCCGTAGGAGTCGTGCGTGACCTTGTCCCCGACGGCCAGGTCCGGGACGTCGCCGGCCGCGCGCGGCGTGGCCGACCCGAAGGACGCGCCGGTGCGCGGCAGCGGGGGGCGCTGCTCCGTGCGCACCGGGCCGTTGCCCGACCCGCTGCCCCGCTCGTTCCAGCCCGAGCCGCGACCGCCGCCGGCGCCGAACCCGGAGCCCCAGCCGCCGCGCAGGCGCGACGTCGAGGACTCCCGGCGCCGCCAGTCGACCAGCTCCTCGGGGATGTCGTCGAGGAACCGGCTCGGCGGGAACTCGTTCGGGACGCCCCACGCGGTGCGCACGGCCGCGCGCGACACGTACAGCCGCTGCCGCGCGCGCGTCAGCCCGACGTACGCCAGCCGCCGCTCCTCCGCGAGCTGGTCGGGGTCGGCCAGCGACCGCATGTGCGGGAACGTGCCGTCCTCCATGCCGGTGAGGAAGACGACCGGGAACTCCAGGCCCTTCGCCGTGTGCAGCGTCATGAGGGTGATCACGCCCTGGTCGGCGCGCCCGTCCCCGTCGCCGTCGGCCCCGTCGGGGACGGGGATCTGGTCGGAGTCGGCGACGAGCGAGACGCGCTCGAGGAAGTCGGCGAGGTCGCCCTCGGGGTCGCTCTGCTCGAACTCGGACGCCACGGCGTGCAGCTCGGCGAGGTTCTCGACGCGCGAGGCGTCCTGCGGGTCCTCGCTCGCGCGCAGCTCGGCGAGGTAGCCGCTGCGGTCGAGCACCGCGCCCAGCACCTGAGCCGGGCCGGCCGTCGAAGCGAGGTCCCGCAGCTCGTCGAGCATCGTGGCGAAGGCGGACAGCCCGGTGAGGGCGCGCGTGCCGAGACCGGGCACCTCGTCGAGACGCGCGAGAGCGGCGCCGAAGGAGATCCGCTCCCGCTCGGCGAACGCGGCGACCATGGCCTCCGACCGCTCCCCCAGCCCGCGCTTGGGCACGTTGAGGATGCGGCGCGTGCTGACGTCGTCGTCCGGGTTGGCGACCGTGCGCAGGTAGGCGATCGCGTCGCGGATCTCGCGCCGCTCGTAGAACCGGGTGCCGCCGACGACCTTGTACGGCAGGCCGACCCGGACCAGCACCTCCTCCAGGGCACGCGACTGCGCGTTGGCGCGGTAGAAGATCGCCACGTCCCCCGGCCGCACGCCGTCGGAGTCGCCGAGCCGGTCGATCTCCTCCGCGACGAACCGCGCCTCCTCGTGCTCGGAGTCCGCGACGTAGGCGACGATCTGCGGCCCGGCCCCGGAGTCGGTCCACAGCCGCTTGGGCCGCCGGTTCGGGTTCTTCGCGATGACCGCGTTGGCCGCCGAGAGGATCGTCTGCGTCGAGCGGTAGTTCTGCTCCAGCAGGATCGTGCGCGCGTCCGGGTAGTCCGCCTCGAACTCGAGGATGTTGCGGATGCTCGCACCGCGGAACGCGTAGACCGACTGGTCCGCGTCGCCGACGACCGTCAGCTCGCCGCGCTCGACCCCCTCGCCGTCCGCGCCACCGTCCACGCCGACCAGCTCGCGGACCAGCACGTACTGCGCGTGGTTCGTGTCCTGGTACTCGTCCACGAGCACGTGCCGGAAGCGGCGCCGGTAGTGCTCGGCCACCTCGGGGAACGTCTGCAGCAGCTCCACCGTGCGCACGATGATGTCGTCGAAGTCGAGGGCATTGGCCTGCTGCAGCCGCTGCTGGTAGCGCGTGTACACCTGCGCGAGCACGGTGTCGAAGTCGTTCGCGCTGCCGCCGCCCGACGTCGCGGCGAACGACTCGGGGCTGACGAGCTCGTCCTTGAGGTTGGAGATCTTCGCGCCCAGCGCCTTGGGCGGGTAGCGCTTCGGGTCCAGGTCGAGCTCGCGGGCGACGAGCGTGATGAGGCGCTGCGAGTCGGCCTGGTCGTAGATCGAGAAGCTGGACCGCAGGCCGAGCGTCGCCGCCTCGCGGCGCAGGATGCGCACGCACGCCGAGTGGAACGTCGAGACCCACATCCGCTGGGCCGACGGGCCGACGAGCGCCTCGACGCGCTCGCGCATCTCGGCCGCGGCCTTGTTCGTGAACGTGATGGCCAGCACCTCGCCCGGCCGGGCGCGGTGCGTGGCGAGCAGGTGCGCGATCCGGTGCGTCAGCACGCGGGTCTTGCCCGACCCGGCGCCGGCGACGATGAGCAGCGGGCCCCCGGCGTGCAGCACGGCCTCGCGCTGCTGCGGGTTCAGCCCCTCGAGGAGGGCCTCGGCCCTCGCGGCGTCGCGCTCGGCGCGCGCCCGGACCGCGGGATGCTCCTCCTCGGCGTCGTCGCCGCGGGGCGGGACGACGAGCGGCAGGCCGGACGACTCGCCCGCGTGCGAGCGCGCGACGGCGGCCCGCGCGTCCGGACGGGGGCGCGGGGTGGCGCCGGCGGGGACGGGCAGGGAGAGGCTCTCGAACAAGGACGTCATGACCCCACCAGGGTAGGTCTCCCCACCGACACGGCGGACCGTGCGACCACGGCCGAGGGCCCCGCGGGCGGACGGCCCGACGCCGTCAGCGGACGGTCACGCCGTCAGCGGAGGACCAGGCCGTCAGCGGAGGACCAGACCGAGCACCCACGCGCCGACGACGAGCATGGCGCCCGCGAGCTCGACCAGGATCGTCAGCCCGGTCGCCTGCAGGGCACGCACCGTCGAGCGCCACGCCGTGGCGTGCTCACCCAGCCGCAGCCGCTCGGCCACGTAGACGGCGGCGACGAAGAACACGAACAGCCCGAGCACGGGGATGACGAAGAAGCCGACCACACCTGCGACGGCGCCCCACACCAGCGTCCGGTTCGGCACGCCCGCGCGCTGCAGGTGCCGGCCCGCGAGCAGGTACTTCGCGACCTGCGCGGCGGCCGTGAGGACGACCGCGGCGACCGCGACGCCCCATCCCAGGCCCGTGCCCTGCAGCACGCCCCACAGCACGACGGCGCCCGCCACGAGGAACGCGCCGGGCAGCACCTGCACCACGACGC
The DNA here is from genome assembly GCF_009720485.1 of Cellulomonas sp. JZ18. Lineage (NCBI taxonomy): Bacteria > Bacillati > Actinomycetota > Actinomycetes > Micrococcales > Cellulomonadaceae > Cellulomonas > Cellulomonas sp. JZ18. Next base: position 1,084,304 of record NZ_CP045245.1, on the reverse strand, counting down.
CGACGAGCCCGACGACCACGAGCACGGTGGTGAGCAGGTCGAGCTCGGCGCCCCAGTCGATCGTCACGGCGCCGACCGTAGCGGTCGGTCAGCGGCAGCGCCCCGCCGGGGCGCGCACGACGCCCCGGCCGTGGCCGACGTCACCAGAGGACGGCGACCGCCACGTTGAGCGCGGTCAGGCCGGCGATCGCGCCCAGCCAGCCCTTCGTCACCTTCTCGCCCTGGCGACGGCCCAGGACGACCAGCACGGTGACCGCGAGCGCGACGACGAGCTTGACGGCGATCTTCGTGGTGTCGACGTCCCGGTCGACGACGTCCGCCGAGGCGAGACCGGTCAGCAGGATGCCGGTGAGCAGCGCGGTGAGGATGCCGTGGAGCACCCCGGGGTTCAGGGTCGCCGTGCGCATGCCGGCGAGGGCACCGCCGAAGACCATGGCCCAGCCCAGCAGGTGGAGCACGACGAGGATCCCGTAGACGACGTCCATGGCGTCATCCTAAGCCAGCGTGCACCACGTTCTGACGTACCGTCAGATCCCTGGATGCGCTCCTGGCGCACCCCCGCGCGCGGGACCGGCGTCGTGGCGTCCCCGCGCCGGGGCCGCCCCGCGCCGGCCCGGCGCCGTCCGGCCTCCTGCTGGGCGCCGCCCGTCACAGCAGCCGACGTGCCGCCGCCCAGCGCGTCAGCTCGTTGCGGTTGGACAGCTGGAGCTTGCGCAGCACCGCGGACACGTGGGTCTCGACGGTCTTCACCGAGATGAACAGCTCCGCCGCGACCTCGCGGTACGTGTAGCCGCGGGCGATCAGCCGCATGACCTCGCGCTCGCGCGCCGACAGCCGGTCGAGCTCGTCGTCTCCCGTCGCGACGTCGCCCGCGGCCGCGCCGAACGCGTCGAGGACGAAGCCGGCGAGCCGCGGCGAGAACACCGCGTCGCCGCCCGCCACGCGCAGCACGGCGTCGGACAGCGCCGCCGGGTCGATCGCCTTCGTGACGTAGCCGCGCGCGCCGACGCGGATCACCGCGACGACGTCCTCCGCGGCGTCGGACACGGACAGCGCGAGGAAGCGCGTGCCGGGCACGTCCACGCAGCGGCGCACGACCTCGGCCCCGCCCCCGCCGTCGCCGCCGGGCAGGTGGACGTCGAGCAGGACGACGGGCGGCGCGAGCTCGTGCACGACCCGCACGGCCTCGTCGACGCTCGCCGCCTCCCCCACGACGCGCACGCGCTCGTCCAGGGACGCCTTCACCCCGCGCGGAACATGTGGTGGTCGTCCACCAGCACGACGTCGACGGCGCTCACGCGTCCTCCTGCGGGTCGGGGCGGCGGTCCGCCGCGGGCTCGGTGTCACCGGCGCGGGCACCGGCGGGGTCGGACGGCGCGGCGCCGCCGACGGGCATGCACAGGTGCACCTCGGTGCCGCGCTCGGGGCTGCTCGTCACACGGGCCGTCCCGCCGCGGCGGCGCACCCGGCCCATGATCGACTCGCGCACGCCGAAGCGGTCGGGTCCGACCGCGTCGAGGTCGAACCCGTCGCCGCGGTCGCGCACGAAGACCTCGACGACCGAGGGTCCCACCTCGAGGTACAGCGACACGGGCGGCCGCCCGTGCACGACGGCGTTCACGAGGGCCTCGCGGGTCGCCTGCAGCAGGGCCTGGGTGTCCGCGTCGGGCACCCGGTCCCCGACCACGACGACGTCGACCGCCACGGGCTCGCCCGTGGGCCCGGACCGCGAGTCCTCCACCTCCGCGACGACCGAGCGCAGCGCGGCCGCGAGCGACGTGCCGGGCTCGTGCCGGTCGTCGTACAGCCACTCGCGCAGCTCGCGCTCCTGGGCGCGGGCCATGCGCGCGACCTCCGCCGGCTCGTCGGAGCGGGCACGGATGAGGGCGAGCGTCTGCAGCACCGAGTCGTGCAGGTGCGCGGCGATGTCGGCGCGCTCGGCCTCGCGGGCACGGGCGGCGCGCTCGTCGCCGAGCTCCCGGACGAGGCGCACCCACCACGGCGCGAGCACGAGCCCCACGCCCAGCAGCACGGCCAGCGCACCGATCCCGGCCTGGACCATGAGAGCGGGCTCCACACCGCGCCCCACGCTCTCGCCCACGAGGAGCAGCACGCCGGCCGCGGCGAGCAGCACGCCGCCGATGAGCCGCAGGACGCTGATCCGCCGCCCGTCGCGCTGCCGGCGCTGCACCGCGTCCAGCTGGCTCCACGCGAGCCCGAGGCCCACGAGGACGAGGAGCGCCGGGAGCACCCACGTGGAGTCGACCTGCACACCGAGGCGGACGGCCACGAGCACGCCCGCGGCGAGCACGAGCAGCGCCCCCAGCCCGAGGTCGGCCAGCGGGACGCGGCGCCCGTCCGCGAGGGTCTGCCGGCGCGCCAGGCGCTGCAGCGCGCTGGGTCGCGAGCCGGCGGCGACCGCGGCGGGGTCGCCCACCGGCACGGTCAGCCACCAGAAGACGTAGAGCACGAACCCCGCGCCCGCGACGGGGACGAGCGCGACGAGCGCGAGGCGCACGACCACCACGGGCACGTCGAGGTGCGCCGCGAGCCCCACCGCGACGCCGGCGAACCACCGGCCCCGGTCGGGGCGGCGCAGGGGCAGCCGCGCGGGGACCGCCGGGGCGGGCGCGGGTGCGGGTGCGGTGCTCACGCACCGATCGTCACACGTCCGGCGCGTGCCGCCGACCCCCGTCCGGGCGGGTCCGGGCCCAGATCAGGGGCGCGGGCACGCCGGGCCCGGGTACGGGCCAGGGTCGGGTCAGGGACGACCCCCGATGCCCCGGGGACGGTGCCGGGGACAGGATCGAGCCATGGACACGCAGACCCCTGCCGGCGGCGGCGCCGGCACCCCGGGCCCCGGGCCCGGCACCGGCCCCGGCTTCGCAGCCGGCGGCCCCGCCCCCGCCTCGGGCGGACCCGGTCCCTCCGGCGCGCAGGGCTTCTGGGACGGCGTGCGCCGTACCGGCCTGTACCGGTCGGACGACCGCTGGATCGGCGGCGTCGCGGGCGGCCTCGCGGCCCGCCTCAACGTCGACCCCCTCCTCGTGCGCGGCATCCTCGCCGTGACGTTCCTGCTCGGCGGGCTCGGCCTGGTCGTGTACGGCGTCGCGTGGGCCCTGCTGCCCGAGCAGCGCGACGGGCGCATCCACCTCGAACGGCTCGTCGCCGGCGACGGCGACATCGCGCTGCTCGGCGCCCTCGGCTTCGTGCTCGTCGGCCTGGCCCGCGGTGACGGCTGGTGGTGGTTCTGGGACGGCACCGGCTGGTTCTCCGGGCTGCTCTGGCTCGCGTTCGTCGGCGGCCTCGTCGCCCTCGTGGTGCTCGCGGTCCGTCGTCGGCCCCGGCCCGGCCCGCCGCCCCACGGTCCGTGGACCGGCGCCTCCTACGGTGCGCCGTACGCCCCGCCCCCCGTCGCGACGCACGGCGCCCCGGCCGCGGCGCCGCCCGCCCCGACGCCGGCGTGGGGGGCACCTGCCCCGGCCGGCGAGCGCGTGGGCCCGCCGGCGCCCCCGCCCCCGGCTGGGCCGCACCTCCGCCGCCCGCCGGCGGCTGGACCCCTCCGCCGGCGCCGCCCGTGCCGCCGGCCCCGCCCGTGCCCCCGCGCCCGTCCCGCCCGCCCCGCAAGGGCGCCGACGCCGCGACCGTCGGGGTCGTGGTCGGCCTGAGCGTCCTCGGCCTGGCCGTGCTGCTGCTCGGCGAGCGCACCGAGCTCTTCGACGGCCCGGTCGGGCTGACCGCGGGCGGCATCGCGCTCGTCCTCGCCGGGCTCGGCATCGTCACCCTGGGTCTGCGGGGCCGCACGAGCGGTGCGGTCGGCTTCCTGGCCGTCGTCGCCGCGCTCGTCTGGGTCCCGCTCGCGCTGGCCACGCAGGGTGAGCGCGAGAACTGGTGGGACGGTCCGGGCGACTGGCGCGACAACCGCATCGAGGCGACGGTCACGACCCGCGAGGACGCGCAGCGCGGTCTCGACCTGGGCATCGGGCAGGCCACCGTCGACCTCACCGCCGTGCCGCTGGAGGGCGGGCCGCTGCACGTGCCGCTCTCGCTCGGCGCCGGCGACCTCACGGTCGTCGTGCCGTCCGAGGCCGCGGTCGAGGCGCGCGTCTCCGCCGGCGTCGGCTCGGTCGTGTGGGAGCTGGACGACGAGCGCCGCACGCAGGACGGCGTCGGGATCGGGGACATGACGTTCCGTGACCGCGACGCCACGGCCGGCGAGCCCGACCTGGTGCTCGACATCAGCTCGGGCGTCGGCGAGGTCCGGATCATCGAGGAGGACGCAGCATGAGCACCGACGAGACCCGGCCGCTCCCGGTCGGCGAGACCCAGCCGCTGCCGCTGGACGAGACCCGTCCGCTGCCGACGGACGCGGGCACCGCGGCCGCCCGCGACGCGGACGGCCCGGACGGCGACGAGGACGCCGCGGACGGCACCCGCCGCGACCGCGTCCGGGTCGGCACCGTCGTGTGGGGCGTCGTGATCGCCCTGCTCGGGGTGGGGGTGCTGCTCGTGGCCGCGGGCTACACGATCGACCTGGAGCTCGCGGCGATCGGCCTGCTGGTCCTCGCCGGGCTGGGCCTGATCGTGGGGCCGCTGCTGGCCAGCGCCCGCCGGCGCGGCGGGGACGACGCCGCCCGGCGCTGACGGAGCCGCCGCTCCTGCCCGAGCGCGCACGACGAGGGCCGGTACCCCCGACGGGGTACCGGCCCTCGTGGCGTGCGCGGCGCGTCAGACCGTGACCGGCTCCGCGGCGTCGAGCACGGGGGCGTCGACGCGGGCCGCGACCCGGCGCAGCGCCTCACCGACGACGATGAAGACGACGCCGAGGCCGAAGACCAGCAGCGCGACGCCGAAGGCGACGATCGAGGTGAACAGCGACGCCCGCAGGAACGAGCCGTTCATCATCGTCTCGCGGACCGGGTCCTCGCGGTCCAGCTGCGAGTACGTCTTGCCACCCGAGGCGTCGAGCGCGTGGTGGTTGATGATGTCGGCCTGCGCCCACGCCTCCCACGGCGTGTCGACGAGCTCGCCGGCGAACATCGACGCGTCCTCGGCGACGGTGATCTGCTCGTTGCGCAGGTTGCCGGACACGAGCGCCCACGTGGCCGTGCCGGCGACGGCGAAGACCACGCCGAACACCATCACCACGACGGCGAGGGCCTTGAGGTGGGCGGGCTTGCGGACTGCTGCGGACATCGGACTCCCCGATCCTTCTGTTCTCCCCGAGACGGCTCCGTCTGTGGGGCGGTGCCGGTGAGCTGTCGTGCTCACGTGACAACTCTCGACCCGCCGGGAGCGGCCTCGGTAGGACCCTGGTCCCCCGTCCAGGACCGTCCGGCGGCCGCCCCGCGCCCGGTCGCGCCCGTTCTGGGACCTTCGGCCTGACCTGCGCGAACGCGTCCGGGACCTAGGACCCGGAGGTGACGAGCGCGGCGGCGCGGGCGTACTCCGCCTCGGCCGCCGCGAGCACGTCCGCCCACGCGAACGCGGGCCGCACGGCGCGGTTGTGCGTGCGCATCCGCGCGAGCAGGTCACGGTCCTGCGCGAGCAGGACGACGGCGGTCGCCATCTCCGCGTCGTCGGCGACGAGGAACCCGTCGCGCCCGTCCGTCACGAACTCCCCGATGCCCGTGCCGCGGTGGGCGAGCACGACGAGGCCGGCGGTCCGGGCCTCGAGCGCGGCGATGCCGAACGCCTCGAGCCGCGCGGGGCGAGGAAGACGTCGGCGTCGACGTACGCCGCGCGGACCTCCTCCCGGGAGAGGCGGCCGGGCAGCGCGACGACGTCGTCGAGGCCGAGCGCCCGCACGCGCGCGGCGAGCGCGTCGCGCAGGGGGCCGTCGCCCGCCACGGTGAGGTGCAGCGCGCCGGCCGGCAGGTGCCGCGCCGCCGCCGCGACCACCTCGACGAGCGGCACCGCGCGCTTGCGCGGTGCCAGGCGCATGGTCGCGACGAGCCGGAGCGGCCCGTCGTCCTCGGCACGGCCGGACCCCGGCGCCGGCGCCCAGCGGTCCGCGTCGATGCCGTTGGGGACCACCGCGACGTCCGCCCCGCCGAACAGCTCGCGCACGCGCTCCGCCGCCGCCGAGCTCACCGCGCTGAGCGCCGCGCGCGGCCGGGACCAGCGTGTCCGGGCCACGAGGTGCGCGGCCGGTGCGGCGACGCCGTCGAGCATGCAGTGCCACGTCACCGCCGTCGGCAGGCCCGCGGCCATCGCGAGCCGGGCGCCGTCGAACGCGAACGGCGAGAGCACGCCGGCGTGCACGTGCACGACGTCGGGACGCAGGTCCGCGTACGCGTCGCGCAGCAGGCGCGGGCCCGCGAGCGGGTTGACGGGCAGGTCGAACGGCAGGCGCGCACCCAGCCGGTGCACGTGCACACCGTCCTCGACGTCGACGACGCCGCCGCGCTCACCGCCCTCGCCGAGGGTCGCCGTGAGCACGTGCACCTCGTGCCCGGCAGCCGCCTGGTGCCGGGCCAGGTCGCCGACCTGCGTCTCGATGCCGCCCGTGCGCGGCGCGAAGCAGTCGGAGACGTGGACGACGCGCACGCGTCAGGCCGCCCGGCTCAGGCCGCCGCGCCCGGGGCGGCGGGGCGCGCGGACGCCGCGGCGTCGATGCGCGCCTGCGCCTGCGCGTGCACGCGCCGCTCCAGGACGAACGACATGACGGGCACGACGCCCGCGAGCGCCATCGTGACGAGCCGGCCCAGCTTCCAGCGCAGCGTGGACCACAGGTCGAAGACCGTGACGAGGTAGACGACGTAGATCCAGCCGTGCGCGAACGGGATCCACTCGAGAGCGCCCATCACGGACTCGGGGGCGTGCACGACGTACTTGAGGACCATCTCCACGCACAGCACGAGGAGCATCACGCCGGTCACCCAGGCCATCACGCGGTAGCGCTTCAGCGACCCGGTGGCCTTGCGGACCCAGGTGGCGGTGGACGCCGCCCGGGGGCCGGCGGTCGCGCTCGTCGCGGTGGCGGGGTCGGGCTGGGTGGTCACGTCGTCCTCTCGTCGGTCCGTCGGGTCGGCCCGGGGGTGCCCGTGCGGGTCACTCCCACTCGATGGTGCCCGGCGGCTTGCTCGTGACGTCGAGGACGACCCGGTTGACCTCGGGGACCTCGTTGGTGATGCGCGTGGAGATGATCTGCAGCACGTCGTACGGCAGGCGGGTCCAGTCGGCCGTCATCGCGTCCTCGGACGAGACGGGCCGCAGCACGATCGGGTGGCCGTAGGTGCGGCCGTCGCCCTGGACGCCGACGGAGCGCACGTCGGCGAGCAGCACGACCGGGCACTGCCAGATCTCGCGGTCCAGGCCGGCGCGCGTGAGCTCCTCGCGGGCGATGGCGTCGGCGGCGCGCAGCGTCTCCAGGCGCTCGGCCGTGACCTCGCCGACGATCCGGATGCCGAGGCCCGGGCCGGGGAACGGCTGGCGCCAGACGATGCCCTCGGGCACGCCGAGCTCGAGGCCGACCGCGCGCACCTCGTCCTTGAACAGCGTGCGCAGCGGCTCGACGAGCTCGAACTGCAGGTCCTCCGGCAGCCCGCCCACGTTGTGGTGCGACTTGATGTTGGCCGCGCCCTCTCCCCCGCCGGACTCGACGACGTCGGGGTAGAGCGTCCCCTGGACGAGGAACTTCACGGTCTCGCCGTGGGCGCCGGCGTCCTCGACGACCTCGCGGGCGGCGTCCTCGAACACGCGGATGAACTCGCGGCCGATGATCTTGCGCTTGGTCTCCGGGTCGCTCACGCCGTGCAGCGCGTGCAGGAACCGCTCGCGCGCGTCGACGACCTTCAGCTGCACGCCGGTCGCCGCGACGAAGTCCTGCTCGACCTGCTCGGCCTCGCCGGAGCGCAGCAGGCCGTGGTCGACGAACACGCACGTGAGCTGGTCGCCGACGGCGCGCTGCACGAGCGCGGCCGCGACCGAGGAGTCCACGCCCCCGGACAGGCCGCAGATGACCCGCGCGTCGCCGACCTGGGCGCGGATGCGCTCGACCTGCTCGGCGATGACGTTGCCGGGGTTCCAGTCGGGCGCCAGGCCCGCACCCTTGTAGAGGAAGTTCTCGAGCGCCTTCTGCCCGAGCGGCGAGTGCTTCACCTCGGGGTGCCACTGCACGCCGTACAGGCGCCGCTCGCGGTCCTCGAAGGCGGCGACGGGGCTGCCCGCGGACGTCGCGAGCACCTCGAAGCCCGGGGGCGCGGCGTGCACGGCGTCGCCGTGGCTCATCCACACGGTCTGCTGCTCGGGGCTGCCCTCGAGGACGGTCCCCTCCGCCGCGACCTCGACCGCCGTGCCGCCGTACTCGCGCTGTCCCGTCTGCGCGACCGTGCCGCCGAGGGCCTGCGCCATCGCCTGGAAGCCGTAGCAGATGCCCATGACGGGCACGCCGGCCTCGAACAGCTCGGGCCCCACGAAGGGGGCGCCCGCGGCGTACACCGACGACGGGCCGCCGGACAGGATGATCGCGGCCGGGTCCCGGGCGAGCAGGTCCTCGACGCTCGCCGTGTGCGGCACGATCTCGGAGTAGACGTTCGCCTCGCGCACCCGCCGCGCGATCAGCTGCGCGTACTGGGCGCCGAAGTCGACGACCAGGACGGGGCGGTGGGTGGTGGCGGGCTCGGGGGGCTGCGTCACGGGACCCAGCCTAGTTGGCCGCCCGGGGCACTCCGCGCCGGGTCCGGGGCGCCGTCGGTGTCAGCCGCCGACGAGCCGCGTCGCGCCCAGGTGGCCGGTCAGCGGCGCGACGAGGACGACGAGCAGCGGCGCGTACACGGCGAGCACGGGCCGCTCGAGGTCGGGGCGGTCCAGGAGGACCGAGCCCGGCCGGCGTGGGACCTGGACCACGGGCACCACCTGCCCCGGCCCGGTACTGCACGGCCGGCCGCCGCCGCACCCGCGGGGAGGCTCGTGCCGTCCGCACCGCCTCCCGCCGCGGTGGTGGTGGCGTCCACCGTGCTCCGGCGAGCCGGCGGACGCCCGGTCCGGACCCCGGGCCCCGGTCGCGGCCGCCACGCGGAGGCGCGTCCCGGGTGTCCTGGATCCGGCGTGGGGCGTCCCGGACCCGGCGCCGGGGCGCGGAATTGGCTTTCCCCGGTGTCGGTGGCCGCCCGTAACGTGAGTCGGGTGCGTTCCCTGCCCCTCGCCGACCCCGGCACCCCGCCCCTGCGCGGCCCCGTCGCGTACCTGTGGTGGGTCGCCCGCCGGCAGTGGGGCATCCTGCTCGCCGCCGTGCTGTGCGGCGTCGTGGTGTTCGCCTGCCAGGCGCTGCTGCCGTACCTGACCGGGCAGGCGATCGACGACGGCCTGGCCAACGGCTTCGGGCCGGGCCTGTTCCGCGCGACGGGCCTGCTGCTCGTGCTCGGCCTGGTCAGCGCCGCGGCCGGCGCGTTGGGGCACCGGTACGACGTGCAGAACTGGCTGCGGGCCGCGTTCACGACGTCGCAGCTCGTCGGCCGCACCGCCGCGCGCTCCGGCCCGGCCATCACGGCCGAGCTGCCGACCGGTGAGGTCGTGTCCGCCGTCGCCAACGACGCGCTGCGCGTCGGCGAGGTCTACGCCACGCTCGCGCGGTTCGTCGGCTCGCTCGTCGCGTACGCCGCGGTGGCCGTGCTCATGCTGCGGGTGTCCGTGCCGCTGGGCGTCATCGTGCTCGTCGGCCTGCCGACGGTCGCCGCCGTCCTCGGGCTGCTCGTCAAGCCGCTGCAGCGCCGCCAGGCGGCGCAGCGCGAGGCGTCCGGACGTCTGACGACGCTGGGCGCCGACACCGTCTCCGGGCTGCGGATCCTGCGCGGCATCGGGGGCGAGGAGGTGTTCACCGGCCGGTACCGGGAGCAGTCGCAGCTCGTGCGCCGCCGCGGCGAGGAGGTCGCCGTCCCGCAGTCGTGGCTCGACGCCCTCCAGGTGCTGCTGCCGGGCCTGTTCGTCGTCGCGCTCGTCTGGGTGGGCGCGCACATGGCGCTCGAGGGGACGATCACGCCGGGCGAGCTCGTGACGACGTACGGGTACGCCGCGTTCCTGGGCTGGCCCGTGCAGAACGCGACGATGATGCTGCAGTCGACCACGCGGGCCGTCGTCGCCGCCCGCAAGGTCCTGGCCGTGCTGCGCGTGATGCCGTCGACCGGCGCACGGCCGGGGACGGCCGCCGTCCCGCCGCCGGGGTCCCCGCTCGTCGACGAGGTCAGCGGCGTGACGCTCGAGCACGGCCGCGTGGTCGCGCTCGTCAGCGCCGACCCCGACGAGTCGGCCCGCATCGCCACGCGGCTCGGCCGGTTCGACGACGAGGCGGAGGCCGCGACGCCGGTGCGCCTGGGCGGCGTGCTGCTCGCCGACCTGCCGAAGGACGCCGTCCGCGAGCGCGTCGTCGTCGCCGAGGCCATGCCGCACCTGTTCTCGGGGCCGCTCGCCGGCGAGCTCGACGTGCGCGGCGCCGCCACGCGCGACGACCTGCTCGAGGCCATCGCGCTGGCGGACGCGCACGACGTGCTCGACTCGGTGCCCGACGGCCTCGACGGCGAGCTGCCCGAGAAGGGCCGGTCGCTGTCGGGCGGGCAGCGCCAGCGCGTCGCGCTCGCGCGGGCGCTGCTCACGGGCGCGGAGGTGCTCGTGCTCGTCGAGCCGACGAGCGCGGTCGACGCGCACACCGAGGCCCGCATCGCCGCCCGGCTCGCCGACGCGCGCCGCGGCCGCACGACGCTCCTGGTGACCGCGAGCCCGCTCGTGCTCGACCACGTCGACGAGGTGCAGCTCGTGCGCGACGGCGTGCTCGTCGCGCGCGGCACGCACGCCGAGCTGCTCGACGGCGCGGCCGGCCCCGCGGTGGCGGCGGAGTACCGCCGCGTCGTGGGGCGGCGCATGGACGACGACACGAGCGTCGAGCAGGCGTTCGAGGTGCAGGACGAGACGGTCCCGGAGCCCGCCCTCGCGCGCCCGGGCGGCCGCGAGTGCGGCACGGACGGCGAGCACGGCGGAGGTGAGGCATGAGCACGGCCACGACGCTGCCCGTCGCCGACACGGCGGTGGTGCGCCGGTACGCCGGTGCGCTCCTGCGCCGCAACGGGCGCCCGCTCACCCGCATCGCGGTGCTGCACACGCTCGCCGCCGTGGCCGGCCTGGCCGGTCCGCTGCTGCTCGGGCGCCTGGTCGACGCGGTCACCGCCGGCACCACGGCCAGGTACGTCGACACGCTCATCGTCGTCGGGGTCGTCGCGGTGCTGCTGCAGACCGGGCTCATCCGGTACGCGCAGCGCGCGTCGATGCTGTTCGGCGAGGAGGTCTTCGCCCAGCTGCGCGAGGAGTTCGTCGACACCGTCACGGCGCTGCCGCTGTCGACCGTCGAGCGCGCGGGCACGGGCGACCTGGTGGCGCGCACGACCAACGACGTCAACAAGCTGCAGCACGCGGTGCGGTTCGGTGTGCCGCGCGTCATCGTCGCGGTCGTCACGATCACGCTCACGGTGGCCGCGTCGCTGCTGCTGTCGCCGCTGGTCGCGCTCGGCCTGTTCGTCGGCGTGCCGACGATGCTGCTGGTGGTGCGCTGGTACCTGCGCCGCGCCACGCCCGCCTACGTGCGCGAGGCAGCCACGTACGCCGTCCTCAACGGGACCATCACCGAGACGGTCGAGGGTGCGCGCACGGTGGACGCGCTGGGTCTGACCGCCCGGCGGGAGCGGCGCATCGACGCCGACCTCGCCGACGCGTTCGCGGCCGAGAAGGTGACGCTGAACCTGCGCACCGTGCTGTTCCCCGCGATCGACCTCGCCTTCGTGCTCGCCCCCGTCGCGGTGCTGGTCTGGGGCGGCTGGCTGGCCGCTCAGGGGCAGGTCTCGCTCGGCGTGGTGACCACGATCGTGCTGTACGCGTACCAGATGGCCGGCCCCGTCTGGGAGCTCATCTTCTGGGTCGACGAGATCCAGGTCGCCGCGACGGCGCTCGCGCGCATCGTCGGCGTGCAGCTCGTCGCCCCCGACCGGGAGGCCACCGGGGCGCGCCCCGCGGACGAGCGCATCGGGACGCGCGGCCTGCGCTACGCGTACCGCGAGGGCCACGACGTGCTGCACGGCATCGACCTCGACCTCGCCCCGGGTGAGCGGCTCGCGGTCGTCGGCCCGTCCGGTGCGGGCAAGTCGACCCTCGGCCGGATGCTCGCGGGCATCCACCCGCCGACGGGCGGTACGGCGACGGTCGGCGGCGTGCCGCTGGTCGACCTGCCGCTCGACGAGCTGCGCCGGCACGTCGCCCTGGTCACCCAGGAGCACCACGTGTTCGTCGGCACGCTCGCCGACAACCTCCGCCTCGCCCGGGTCGGCGCGGACGACGCCGAGCTCGAGCGCGCGCTGCGCGCCGTGGACGCGTGGGACTGGGTCCAGGGCCTGCCCGACGGACTGGCGACCGAGGTGGGTTCCGGCGGCACGCCGCTGACGCCGGCGCAGGCGCAGCAGGTCGCGCTCGCGCGCCTGGTGCTGCTCGACCCGCACACGCTCGTGCTCGACGAGGCGACCTCGCTCCTGGACCCGCGGGCCGCGCGGCACCTGGAGCGGTCGCTGTCGGCGGTCCTCGAGGGCCGCACGGTCGTCGCGATCGCGCACCGCCTGCACACCGCGCACGACGCCGACCGCGTCGCCGTGGTCGACGGCGGGCGCATCAGCGAGATCGGCCCCCACGAGGAGCTGGTGGCCGCGGGCGGCGAGTACGCCGCGCTGTGGCGCTCGTGGCAGCACGAGTCCGCCGACCAGGGCTGAGGGGGCGCACGCCCGGCCGGTGACGCGGCCGGGTGTGCCGGCCGGCCGTCAGCGGGCGCGCGCCACCCGTCCCGCGTCCGCTGTCGCCGGTGCGTCGTCCCCCGGCGCGCCGTCGTCGCCCGGGGCCTCGTCGTCCTCGTCGCCCGGGACCGGCGGTCGGCCCGCGGCCTCGTCGCGCACGAGCCGCCACCACAGGCCGACGGCGAACAGGCCGAAGATCCACCACTGCGCGGCGTAGGCGAGGTTCTGCACGTTCAGCCCGGTGCCCGCGCGCGTCGGCGGGTCGAGCATCTCGAGGTCCGCCGGGTCGCCGGGGTCGAGCGACTGCACCACGAGGTAGCCGGTGTAGACCGGCGCCCCCAGGTGTGCACCAGCTGGGCCGGGCTGATCGCGTCCGTGCGTCCGTCGACGACGGCCGCGCCGGCCTCCTCGCCGCCCTGCAGCCAGCCGACGACCGTCACCGGCCCGGCCGGCGGGTCGGGCACGGGCTGCGCCCCGGGCGTCCAGCCCCGCACGACCGGCAGCAGCGCGTCCCCCGCCGCGGTGTCGCCGGCGGCACCGACCCGCAGCGGCGTGAGGACCAGCGCCCCCTCGGTGACGCCGTCGTGCGCCCGCCCCTCGACGAGGAGAGTGCCGTCGGGCTCCCACGTGCCGGTCACGACGACCTTGCGCGCGACCATCTCGCCCGTCACCGACTCCCCGGGGCGCAGCACCTCGTCCAGCGGGACGGGCTGCGCGGCGGCGATCTGCTCCGCGCGCTGCTCCTCGGCAGCGTGCCCCCGCACCTCCGCGCGCTCCAGCTGCCACGCCCCGAGCCGTCCGCAGACCGCGGCGGCGGCCAGCAGCAGCACGAGCAGGCCGAGCATCCGCGGACGCACGGCGGCGCGCCACAGGGAGGTCGGTGCGTCGGCCACACCTCACGGTAACCCGCGCGCGCGAGGGCGCCGGACCCGCGCGCTGCGGGGCGGCGCCACCTGGGGTTGTATGGCATGTGGCCAGGAGCACAACCGCTCTGGGCCGGACGTCCCACGGCACGACCGGCGGGCACGGAAGGCTGGGTGACCAGGGACGACGCCTCGAACCACCAGCACCGGAGGGGACATGAGCACGAGCACCGACAGGGAGCTGCAGCACACCACCGAGAGTCCCGCCCCGGTGGCCGCCGGAGACTTCGCCGCCGCGGAGGCCAGGAGCGCGTGGCGCACGGGCAGCGGCAGCGTCGACGACGCCACCCTCCAGCGCATCGACAAGTGGTGGCGCGCCGCCAACTACATGTCGGTCGGCCAGATCTACCTGCTCGACAACCCGCTGCTGCGGCGCCCGCTGGACCGCGAGGACGTCAAGCCGCGCCTGCTGGGCCACTGGGGCACCACGCCGGGTCTGAACTTCCTCTACGCGCACCTCAACCGGGCGATCGCGGAGCGTCAGCAGTCCACCATCTACATCACCGGCCCGGGGCACGGCGGGCCGGGCCTCGTCGCGAGCGCCTACCTCGACGGCACGTACTCGGAGGTCTACTCCGACGTGACCGAGGACGAGGAGGGTCTGCGCCGCCTGTTCCGGCAGTTCTCGTTCCCGGGCGGCGTGCCGAGCCACGTGGCCCCCGAGACGCCCGGGTCGATCCACGAGGGCGGCGAGCTGGGGTACGCGCTGAGCCACGCGTACGGGGCGGCGTTCGACAACCCGCACCTGCTGGTCGCGGCGGTCGTCGGCGACGGCGAGGCGGAGACGGGCCCGCTCGCGACGAGCTGGCACTCGAACAAGTTCGTCAACCCGCGCCAGGACGGCGTGGTGCTGCCGATCCTGCACCTGAACGGGTACAAGATCGCGAACCCGACGGTGCTCGCGCGCATCCCCGACGAGGAGCTCCACGCGCTCATGGTCGGGTACGGCCACGAGCCGTTCACGTTCGTCGCGGGCTTCGACGACGAGGACGAGCTGAGCATCCACCGGCGCTTCGCGGAGCTGCTCGACCAGGTCCTGGACCGGATCGCGGAGATCAAGCAGCGCGCCGCCGAGGGCGACGAGTCGCGGCCCATGTGGCCGATGATCGTGTTCCGCACCCCGAAGGGCTGGACGGGCCCGGCGGAGATCGACGGGAAGAAGACGACCGGCTCGTGGCGGGCGCACCAGGTGCCGCTCGCGAGCGCGCGGGACACCCCGGAGCACCTGGCGGTGCTCGAGGAGTGGCTGCAGTCGTACCGGCCTGCCGAGCTGTTCGACGCGACCGGCCGCATCGACGCCGACATCCGCGCCCTGTCCCCGTCCGGCGAGCTGCGCATGAGCGCGAACCCGCACACCAACGGCGGGCTGCTCATGCGGGACCTGCGCCTGCCGGACTTCCGCGAGTTCGCGCAGGACGTGCCACGCCCCGGGGCGACGTTCGCCGAGGCCCCGCGGGTGCTCGGCCAGTACCTGACCGAGGTGGTGCGCCGGAACCCGGACAACTTCCGGATCTTCGGCCCCGACGAGACCGCGTCGAACCGCCTGCAGGCCGTCTACGACGCCACCGACAAGCAGTGGAACGCCACGTTCGAGGGGCCCGAGGTCGACGAGCACATGGCGCGCGTGGGGCGCGTCATGGAGATGCTGTCGGAGCACCAGTGCCAGGGCTGGCTGGAGGGCTACCTGCTCACCGGGCGGCACGGGCTGTTCACCAGCTACGAGGCGTTCATCCACATCGTCGACTCGATGTTCAACCAGCACGCGAAGTGGCTGAAGGTCACGAACGACATCCCGTGGCGCCGGCCGATCGCGAGCCTGAACTACCTGCTCTCGAGCCACGTGTGGCGTCAGGACCACAACGGCTTCAGCCACCAGGACCCGGGCTTCATCGACCACGTGGTGAACAAGAAGGCCGAGGTCGTGCGGGTCTACCTGCCGCCGGACGCGAACACGCTGCTGTCGACGTACGACCACTGCCTGCGCAGCCGGCAGTACGTCAACGTGGTCGTCGCCGGCAAGCAGCCCGCGCCGAACTTCCTCACGATGGACGAGGCCGTCGCGCACTGCACGCGCGGGCTCGGCATCTGGGAGTGGGCCGGCACGGAGGTCGAGTCCGAGGAGCCGGACGTGGTGCTCGCGGCCGCGGGCGACGTGCCGACGCTCGAGGTCCTCGCGGCGGCGGACATCCTCAAGCGGGAGCTGCCGCAGCTGAAGGTCCGCGTCGTCAACGTCGTCGACCTCATGCGCCTGCAGGACGAGCGGGAGCACCCGCACGGCCTGTCGGACCGCGAGTTCGACACGATCTTCACGACGGACCGGCCGATCGTGTTCGCGTACCACGGCTACCCGTGGCTCATCCACCGCCTCACGTACCGCCGCACGGGTCACAAGAACCTGCACGTGCGCGGGTACAAGGAGGAGGGCACGACGACCACGCCGTTCGACATGGTCATGCTCAACGACCTCGACCGGTACCGGCTCGTGATCGACGTGATCGACCACGTGCACTGGCTGCGGGCGTCGTACGCGGGCCTGCGCCAGAAGATGGTCGACGCGCGGATCGCGGCCCGCCAGTACACCCGCGAGCACGGGGAGGACATCCCCGAGGTGCGCGACTGGGTCTGGCCGGACGCCGGCGAGACGGGCACGGAGGTCGGCGGCCCGCAGGCCGACCGGCTCTCGGCGAGCGACACCGGCGGGGACAACGAGTAGCAGCCGGTGAGGCGGTGGGGTGCGCCGGGAGGCCGGCGCACCCCACCCACCGCCCGTCCGCGGGGGACGGGCGACCTTCGGGGAGGAAGAGCACGCAGTGGCGCGCACGATCTACGTCATGTCCGCCGAGGGCGACACCGGCAAGTCCGTCGTCGCGCTCGGCCTGGTCGACCTGCTCACGCGGTCGGTGCAGCGGGTGGGGGTGTTCCGGCCCGTCGCGCGCTCGACGGACGAGCCGGACTACGTCCTGGACCTGCTGCTCGCGCACGACGGCGTCGACATCGCCTACGACGAGGCCGTCGGGGCCACGTACGACGAGGTGATCGCCGACCCGGAGGAGGCGCTGTCGCGGATCGTCGCGCGCTTCCACGACGTCGAGCGCCGCTGCGACGCCGTCGTGGTGGTCGGCACCGACTACACGGACGTCGCCGGCCCGACCGAGCTGGCGTACAACGCCCGCATCGCGGCGAACCTGGCCGCACCCGTGCTCCTCGTCGTCAACGGCGCGAACCGTACGCCCGAGGACGTGCGCCACGCGGCGGAGGTCGCGGGGACCGAGATCGCGGCCAACCACGCGCAGGTCGTGGGCGTCGTGGTGAACCGCGTCGCACCCGGGGCGCTGACGGACGTCGTCGGCGGGCTGTCCGGGAACGTGCCCGTGTGGGCGCTGCCGGAGTCGCCCCTGCTGTACGCGCCGACGCTGCGCCAGCTCATGGACGCCGTCGGCGGCGAGCTCGCGGGCGGGGACGAGGAGCTGCTGGGGCGCGAGGTGCTCGACGTGCTCGTCGGCGCCATGTCGATCGAGCACCTGCTCGACCGGCTGCAGGACGGCGCGGTCGTCATCACGCCGGGCGACCGGGCCGACGTGCTGCTCGGGCTGCTGCTCGCGCACCAGGCCGACGGGTTCCCGTCGCTGGCGGGCATCATCCTCAACGGCGGCTTCGAGCCGGCGCCGACGATCCAGCGGCTCGTCGAGGGCCTCGGCTCGCGGCTCCCCCTCATCCGCACCCACCTCGGCACGTTCCGCTCCGCGAGCGCGGCGGCGGGGACGCGCGGGCGGCTGACGCGCGACGCGCAGCGCAAGGTCGACACGGCGCTGGCGCTGTTCGAGCGGCACGTGGAGGGTGCGGCGCTGCTGGCCGCGCTCGACGTGCAGCGCCCCGAGGTCGTCACGCCGCTGATGTTCGAGTACCAGCTGCTCGACCGGGCGCGCCGGGACCGCAAGCACATCGTCCTGCCGGAGGGCGGCGACGACCGGATCCTGCGGGCCGCCTCCACGCTGCTGCAGCGGCAGGTCGCGGACCTGACGATCCTCGGCGACGAGGCGTCGATCCGCGCCCGCGCCACCGAGCTCGGCCTCGACCTCGACGCCGCGCAGGTCATCGACCCGAAGAACGGCGAGCTGCTGGAGCGGTTCGCGGCCGTCTACACCGAGCTGCGCAAGCACAAGGGCATGACGGTGGAGCGCGCGCGGGAGATCGTGTCGTCCGTGTCGTACTTCGGCACGCTCATGGTCCAGCTGGGCCTCGCGGACGGGATGGTCTCGGGCGCGATCCACACGACGGCGCACACCATCAAGCCGTCGTTCGAGATCATCAAGACCCAGCCGGGGACGAGCAGCGTGTCGAGCGCGTTCCTCATGTGCCTGGAGGACCGGGTGCTCGTGTACGCCGACTGCGCGGTCATCCCGGACCCGACGGCGGAGCAGCTCGCGGACATCGCGATCTCGTCGGCGGGCACGGCCGCCCAGTTCGGCATCGAGCCGCGCATCGCGATGCTGTCGTACTCGACCGGCGCCTCCGGCACCGGCGCCGACGTCGAGAAGGTCCGCGCCGCGACCGCCCTGGTCCGCGAGCGCCGCCCCGACCTGTCGGTCGAGGGCCCGATCCAGTACGACGCCGCGGTCGACGCGTCGGTGGCGCAGACGAAGATGCCGGACTCCGCCGTCGCGGGCCGCGCGACCGTGTTCGTCTTCCCCGACCTCAACACGGGCAACAACACCTACAAGGCGGTCCAGCGCTCGGCCGGGGCGGTCGCGATCGGCCCGGTGCTCCAGGGCCTGCGCAAGCCCGTCAACGACCTGTCGCGCGGCGCCCTCGTGCAGGACATCGTCAACACCGTCGCGATCACGGCGATCCAGGCGCAGGCGCTGGCCGGCCCCACCGCCGGCGCCGGTGAGCCCGAGGTGGTGCAGCAGGAGCCCGGCGAGACGCCCGTGCCCGAGACGCGCGCGCCCTCCACCGACCCCGCGACCCCCGCCACGACCACCGACCCGGAGGCCTGAGCCCGATGTCCACCACCCCCGCGGGCACCCCCCGCGGCACCGTCCTCGTCGTCAACTCCGGCTCGTCGTCGGTGAAGTACCAGCTGGTCGACCCGGAGGGCGGGGAGGCGATCGCGTCGGGCCTCGTCGAGCGCATCGGCGAGCCGCGCGGGGCCGTCAAGCACGTGGCGCACGGGGAGACGACGCGGCGCGAGCTGCCGGTCCCGGACCACGCGGAGGCCCTGCGGATCGTGCTCGGCCTGTTCGAGGAGATCGGGCCCGACCTCGCGGAGGCGCACGTCGTGGCGGTCGGGCACCGCGTGGTGCAGGGCGGGTCGCGGTTCGACGGTCCCGTCCTGGTCGACGACCAGGTGGAGGCGACGATCGAGATGCTGTCGCCGCTGGCCCCGCTGCACAACCCGCCGAACCTCACCGGCATCCGGGTGGCCAAGGCGCTGCTGCCGGACGTGCCGCACGTCGCGGCGTTCGACACCGCGTTCTTCCGCACCCTGCCCGACGCCGCGGCGA
The DNA here is from genome assembly GCF_009720485.1 of Cellulomonas sp. JZ18. Taxonomy (NCBI): domain Bacteria; kingdom Bacillati; phylum Actinomycetota; class Actinomycetes; order Micrococcales; family Cellulomonadaceae; genus Cellulomonas; species Cellulomonas sp. JZ18. The sequence continues at coordinate 1,065,113 of NZ_CP045245.1, read as the reverse complement.
CGTACGCGATCGACCGGGAGGTCGCGGCGCAGCACCGCGTGCGCCGCTACGGCGCGCACGGGACGTCGCACCAGTACGTGTCGCAGAAGGTCGCGGAGGTGCTCGGGCGGCCGCTGGAGGACCTCAACCAGATCGTCCTGCACCTGGGCAACGGCGCGTCGGCGTCGGCCGTGCGGGGCGGCCGGGCGGTCGAGACGTCCATGGGCATGACGCCGCTCGAGGGCCTCGTGATGGGCACGCGGTCCGGCGACATCGACCCGGCGGTGATCTTCCACCTGCACCGCAACGCGGGCATGAGCTCGGCGGAGATCGACGACCTGCTCAACCGGCGCTCGGGCCTGAAGGGGCTGTCGGGCGAGAACGACTTCCGCGCGCTGCACGAGCTCGTGGAGAAGGGCGACGAGGGCGCGAACCTCGCGCTCGACGTGTACCTGCACCGCCTGCGCAAGTACATCGGCGCGTACCACGCGGTGCTCGGACGGCTGGACGTGCTGACGTTCACGGCGGGCGTCGGCGAGAACGACGCGCTGGTGCGCGCCCGTGCCGTCGAGGGTCTGGACGTCATGGGCATCGCCGTCGACCCGGAGCGCAACGAGGCCCGCACGTCGGGCCCGCGCGTCATCTCCCCCGACGGCGCCCGCGTCACGGTGATGGTCGTGCCGACGAACGAGGAGCTGGCGATCGCCCGGCAGGCGCTGGAGGTCATCGGCCGCTGAGGCCGGGGCCGGTTCACCCGCGCAGCGGTGCCGCCCGGACGGCGGCCGAGGGGACCATGCCTGGTCCGCCTGGTCCGCGCGTGCGCGAGACCGGGCTCCGCCCCGACGAAGGACCCGCGTGCTCCGACCCCGCCTGCCCTCCTTCCTGCTCGCCGCGGCCGTGGTCGTCGCACCGACCGCCCTGGCGGCCCCGGCCGCAGCCGTGGTCAGTCCCTTCGCGTCGTGCGCCGACGTCGCGGCGGCGGCACCGGGGGCGGGCGACGGCGAGTACACGATCACGGTGCACGGGCGCACGCTCGACGTGCACTGCGCCGACATGGCCACGTCGCCGACCGAGTACCTTACGCTGCCCGTCACCGGCGGATCGGCCAACTACGGCGAGGCGGTGGCGGGAGGGGCACGGCCGGGCACCACCGTCACGACGTCCTACTCCCGGCTGCGGCTCGGCCTGCCGGCCACGGCCGACGCACCGTTCCGGGTGGATGCCACCGACACCCGGTTCGCCACGAGCACGGGCGACATCGGTGGGACCACGACGGTCGCCTGGGCGACCGCGAGCGCGTGCGTCGCCCCGTACGCGGCGCCCGCCACGGCGGACGCGGACCTCACGGGCACGCCGTTCGGCCTCTCGGCGGCCGTGTTCCGGGTCGAGGGGTACCTCCCCGGCGGGTCGGCGACGCAGGTCGGGCCGCAGCAGGTGTCCGTGCAGGGGGGCGGCTTCTGCGGCGGCACCGGGCCGGCCGACGTCACCGCGGTCCCCCTGACCTGGCTCGCCGCGGTCGGGCCGCACGTGACGCGCGGCCCGGCCGACGTCGTGGCCGCCCCGGGTGCTGCCGCGTCCTTCTCCGTGGCGGCCGGCGGTGACGCCCCGCTGACCTTCCGGTGGCAGGTCTCCGACGACGAGGGCGCCACGTGGGAGCCCGTGGCGGACGCCGACGGCACGGAGCTCACCCTGCCCGCGGTCACCGCCGCCGCCGACGGCCTGCTCGTCCGCGTGCAGGTCACCAACGCGGAGGGCACGGTCGCGTCGGCCCCTGCGCGGCTGACGGTGCGCGCCGCACCGGTCGTCGTCACGCCCCCCGCGGACGTCACGGCGACGTCCGGTGACGCCGCCGTCTTCACCGTCGTCGCCTCCGGGTACCCGGCACCGGCGGTGCAGTGGCAGTCGTCGCCGGACGGCGCGACCTGGCACGACCTGGACGGGGAGACGAGCAGCACCCTGACGCTCGCCGGCGTGACCACCCGGCAGGACGGGCTGCTCGTCCGCGCGCTCCTGACGAGCCCGGCGGGGTCCGTGACGACCCGTGCGGCGACGCTCGCCGTCGCCGCCGCACCGCCGACGGTGAGCGACCCGGAGGCGGCGACGGCGGACGAGGGCGGCCGTGCGGTCTTCTCGGTCGACGTCACCGGGGACCCGGCACCGGCCGTCCGGTGGCAGCGGTCGACCGACTCGGGGGCGACCTGGCTCGACGTCGCGGGCGGCGACGGCGACACCCTCGTGCTCACCGACCTGCGCCGGCAGGACGACGGCGTGCTGCTGCGGGCCGTCGCCACGAACGCCGGCGGCAGCGCCACGAGCGGCGCCGCGCTGCTCCGGGTCGTGGCCGCGCCGGCACCCGGCGGGCCGGGCGCGGGAGGCGGTGCGCCCGCCCCGGCCGGGCCGGCCGCCCCGGCCGCGCCCGTGGTGCCCGCGGGTCCCGCGCTCGCCGTCACCGGTGGGGTCGGCACCGGGCTCGGTGCCCTCGCCTGTGCTCTCGTGCTCGCCGGAGCGGCGGCGCTGGCTCTCGTGCGGCGGGTGCGGCAGGGCTGACCGGCGCGCCTGGCCCGGGGGCCCGGGGCCGCGGCGGCCGTGCGCCGTCGCGGCGGCCGCCGGGAGCGCCGGTCGCGTGCTCAGGGCAGCCGCAGCGACCGCTGCACCTCCAGCGCACGCGTGAGCACCCGCGGCCACACCTCCGTGCCGAGCGCCTGCACCTGCGCGAGCCCGAGCCCGCGCCCGCCGTGCACCCCGCGCTGCACGACGACCGACCGCTCCCACGTCGCCGCCCGCAGGCCCTCGCGTCCGTGCCGGCGCCCGTACCCGGACGCGCCCACCCCGCCGATCGGTGCGCCGACGCTCCCCCACAGCGCCTGGTGCGTCTCGTTGACGACGACGGCACCGACCCGGAGGCGTGCCGCGATCCCCCGTGCGCGGCGCACGTCCCGGGCCCACACGCCGGCGACCAGCCCGTACTCGGTGTCGTTCATCGCGGCGACGGCCTCGTCGTCGGACCGCACGCGCTCCACCGCGACGACGGGCCCGAACGTCTCCTCCCGGAACGCGCGCGCCTCCGGCGGGACGTCCGCGAGCACGGTCGGCGCGTAGAACCACGGGCCCAGGTCGGGCCGCTGCACGCCGCCCGTCAGCACGGTCGCGCCGTGCCCCACGGCGTCCTCGACGTGCTCGACGACCCGGGCGAGCTGGTCGGCGGACGTGAGCGACCCCATGTCGCTGCGGTAGTCGAGCCCCGCGCCGAGCCGCAGCGCCGCGGTACGGCGCACGAACGCCGCGACGAACGCCTCGTGCACGTCGGCGTGGACGTACAGCCGCTCGACGCCCGCGCACAGCTGCCCGGCGGACCCGAAGCACGCGCGCACGGCACCCTCCGCGGTGGCCTCGACGTCGACGTCGTCGGCGACGTACATCGCGTTCTTGCCGCCGAGCTCGAGCGTCACCGGGACGCCGAGCTCCCCCGCCCGGGCGGCGAACACCCGGCCGGACCGGGTCGAGCCGGTGAAGACCGCGTGGTCGACGTGCTCGAGCAGCGCCATGCCGACGTCCGGACCACCGACGAGCACCTGGACGAGGTCCTCCGGCGCCCCGGCGTCCTCCAGCAGCTCCGCGGCCCACAGCAGCGTGAGCGCGGTCTGCGGGTCGGCCCGCAGCAGCACGGCGTTCCCGGCGACGACGGCCGTCAGCGTGTCGCCGAGGCCGAGGGACAGCGGGTAGTTCCAGGGCGTGACGACCCCGACGACCCCGTGCGGGACGCGCTCGACCCGCGCGGAGGTGAACCCGGGGACGAGCCCGCGCACGTGCCGCGGAGCGAGCAGCCGCCGTGCGCGCAGGGCGTGCCAGCGGGCCGCGTTCGCGACGTCGCCGACCTCCTCCCACGCGTGCGTGCGGGCCTTGCCGGTCTCCACCTGGATCAGGTCGAGCACGTCGCTCTGCCGCTCGAGCAGCAGGTCGTGGACGCGGAGCAGCAGGGCGGTGCGCTCGCGCGGCGGGCGGGCCGCCCACAGCCGCTGCGCGGCGCGGGCACGGCGCGCGGCCGCGGGCAGGTCGTCCGGCGTGGTGAGCGGGACGGCCGCGACGGGCGCTCCCGTGAACGGCGCCGTGGCGGCGTGCGTCGCGTGCCCGGGCCGGGCGACGACCCGGGCGAGCAGGGGCCGCACGTCGTCGGGTTCGAGGACGTAGGTGGCGAGCGGGTCGGTCTCCGGGTCGTGCAGGTCGGCATGCTCGTGCGCCATCGCGCCAGGCTACGCCGCACGTGCCCCACGCCCGCGCCCGCCCCCGGAACCCGGGGCCGACGAACGGGACGTGGTCCGCACGTGCTGCGCGGCACCGACGAGTCACGTCCCGTTCGGCGTCGGGGAGGTGGCGGCCGGCGACGGCTCGTGCGGTCGTGGGCGCTGCGGCGCGGCCCCGTCCGCCTCCTCGCCTCGCCGATCCTGGTCGAACGCGACCTGGTGCCCTTCACGGGCTGCGCCAGGGATGCACCGGAGCGCGCTCTCGCCGGGTCGCGCGACGCGGGCGGGTCGCGTCGGGACGTCAGAGGCCGAGCGTCGCCCGCACCTCCGGGTCCGCGAGCGCCAGCACCGCCGCCCGCGCGTCCGCCGCCGACCGGGCCGCCCGGGCCGCCGCCGCCATCGCGACGCACTGCTCGCGCGTGTGCCGGCGCACGGCGTACCGGACGGCGGGGAGCGCTCCGGCGGCCATCGACAGGCTCGTGACCCGAGGCCCACGAGGACCAGCGCCATCAGCGGGTCGGACGCGGACTCCCCGCAGACGCCGACCGGCTTGCCGGCCTCGACGCCCGCGGCGGCGGTCGCGGCCACGAGGTCGAGCACCGCGGGCTGCCAGGCGTCGAGCAGGTCGGCGAGCTCGCCGCGCAGGCGGTCGGTGGCCATCGTGTACTGCGCGAGGTCGTTGGTGCCGAGCGAGACGAAGTCGACCTCGGCGAGGACGTCGCGCGCACGCAGCGCGACGGCCGGCACCTCGACCATGACGCCGACCGTGGCGACGCCGGCCGCGCGGGCGGCGGCGGCGAAGTCGCGCGCCTCGTCGGCGGTCGCGATCATCGGCGCCATCACCCAGGGCGTGGTGCCCGTGGCCTCCTGGGCGCGTGCGAGCGCCTCCAGCTGCGTGCGCAGCAGCTCGGGGTGCGGGCGCACCAGCCGGTAGCCGCGCACGCCGAGGGCGGGGTTCTCCTCGTCGGGCTGGGTCGCGAACGCCAGCGGCTTGTCGGCGCCCGCGTCGAGGGTGCGGACGACGACCTTGCGGCCGTCGAGCGCGCGCAGCACCGCCGCGTACGCGTCGGCCTGCTCCTCCACGGTCGGCGCGTGCGTGCGCTCGAGGAAGAGCACCTCGGTGCGGAACAGCCCGACGCCCTCCGCACCGGAGCCGCCGAGCCGCTCGGCGTCGGCGGGCGTGCCGACGTTCGCGAGCAGTGCGACGGCGTGCCCGTCGGCCGTCGCACCCGGCGCGGTGTCCGCCGCGAGCAGGGCGTCCGCGGCGTGCCGCCGGTCGAGCGCGGCCCGCAGCTGCGCGTCCGGGTGCGGGGTGACGGTGCCCGCGGCGGCGTCGACGGCGACCTCGACGCCGTCCTCCAGGTCGGTGGCGCCGGCGACGCGCACGACGCACGGCAGCCCGAGCTGCCCGGCGATGATCGCGGTGTGCCCGGTGGGCCCGCCGAGCTCGGTGACGATGCCCAGCACGTTCGCGAGGTCGAGCGCCGCCGTGTCCGCCGGTGCGAGGTCGCGGGCGACGACGACCGACGGCCGCTCGAGGTGCGGCACGCCGGGGTCCGGCAGGCCCAGCACGCGCGCGACGACGCGGTCGCGCACCGAGCGCAGGTCGGTGACGCGCTCGGCCAGGTACCCGCCGGCCTGCGTGAACATCGCGGCGAACATGTCGACGACGCCGTCGAGCGCCGCGACCGGCGGCTCGCCCGCGTCGACGCGCGCGAGCACCTGCGTGCGCAGCGCGTTGTCGGCGGCCATCTGCGCGGTGGCCGCGAGGACGTCGCGGACCGTGCCGGTCGCGCCTGCGGACTGCGTGCGCAGGCCCTCGGCCACCTCGGCGAACGCACGCTCGACGGCGGCCCGCGTCTGCTCGGGCGTCGCCGGGCGCCCGTCGACGAGCACGGGCGCGTCCGCCGGGACCACGGGGGCCGGCCGCACCTGCGCGACCGGGCCGACCGCACCACGGCGGCCGACGCCGACACCGTGCAGCGCGCCGCCCGCCGGTGCGCCGACGGCCGCCGACGTCACGAGGACGCCCCCGCCGCGGGCGCGCCGGCGTCCTCGGCCCCGGCCTCGGGTGCGTCGAGGTCGGTGGACAGCAGCGCGACGAGCTCGTCGAGGACCCGGTCGGCGTGCGGCCCGTCGGCGTGCAGGACGACCTCCTCGCCGTGCGGCACGCCCAGGGACATGACGAACAGGATGCTGGAGGCGTCGACGGGGGCGCCGCCCCGGCGGGCGATCGTGACGGGCAGGCCGCTCGCCGCGACGGCCTGGGTGAACAGCATCGCGGGGCGGGCGTGCAGCCCGACGCGGGACGCGACGGCGACGGTGCGCTCGGCCATGAGGGCTCCTCGGTGGTGGGGTCGGGCGGGGTTCGGCAGGTCAGGACGCGGCGACGAGGTCGCGGTCGTCGTCGGCGGCGCGGTCGGCCGCGACGAGGGGGTCGCGCTTGGCCGTCTTGAGGACGACCACGAGCAGCGCGGAGACGAGGACGCCGGCGACGACGGCCGCCAGGAAGCCCAGCGGGTTGCCCATGAGCGGGAGCACCCAGACGCCGCCGTGCGGGGCGACCAGGGAGGACCCGAAGGCCATGACGAGCGCACCGGTGACGCTCGACCCGACGAGCGAGGACACGATGACCCGCCACGGGTCGGCGGCGGCGAACGGGATCGCACCCTCGGAGATGAACGACGCCCCGAGCAGCCACGCGGCCTTGCCGTTGTCCTGCTCGGCGTGCGTGAACAGGCGCTTGCGGACCGTCGTGGCCAGCGCGAGCGCGAGCGGGGCGACCATGCCCGCGGCCATCACGGCCGCCATGACCCGGTACTGCACGGCGCCGGTGGTCAGGCCCTCGGTCGCGAGGCCGGTGACGGCGAACGTGTAGGCCACCTTGTTGACCGGTCCGCCGAGGTCGAAGCCCATCATCGCGCCGAGCAGCGCGCCCATGAGCACGAGGTTCGCGCCGGACAGTCCGTTGAGCCAGCTCGTCAGCCCGTCCATGGCGGCGGCGATCGGGCGCCCGACGAGCACGAGCACGACGATCCCGACGACCGCGGACGACAGCAGCGGGATGACGACGACCGGCATGATGCCGCGCACACCCCTCGGGACGTTCCAGCGGCTGATCCACAGCGCCAGGAACCCGGCGAGGAACCCGGTGACGAGACCGCCGAGGAACCCGGCGCCGACCAGCACGGCGGTGGCGCCGCCGACGAAGCCGGGCACGAGGCCGGGCCGGTCGGCGATGCCGTAGGCGATGAACCCCGACAGCACCGGGACGAGGAACCCGAACGCGGCCTGCCCCGTGGCGAGCAGCACCACCGACCAGTCCTGCAGCGACGCGGGGTCGAACGCCGCCACGACCTCGGCGGCGTCGGCACCGGTCACCTCGATCGCGCCCTCGGCACCGCCCCAGGCGACCTGGGCGAGCATGAAGCTGACGGCGATGAGGATGCCGCCCGCGGCGACGAACGGGATGAGGTACGAGACCCCGGTCATCAGCCACTGGCGCACCTTGGTGCCCGCGCCCGCGCCGCTGTCGCGCGCCGGTGCCGGGGCCGGCGCCGTCGCCGCGGCCGTCGCCTCGGCGCCCCCGGCCGGCGTGCCGGCGGCGGGCGCGTGCTCCACCGCGTCGACGGCGGCCGCGATCACGCCGGGCGCGTCGTGCACGGCCTTCTTCACGCCGACGTCGACGAACGGCTTCCCGGCGAACCGCTGCTTGTCCTTCACCTCGAGGTCGGCGGCGTAGATGACGCCGTCGGCGGAGGCGACGAGCGCCGGGTCGAGCGGCGTCGAGCCGGCCGCGCCCTGCGTCTCGACGTGCACCTCGTGCCCGGCGGCTCTGCCGGCCTGCTCGAGGGCCTCGGCGGCCATGTAGGTGTGGGCGATCCCCGTGGGGCACGAGGTCACGGCGACGAGCTTCATGCGGGCACGACCTCTCGGGTCACGATGTCGGCGACGGTCCGCGCGTCCGGCGCCTCGAGCAGCGACGTCCGGAACGACTCGTGCACGAGGCGGCGGGCCAGCGCGGCCAGGATCTGCAGGTGGTCGGCGTCGCCGCTGGCGGGCGCCGCGATGAGGAAGACGAGCCGGGCAGGCCCGTCCGGGGCGCCCCAGTCGACGCCCTGCGCGAGCTTGCCGACGGCGAGGCTCGGCGCGGTCACGTGCTCGGAGCGCGCGTGCGGCAGGCCGACGCCGCCGGGCATGCCGGTGGCCATCTGCGCCTCCCGCGCCGCCACGTCGGCGGCGAAGGCGTCCGCGTCGGTGACCCGGCCCGCGGCGGCGAGCAGGTCCACGAGGGCCCGGGTGACCGCCACGCGGTCGGCCGCGGCGAGGTCGACCGCGACGAGCTCGGGCGTGATCAGGGGGGTGTCGGCCGAGGTGGTCATGTCAGAGCTCCTTGAGTGCCAGGTGCGGGTCGGGGTCGGCCACGACGCGCACCGCGCCGAGGTCGAGGTCCTGCGGGCCGGGCAGCTCGGTGCCGGGCAGGAGGACGGCGGCGCGTCCCCACGCCACCGCGGTGCGCAGCCGGTCGGGCGCGGGCCCCGACGCGGCGAGGAAGCCGGCCAGGGTGGCGTCGCCCGCGCCGACGGTCGACAGCGGCACGAGCGGCGGGCCGCCCGCCCACCACGCGTGCGGGGCGTCGCGGCAGACGAGCAGCGCGCCGTGCGCGCCGAGGCTGACGAGCACGCCGCGCGTGCCCTGCGCGACGACGTCCCGCGCGGCGCCGAGCACGTCGCCGACGGTGACGAGCTCGCGGCCGACGAGCTCGCCGAGCTCGTGCTCGTTCGGCTTCACGAGGGTCAGCCCGCCCGCCCGCACGGCCCGCGCGAGCGGCACGCCGGACGAGTCGAGGACGAGGGGCACGTGGTGGCGGTTGGCGAGCGCGGCGAGGCGGACGAAGAACGCGTCCCCGACGCCCGCGGGCAGCGACCCGGCCGCGACGACCGCCTGCGGACCGGTGGCGAGCTGCGCGTCGACGGCCGCGAGCAGCGCGTCGACCTCGGCCTCCGCCATGCGCGGCCCCGGGGCGTTCACCTTGGTCGTGCTGCCGTCGGCGTCGACGAGCGTGACGTTCGTGCGCGTGTCCCCGGCGACCGGGACGGGGACGGCGGCGACGCCGTGCTCGGCGAGCAGCTCGGTCAGGCGCGTGCCGTCCGGGCCGCCGGTGGGCACGACCGCGAGCGCCGCGACGCCGTGCCGCGCGAGCGCCCGCGCGACGTTGATCCCCTTGCCGCCGGGGTGCACGTGCGTGGTGTGCGCACGGTTGACCTCCCCGACCTCCAGGCGGTCGAGGTCGAGCGCCCGGTCGACGCTCGGGTTGGGGGTGACGGTGACGATCACGCGCGCACCACCCGCGTGCCGGCCTGCTCGATCTCGTCCGCGAGCTCGGGCTCGACGGCCGAGTCGGTGACGAGCGTGTCGACGTCGGCGAGGTCGACGACGCGCGCGAGGTCGACGCGCCCCACCTTCGTGTGGTCGGCGAGGACGACCGTGCGGCGGGCGGCCGCGACGAGCGCGCGCTTGACGGCGGCCTCCCCGAGGTCGGGCGTCGTGACGCCGTGCTCGGCGGTGATGCCGTTGGCGCCCAGGAACGCGACGTCGACGTGGATCTCGGCGAGGTCGCGCAACGCCCACGAGCCGACGGCGGCGAGGGTGCGGCCGCGCACGGTCCCGCCGACGAGGTGCAGCGTCGTGCCGGGGCGCGGCGCGAGCACGGTCGCGACGGGCAGCGCGTGGGTGACGACGGTCAGCTCGCGGTCCGTGGGGAGCAGCTCCGCGAGGCGGACGGTCGTCGTGCCCGCGTCGAGCAGGACGGAGCCGCCGTCGGGCAGCTCGTCGAGGGCCGCCTTGGCGATGCGCTCCTTCTCGCCCGCGAGCATGCCCTCGCGGTCGGCGAGGCCGGGCTCGAAGCCCAGGCGCTCGACGGGGATGGCGCCGCCGTGGACGCGCCGCACGAGGCCGTGCCGCTCGAGCGCGGTGAGGTCCCGGCGGATCGTCTCCGGTGTGACGTCGAGCTCGACCGCCAGGCGCGTGACGTCGACGCGCCCGTCGGCGCGGGCTCTGCTGAGGATCTGCTGGTGGCGCTCCGGTGCGTACACGTGAACTCCGTCGTCCCGAACTCCGTCGTCCCGGCCCGTCCGGGCCTCGTCGTCCCAGCATGCGCCGCCACACCGCGGAACGTCAACAGGTTCGGGCACGTCCGGACTTTTTCGGATGCCCGGATGTGTGGGACCGGACAGAACCGGAGCGGTCGACAGCCGGGGAGGCGGCGGGTCGAGGTGACCCGCGCCACGTACCGGCCGCAGCGCGGCGTACTCTAAGGTGAGCCTTACCTACAACGGCGGGCCTGCCCGCCGCCGGACGGCCCCGTGCCGACTCCCCCTGCGAAGGACACGATGCGCACTGCGCCCCGCCGCCGCGCCCTGCGACCCCTCGTCGCCGGCGCCGCCGCCGCACTCCTGCTCGCCGCCTGCAGCTCCGGCACCGAGGGCGGCACTGTCGATGCCACGCCCACCTCCGCCACCGGCGGGGGCTTCCCGGTCACGCTCGAGAACACCTACGGCGAGACGACCGTCGAGGAGCAGCCCGAGGCCGTCGCCAGCGTCGCGTGGGGCAACCACGACGTGCCGCTCGCGCTGGGGATCGTGCCGGTCGGCATGGCGGCCCAGACGTACGGCGACGACGACGGCGACGGGATCCACCCGTGGACCTACGCCGCGCTCGAGGAGCTCGGCGCCACCGGTGACGAGCTGCCCGTGCTGTTCGACGAGTCCGACGGGATCGACTTCGAGGCCGTCTCCGAGACCGTGCCCGACGTCGTGCTCGCGGCCTACTCCGGCCTGTCGGAGGAGGACTGGACGACGCTGTCGCAGATCGCGCCGACGGTCTCCTTCCCCGAGGTCGCCTGGGGCACCAGCTGGCGCGACATGGCGCTGGTGAACGGGCGCGCCCTCGGCCGCGAGGACGAGGCCCGGGCGGTCGTCGCCGACGTCGAGCAGCAGATCGAGGACGCCCTCGCCGAGCGGCCCGACGTCGCCGGCAAGTCGGTCGCGTACCTCTACGTCGACCCGACGGACCTCTCGTCGATCGGCGTCTACACCAAGATCGACGCCCGCGTGCAGCTCCTCTCGGACCTCGGCATGACCCTGCCCGAGAGCGTGGAGTCGTTCGAGGACGACGGCCTGTTCTACGTCGACCTGTCCGCCGAGCAGGCCGACCAGATCGCCGACGCGGACATGGTCGCGATCTACGGCGACGAGACGCTGCTCCCGACGCTGCAGGCCCACCCGCTGTGGTCGAAGATCCCCGCGATCGCGAACGGCGCCGTCGCGGTCCTGCCCGACAACACCCCGCTGGCGTCGGCCACGTCCGGCCCGACCGTGCTGTCGATCCCGTGGGCGCTCGAGGACTACCTGGACCTCTTCCAGGCGGCCGCCCAGAACGTGCAGTGACGCGGGCGCACCTCCCGTGACCACCACCCCCACGACGACGCCGGCGCCGCCCGCGGTGCGGCGGCCGGCGTCGTCGCGCCGGCGCGTGCTCGGCCTCGTCGTGTGCGTGCTGGCGCTCGTCGTCGTGTGCGTGCTGTCGGTGACGTTCGGCTCGCGCGTGGTCACCTGGTCCGACGTCGTCGCCGGTGTGCTGCACCCCGACCCCGACGACATCGCCCAGGCCGCCGTGGCGTCCCGCGTGCCCCGCACGCTGCTCGGCCTCGTCGTCGGTGCCGCGCTCGGGCTGGCCGGCGCCGTCCTGCAGGGCCTGACCCGCAACCCGCTCGCCGACCCCGGCATCCTCGGCGTCAGCTTCGGCGCCTCGCTGGCCGTCGTCGTCGGCATCGCCTGGTTCGGGCTCTCGACGGTGCTCGGCTACGTCTGGGTCGCGTTCCTCGGCGCCGCGGTGACCATGGCGGTCGTCTACGCGGTCGGCTCCGTCGGGCGCGGGGGCGCGACGCCGCTCAAGCTCGCGCTCGCCGGCGCCGCCGTGACGGCCGCCGTGACGTCGATGATCAGCATGGTCCTGCTCACGCGCACCGACGTGCTCGAGACGTTCCGCTTCTGGCAGGTCGGCTCGCTCGGCCGCGCCGAGACGGGCGCCGTCCTCACCGTCGCGCCGTTCCTCGTCGTCGGCGCCGTGCTCGCCGTGGCGGTCGCGCGCGGGCTCGACGCGCTCGCCCTCGGCGACGACCTCGCCACCGGGCTCGGCCAGCACACGGGCACGGTGCGGGCCCTCGGCGCGCTCGCCGCGGTCCTGCTCTCCGGCGCGGCGGTCGCCGTCGCCGGGCCCATCGCCTTCGTCGGCCTCGTGATGCCGCACCTCGCGCGCGGGTTCACCGGGCCCAGCCACCGCTGGGTGCTCCCCTACTCCGCGGCGTTCGGCGCCGTGCTGCTCGTCGCCGCCGACGTGCTCGGCCGCGTCGTCGCCCGCCCGCAGGAGCTGCAGGTGGGCATCATGACGGCGCTGCTCGGCGCACCGGTGCTCATCGCGATCGTCCGCCGCACCAAGGTGCGCGAGCTGTGAGCGCCGTCGTGGCCCCGCCCGTCCCGGCCGGCGCGGTCGTCGCCCCGGGCCGCCGTCGGCGCGCCCGGCACTGGTGGGCCGTCGTCGGCCTGCTCGCGGCGGTGACGCTCGCGGTCGCCGTGGTCTCGCTCGTCGTCGGCGACCGGGTGTACCCGCTCGGGGACGTGCTGCGCGTGCTCACCGGGCAGGAGGTGCCCGGCGCCTCGTTCACGGTCGGGCGCCTGCGCCTGCCGCGCGTGCTCACCGGCGTCCTGGTGGGCGTCGCCTTCGGGATCGGCGGCGTCGTCTTCCAGACGATGCTGCGCAACCCGCTCGCCAGCCCCGACATCATCGGCGTCACCGCCGGCGCCAGCGCGGCCGCGGTCCTGTCCATCACGTCGATCGGGCTCGTCGGCACCGCGGTGCCGGTCGTCGCCGTCGTCGCGGGCATCGGCGTCGCGACCGCGATCTACCTGCTCGCGTGGCGGCGCGGCGTGCACGGCGCCCGCTTCGTGCTCGTCGGCATCGGCGTCGGCGCCATGCTGCAGTCCGTCGTCCAGTACGCCCTGACGCGCGCGAACGTCTACGACGCCGCCGACGCGATGCGCTGGCTCAGCGGCAGCCTCAACAGCGCCTTCTGGGAGGGCTTCGCGCAGGTCGCGGTGCCCGTGCTGGTGCTCGCGCCGGTCGCGGTGCTGCTCTCGCGGCGCCTGGCGGCCCTGCAGCTCGGCGACGACCTCGCCGCAGGGCTCGGCGTCCGCCCGGACCGGACCCGCCTGGCGCTCATCGTGGTCGCCGTCGCGCTCATCTCGGTGGCGACCGCGTCGACCGGCCCGATCGCCTTCGTCGCGTTCCTCGCGGGCCCCCTCGCGCAGCGTCTCGTGCGCGGCACGGGCTCGCTGGTGGTGCCCGCGGCGCTCGTCGGCGCGCTGCTCGTGCTCGTCGGCGACCTCGTCGGCCAGCACCTGCTCCCCGCCCGTCTGCCCGTCGGCGTCGTCACCGGCGTCGTCGGCGCGCCCTACCTCCTCTGGCTCCTGGCCAGGTCCGACCGCTCGGGAGGCACCCTGTGAGCACCCGTCCCACCCCGCAGGAGCCGGCCGTGCACACCCTCGCCGTCGAGGACGCGACGATCGGGTACGACGACCGCGTCGTCGTGCACGACCTGTCGCTCGTCGTCCCGCCGGGCAGGGTGACGATCGTCGTCGGCGCCAACGCGTGCGGGAAGTCGACGCTGCTGCGCGCCATGGCCCGCCTGCTGCGCACCCGCTCGGGCCGGGTCCTGCTCGACGGCGTCCCCATCACCGACCGTCCCTCGCGCGAGGTCGCCACCGTGCTGGGCCTGCTGCCGCAGACGCCGGTCGCGCCCGAGGGCATCGCCGTCTCCGACCTCGTCGGCCGCGGCCGCTACCCGCACCAGGGCTGGCTGAAGCGCTGGACCGCCGAGGACGACGCGATCGTCGAGGAGGCGCTGCGCGCCACCGACACGCTCGAGCTCGCCGACCGACCCGTCGACGAGCTGTCCGGCGGGCAGCGCCAGCGGGTGTGGATCGCGATGGCCCTCGCGCAGCGCACCGACGTGCTGCTGCTCGACGAGCCGACGACGTTCCTCGACGTCGCGCACCAGGTCGAGGTGCTGGACCTGCTCACCGACCTCAACCGCGAGCGCGGCACCACCGTGGTCATGGTCCTGCACGACCTCAACCTCGCGGCGCGCTACGCCGACCACCTCGTGGCGGTCCGGCAGGGCCGGCTCTACGCCCAGGGCGACCCGGCGGACGTGGTCACCGAGCAGATGGTGCGCGACGTGTTCGGCATGGAGTCGCGCGTCGTGCCCGACCCGGTCGCCGGCTCGCCGCTCGTGCTGCCGCTGGGCCGCCACCACGGGGGCCCGCGTGGCGACGTCGACGACGCGCGGGCCTCCGTGGGCGGCGAGGAGCCACTGACGCAGCGCGTCCCCTGACACCCCCGACGCAGGGACGCGACGAGGGCGGCCACCCGTGCGGGTGGCCGCCCTCGTCGCGTCGGTGCCCGGCGTCCGGGCCGCCGTCAGTGCGGCTGGTAGGGCGAGACGACGACCTCGATGCGCTGCAGCTCCTTGAGGTCGCTGTAGCCGGTGGTCGCCATCGCCCGGCGCAGCGCGCCGATGAGGTTGACCGTGCCGTCGGCCGTCTGGCCGGGGCCGAACAGGATCTGCTCCAGCGTGCCGGCGGTGCCGACGTGCACGCGCTCACCGCGCGGCAGCTGGGGGTGGTGCGCCTCGGGACCCCAGTGGTAGCCCCGCCCGGGCGCCTCCTCGGCGCGCGCGAGGGCCGCACCGAGCATCACGGCGTCCGCACCGCAGGCCATGGCCTTGACGAGGTCGCCCGAGCGCCCGACACCGCCGTCGGCGATGACGTGCACGTACCGGCCGCCGGACTCGTCGAGGTAGTCGCGCCGCGCCGCGGCCACGTCGGCGACGGCGGTGGCCATCGGCGCGTGGATGCCGAGCGAGACGCGCGTGGTGTGCGCCGCTCCCCCGCCGAACCCGACGAGGACGCCCGCGGCGCCCGTGCGCATGAGGTGCAGCGCGGCCGTGTACGTCGACGCGCCGCCGACGATCACGGGGACGTCGAGCTCGTAGATGAACCGCTTGAGGTTGAGCGGCTCGGCCCGGCCGGACACGTGCTCGGCGGAGACGGTGGTGCCACGGATGACGAACAGGTCGACCCCGGCGTCCACGACGGTGCGCCAGTGCTCCTGCGTGCGCTGCGGGCTGAGCGCGCCGGCGACCGTGACGCCCGCGTCGCGCACCTCCTGGATGCGCGCGCGGATCAGCTCGGGCTTGATCCCCTCGGCGTAGATCTCCTGCATGCGGGCCGTCGCACGCTCCGCGTCGAGCGACGCGATCTCCGCGAGCAGCGGCTCGGGGTCCTCGTAGCGCGTCCACAGACCCTCGAGGTCGAGGACGCCGACGCCGCCGGCCTTGCCGAGCGCCACCGCGGTCGCGGGGCTGACCACGGAGTCCATCGGCGCGGCCAGCACCGGCAGGTCGAAGTGGTACGCGTCGATCTGCCAGCCGACCGAGACCTCCTCCGGGTCCCGGGTGCGCCGCGACGGCACGACCGCGATGTCGTCGAAGGAGTAGGCGCGCCGGCCGCGCTTGCCACGTCCGATCTCGATGTCGGTGCTCACCGTGCGAGTTTACCGGCGCGCGCACGCGGCCCGTGCGGCCACCCGCCGGGGCGACGGCACGGGCCGCGTGCGGCGCGACCCCTCAGCGGCCGGTGTAGTTCGGCGCCTCGACGGTCATCTGGATGTCGTGCGGGTGGGACTCCTTGAGGCCCGCCGGCGTGATCCGGATGAACTTCCCGCGCTGCTGCAGCTCCGGCACGGTGTGCGCGCCGACGTAGAACATCGACTGGTGCAGGCCGCCCACGAGCTGGTGCGCGACCGCGGACAGCGGGCCGCGGTAGGGCACCTGACCCTCGATGCCCTCGGGCACGATCTTCTCGTCCGTCGCGACGTCCGCCTGGAAGTAGCGGTCCTTGGAGTACGACACCCGCCCGCGGGAGGCCATCGCGCCCAGCGAGCCCATCCCCCGGTAGTGCTTGTACTGCTTGCCGTTGACGAAGACGAGGTCGCCGGGCGACTCGTCGCAGCCCGCGAGCAGCGAGCCGAGCATCACCGTGTCCGCACCGGCGACGAGCGCCTTCGCGATGTCACCCGAGTACTGCAGGCCGCCGTCGCCGATGACCGGCACGCCGGCCGGCTTGCAGGCCTGCGCCGCGTCGTGGATGGCGGTGACCTGCGGGACGCCGACGCCGGCGACGACGCGCGTCGTGCAGATCGACCCCGGGCCCACGCCGACCTTCACCGCGTCCGCGCCCGCGTCCACGAGCGCCTGCGCGCCCTCACGCGTCGCGACGTTGCCGCCGATGACCTGCACGTGCGCCGTCGCGGGGTCGGCCTTCAGGCGCCGCACCATGTCGAGCATGAGCCGGGCGTGGCCGTTCGCGGTGTCGACGACGAGCACGTCGACGCCCGCCTCGACGAGGGCGGTCGCCCGCTCCCAGGCGTCGCCGAAGAACCCGATCGCGGCGCCCACGACGAGACGGCCGTCGGCGTCCTTCGTCGCGTGCGGGTACTGCTCGGACTTCACGAAGTCCTTGACCGTGATGAGGCCGGCGAGCTTGCCGGCCGCGTCCACCAGCGGCAGCTTCTCCACCTTGTGCTTCGCGAGCAGCGCGGCCGCGTCCTGGCGGGCGATGCCCACCGGCGCGGTGACGAGCGGCATCGACGTCATGACGTCGCGCACCCGCCGGGTCTCGAACTCGCCGGGCGGCACGAAGCGCAGGTCGCGGTTGGTGATGATGCCGACGAGGCGCTCGTCGGCGTCCACGACGGGCAGTCCCGAGACGCGGTAGGTGCCGCACAGGCGGTCGAGCTCGGCCAGCGTCGCGTCCGGCGAGATCGTCACCGGGTCGCTCACCATGCCGGACTCGCTGCGCTTGACGCGGTCCACGTGGTGGGCCTGGTCGGCGATGGAGAGGTTGCGGTGCACGATGCCCACGCCGCCCTGGCGGGCCATGGCGATGGCCATGCGCGCCTCGGTCACGGTGTCCATCGCCGCGGAGAGCAGCGGCACGCGGACCGAGATCTCGCGCGTGAGCCGCGAGGTCGTGTCGACCTCGCTGGGGATCACGTCCGTCTCCCCGGGGAGGAGGAGGACGTCGTCGTAGGTGAGGCCGATACGGGCGAACGGGTCGGCCGGGGCGCCGGGTGCCAGCTCCGTCATCTCCCCAGGATACGACCCCCGGGGACCCCGTCCGCGCCGCCGGGAGGGGTCCGGGGGACCGTACCGAGGCGTGGACGCCCGGTCGCCCGCACGGTCCTGCAAGCAGCCGTGGTCCGGCGCGAGCGGCAGCAGGTCGCCACCGACCCGGTCGACGAGCGTGCGGTTCCCGCGGGCCTCGACGGGTCACGGGGAGAAGCGGTCCGGCTCGATCGGCACCGTCGCGCCGACGTCCTGCCACCGCCACGCGGAGGCCCCGAGCACCGGGCGAACGGCAGCCGTGCAGCCGCCCCGCGGCGGTCGGCCGCCCCGGGGTCAGTCGATGATGCCCCGGCGCAGGCCGATGGCCACCGCCTGGGCACGGTCCGCCGCGCCGAGCTTGCGGAACAGCCGGCGCGCGTGCGTCTTCACCGTGTCCTCGGACAGGAACAGCTCCTGGCCGATCTGGGCGTTGGAGCGCCCGTGGCTCATGCCCACGAGCACCTCGATCTCACGCTTGGTGAGCACCGGGGTGCCGTCGGCCGGTCGGGCACCGACGGGCGCCTCGACGCGCGACGGCGCGGCCTCCTGCAGCGACGGCACGGCGTGCGGGCCGGCGGGCGCCGCGGGCGCCGGGGCACCGGCGGCGGACGCCGCGGGGCTCGCCTGCACGTGCGCGGCGACGGCGGCCAGCTCGGCGCGGCCGACGTCCGGCGCGAGGAACCCCCGCGCCCCGAGCGCGAGCGCCCGGTCGAGCGCCTCGCCGTCCTCGGGCCCCGCGAGCAGCACGACGGCCGCTGCCGGCGCGACGGCCCGCAGGCGACGGATCGCCTCCGCCGGTCCCGCACCGGGCAGGTGCGCGTCGAGCAGCACGACGGTGGGCGCGATGCGCCGCGCGAGCGCGACGAGCTCGTCCGCCGTGGCGGCCGCCCGCACCGGTGCGAGCGACGGCACCCCGATCGACGTCACGACGAGCCGTTCCCGGACGGCCGCCGAGCCGTGGCACACCACGACGCCTGCCATGTGATCCTCCTCGCGCGCGCCGGTCACCCTCATGGCCGCATCGGCGTCAACGGTGCGTCACGTTAGCCCTGGTGGACGACGGCGGGCGCGTCGCGACACCCATTCCTCCCGCTTGGGAGGCCCCGTCCGGCTCGTGATCACGCGTTCGGGTGCGTCGACGTTACTGGACAGTCGCCCCGGTCACAGGGAGGACGACTCCCCGACCGCCGCGAGCGCCTCGTGCAGGAGGCCGACGAACGTGCGCGCGCGGTGCACCGACCGGTCGAGCGGCACCCGCTCGGCGGCGCCGTCCCGGACCATCACGTACTGCGGCAGGTCCGGACGCTCCTGCGCCAGGCGTGCGACGACGGACAGGTCCGGCGTCGCACGCTCGAACACCGTGACGACCGCCCGCGCCCGGGTCATGACCGCCAGCTCGCCCGCGTGCCGGGTCGACACCGGTCCCCCGACGAGCCGCGCGTCGACCCCGCCGCCCACGAGGGCGGCGGCGAGCGCGTGCACCACGAGCGGGCGGGCCTCGCCCGGGGCCGGCAGCAGCAGCACCACGGGCGCACCCGGTGCCGGGTCCTGCGCCGTGTGCGCCCGCAGCGCCCCCAGCGCCGCCGCGGTCAGCGTCGCCTGCGCGTCCACCCCGGGGCGCTCGACGACGGTCCGCTGCGCGAGGGCGCGCAGCGCGGGCTCGACGAGGCCGGTCCACCAGCCGGAGACCCCTCGGGCGCGCCGACCGTCAGGAGACCGGCGCAGCGGTCCGACCGGCCCGCGAGGGCCGCGTCCACGAGCGCGACGACGGCCGCCGCGGTGCTCGGCGTGGTGCCCGTGCGGGGCTCGACCGGCGCGCGCGGCGCGGTCTCCTGCGGCGACGGCGTGGCGTCGGGGTGCTGCTCGGCGGGGACGGGCGGCGCGACCTCGCCGGCGGGCAGCCGCGACGTGAGGTCGGTGCTGGTCTGCGCGGAGCGCGGGCCCTCGGCGGCCGAGGCGAGCGCGAGGCGTGCCGCCTCCGCCGGGGCCACGCCCTCGAGCGTCAGGCGCCGCATGACGAGCAGGCGCTCCAGGTCGTGCCCCGAGTACCGGCGGTGCGCACCGGCCGAGTGCTCCGAGGGCCCGAGGCCGTAGCGGCGGTCCCACGTGCGCAGCGTGGCGGGCGCGACGCCGAGCCGGCGCGCCACGGCGGCGACGGTCAGCGGGGCCGAGCCCGGCAGCGGGCCGGCGTCCACGTCCGGTGCCGCCCCGAGCCCGTCCGCCGTCCGGGGGTGGGTGCCCGGGGACGCCGGTGCCGCCGTGGGCGGGTCCTCCGGCTCGGTCATGGCGCGATTCTGCCAGCCGGCGGCCCCCAGGACGCCCCCGCTCCCCCGATCGCGTCACCCCCGCCCGTGCGCCGGCCCGAATCGCGCCAGAACCGCGCCAGCGAGCATGCGGCGCTGACGCGAGGGTGTCTGCCGTGCTCACCAGGACGGACGTCATGGTCACGGTCCCACGGGCCTCCTGACCGTCCGTCCAGATCGTTGCAGGCGATCGATTCAGAAGAGGGTCTTGAACAACTTCTGGCGCGGTTGTACGGTTGCGGCACATCGCAGGAACGCGCCACGGGGACCACGGTCCCGAGGCGCGGCCCCCGCAGCTTCCGTCCGGGTGTCACCCGCCGGACGACGTCGTACGAGGAGGAGCACATGGCCGAGATCTCGCGTCTGCCCGGACCGGTGATGGACCTGTGGGAGTGGCAGTTCGAGGGAGCCTGCCGCGACGCCGACCAGGACCTCTTCTTCCACCCGGAGGGCGAGCGCGGCTCGGCCCGTCGCCGTCGTGCGGAGGCCGCCAAGGCCATCTGCGCCACGTGCCCCGTGATCAACGAGTGCCGCGAGCAGTCGCTCGCCGTGCGCGAGCCCTACGGCGTGTGGGGCGGCCTGTCCGAGGACGAGCGTGCCGCCGTCCTGGCCGAGCGCGCCGGCCGCCGCGTCACCGCCTGACCCCGAGCCCGACCGCCCCGGAGCGGGGGCCGCTCGACGACGAGCGGCGCCAGCTCCGGGGCGGTCGTGCGTCCGCTCCCGGTCGCGCGTCCCGTGGGGGGACGAGCCGGCCGGGCGCGGGCACGGACCGGCGCACCCGCCCCGCACGCACGAGAGCCCCCTCCCGACCGGGAGGGGCTCTCGTGGTCACCGGGCTGCGCCCGGCCGGTGCGTCGCTGCGTCAGGCGACGACCGCGAGCACGTCGCGCGCGGAGAGGATGAGGTACTCCTCGCCGGCGTACTTCACCTCGGTGCCGCCGTACTTGGAGTAGATGACCTTGTCGCCGACCGCGACGTCGAGCGGGACGCGGTTGCCCTTGTCGTCGATGCGGCCCGGGCCCACCGCGAGGACCTCGCCCTCCTGCGGCTTCTCCTTGGCGCTGTCCGGGATCACGAGACCCGACGCCGTGGTCGTCTCGGCCTCGAGGGCCTTGACGACGATGCGGTCCTCGAGCGGCTTGATGGAGACCGACACAGCGGACCTCCCCTTCGCATGAGTTGTTCTTCAGCGGAAAATGTCTGCGCCGCACCGTCGGGCCGCCGTCGTCGCGGGTGCCGGGACCACTGGCGCGGTTGGCACACTCACCAGGAGAGTGCCAGTTCCTCACTCTAGGAACGCGTTAGCACTCGGTCAACCGGAGTGCCAGCGCGTCGCGTGCGCCGGGCGCGCGCCGCACCCCGGCCGCGACGACGCCCCAGGACCGTGGGCGTGGCAGGCTGGGCGCCGTGGACCACGCCGGGCTGGCCAAGCTGCTGCACCCCGAGGGGTGGGCGCTGCTGCAGGCGCTGCCGCCCTACGACGAGCGCCTGGCGCTGCCGCTCGCCGAACGGCTCCAGCGCGAGGGGCTCGACCCCGGTCTCGTCGCGGCCGCGCTCACGCAGTCTCGCCTGCGCGCGAAGGCACGGACCAAGCTCGGCGACTTCGCCGACGGCATGCTGTTCACGCCCGCCGGGCTCGAGCAGGCCACGCGCCTCGAGGTCGCGGCGCACCACGCCCGGCGGTTCCGTGACGCGGGCTGCACCCACGTCGCAGACCTGACCTGCGGTCTGGGCGCCGACGCGCTGGCGCTGGCCGGGGTGGGCCTGCGGGTCCTCGCGACGGACGTCGACGAGACCACGGCCGCGCTCGCCACCGTGAACCTGCGGGCCTTCCCCGAGGTCGAGGTCCGGCACGGCGACGGCCTCGCGCTCGACCTCGCGGCGGAGGGCGTCGACGGGGTCTGGGCGGACCCGGCGCGCCGCACCGGGACCGGCCGGCGCGTGTTCGACCCGCAGGCGTACGCCCCGCCCCTCGACGCGGTGCTCGCGGCACGCGCGAGCGTCCCCGCGCTCGGCCTCAAGCTCGGCCCCGGCATCGCGCACCGCGACCTGCCCGTCGACGCGGAGGCGCAGTGGGTCTCGGTCGACGGCGACGTCGTCGAGGTCGGCCTGTGGTTCGGTCCGCTGGCCCCTGACGGCCCGGGGCGGACCGCGCTCGTGCTGCGGGGCGGGCACGCGCACACGCTGCGCGCCGACCCCGACGGCGAGGACGCCGCTCCCCCGGTCGGCCCGGTCGGCGCCTACCTGTACGAGCCCGACGGCGCGGTCATCCGCGCCGGGCTGGTCGGCACGGTCGCCCAGCGCGTGCGCGGTCGGCTCGTGGACCCCACCATCGCCTACGTGACCGCCGACGCCCTCACCCCGGACCCGCTGGCCACCGCCTACCGGGTGCTCGACGACCTGCCGTTCGGGCTCAAGCGGCTGCGCACGTACCTGCGCGAGCGCGACGTCGGACGGCTCACCATCAAGAAGCGGGGCACGGCCGTCGTGCCCGAGACGCTGCGGCGCCAGCTGGACCTGCGCGGCGGCGCCGAGGGGACGGTGGTGCTGACGCGTGTCGCGGGGCAGCAGCGCGTCCTCGTGGTGGAGCCGGTCTGATGGCCGCGCCCGTCCCGCTGCCGTTCGCACGGTCGGAGCGCTCGACGGTCGGCATCGAGTGGGAGGTCGCGCTCGTCGACGTCGACTCGGGCGACCTGCGGCAGGCGGCGGAGGCGATCTTCGACGCCGTGCGCCCGGCGGACGGGACCGACCACCCGCACATCACGTCCGAGCTGCTGCTCAACACCGTCGAGATCTCCTCGGGCAAGTGCACCACCGTCGGCGAGGCCGGCGAGGACCTGCGCCGGGCGCTCGACGAGGTGCGCGCCGCCGCCGAGCCGCTGCGCATCGAGGTCATGGGCGGGGGCACGCACCCGTTCGCGAACTGGGCGACGCAGCGCGTCACCGACAAGGAGCGGTACGCCACCCTCATCGACCGCACGCAGTGGTGGGGTCGCCAGATGCTCATCTACGGCGTGCACGTGCACGTGGGCGTCGAGGACCGGGACAAGGTGCTGCCGCTGCAGCGCGCCATGCTCACCGTGCTGCCGCACATCCAGTCGCTGTCCGCGTCGTCGCCCTTCTGGGCGGGCAAGGACACGGGGTACGCCTCGAACCGGGCGCTGCTGTTCCAGCAGCTGCCCACCGCGGGGCTCCCGCCGCAGCTGCACGCCTGGTCCGAGCTGGAGCAGTACGTGGGCGACATGATGCACACCGGCGTGATCGACCAGGTCGACGAGGTGCGCTGGGACGTGCGCCCCTCCCCGCGGTTCGGCACGCTCGAGATGCGCATCGCCGACGGCGCGACGAACCTGCTCGAGGTCACCGCGATCTCCGCGCTGACGCACTGCCTCGTCGAGCACTTCTCGTCGCTGCTCGACGCCGGCGGGCCCGTGCCGACGATGCCGCCGTGGTTCGTGCAGGAGAACAAGTGGCGCTCGGCGCGCTACGGCATGGACGCGATCGTCATCACGGACGCGGACGGCGACGAGGAGCTCGTCACGGACTCGGTCGGCCGGTGGCTCACGACGCTCGCCCCGGTCGCGGAGCGGCTCGGCTGCACCGAGGAGCTCGAGCAGGTGCGCGTGATCCTGCGCCGCGGGGCGTCGTACCAGCGGCAGCGCGCGGTCGCGCGGCGGCACGCGGGCGAGCTGGAGCCTGTGGTGCGCGCGCTGCTCGCGGAGATGCGGGCGGGGCGCCCCCTCTGACGTCGTCGTGGCCTCCCGCGGGGTCGGCTCGTCTTCGCGGACCGCGTCGTGACCTGGTACTTGGCGACACCTACTAGCAGGCGATACCGTGCAGTCGTGGCCGACGCGCGGGACCCCCAGCTCCTCAAGGGCGTGCTGCCGATGCTCGTCCTCGCCGCCCTGGCGCACGAGGAGGCGTACGGGTACGCGCTCGTCGTCCGCCTGCGTGAGGCCGGGCTCGACGAGCTGTCCACCGGGACGCTGTACCCCGTCCTGAGCAGGCTGGAGCGCGAGGGGCTCGTCACGTCGCGCCTCGTCCCGTCCGCCAGCGGCCCGGCGCGCAAGTACCACCGGCTCAGCGCTCCCGGCGCCCTCGCCCTCGCCGAGCGGCGGGACGCGTGGCGCGACCTCGTCCGCACCAGCGAGGGCCTGCTGGCCCGCGTCCCCGGTCCGGACACGTACCCGTACGTCCCGGACCGCAGCGGCCCGCCCGGTGGCCCCGACGACCCCGGCACCGCCCTCGCACCCGTTCCCGCCCCCGGAGGACCCCGATGACCACGACCACCGTGCCCGTGCGTCCGCCGCTCGCGGACCGGCTGCGCCTGCGCCTGTGGGAGCTGCGGTTCGCCGCCGCCATGGAGGACTACCCGCGGCGCGAGGGCCGGCAGATCCGGGCCGACCTGCGTGTGGCGCTGCGCGACGACGCGGCCCGCGTCGGGACCCGCGCCGCCCTGCGCGAGGTCGGGCCGCCGCGCCGTCTCGCCGCCCGCTACTTCGCCGAGCTCGACCGGCCCCGGCCGCGGTGGAGCACCGGCGCCCTCGTGGGCACCCTGCTCGGCGTCGGGCTGCCGCTCTACCTCGCCCTGGCGTGGTCCTTCGGCGCCCTCGACGCGCTCGAGGCGGTCGGCGGCGGCACGGCCGAGCTGACGTGGCTCGGCTCGCCGGTCACGGCCACGTCGACGGACGGGTCCGTGGTGCTCGCGTGGACCGTCGGGTGGCAGGCGGTCGCCGTCGCCGCCGTGCTGGCCGCCGTGGGGTTCGTGCTCGGCGCCCGGGTGTGGCGCCTGTGGGCCGGCGGCCCGGCCGCCTGACCGCGCCGTCTCAGGCCACGCCGTCCCGCCACTCCCACGAGGCCAGCACCGCGTCCAGGGCCGGGCGCACCTGCGCCTCCTCACCGGGCGCGTGCGTGAGCAGCCAGGCCCAGGTCCTGTCCCCCCGGTCGAGCCGGACCTCGCCCCGCACGCGCCCGGGGCCCACGCGGAACGCCCGGGCCCACGCCGGCCCCGCCGCCGTCCGCACGGGCAGCGACTCGCGCAGGGGCACGACGTCCGGCCCGAACGGCAGCACGGGCGGCGAGTCGAGGTGCGCGCGCGCCGCCCGTCCCCCGTCGGACGCGCCCGGCGCCGAGGTCACCGTGAGGGACGCGGTCGGGGTCAGCCGCACGTAGGCGGCCGTCCACGTGCCGTCGGGCGCCGGGACGTCCCACGCGGTCGGCGGCGCCGCGCACCGGCAGCGGGCGACCGGACGGCCGTCGTGGCCGTGCACGGTGAGCACGCCGGGCGTCGCGGCGAGGTCCGCGGGGAGGTCGACGTGGGCGTGCGTGGCCCGGCGACCCGGGGCGTCCGGCAGCCACTGCCAGGTGCGCAGGACCGCGTCGGCGAGGCCGTCGACGTCGCTCTGGCCGGCGCGCCGCAGCACCCCCACGACGAACGCCCAGCCGTCGCGGTCGACGTGCGTGTCCGTCACGACCGCGTCGCCGACGGCGTACGTCACCCGCCACGCGGGCGCCCCGTCCGGCCCTGCGACGCGCTCCACGCCGGTGAGGTGCCGCACGTCCGGCGAGGCGAGCGCCCGGTGCGCGCCCGGCCGGTCGCTCGCCACCTCGAGCGGACCGGCCACGGACGCCCGCCCCACCCGGCCGAGGCACACGACCAGCAGCGCACGTCCCGGCCCGAGCGGTACGACGGCGTCCTGCCGGGAGCCGTCCTGCGACAGCGTGCCGCCGCGGGGGTCGGCCGGGCCGGGTGCGAGGAACCGCTCGCCGGGACGCCCGTCGCCGAGCGGCGGGACCTCGACCCGTGTCGTGGGGACCGACGGGTCGGTGCCGGGCGGGAGCGGCGCGAACGGGCCACCCCGCGCGGCCGCGCGCACGTCGCGGCGGAACTGGGCGCGGCGCTCCCGCGGGTGCCGCCGGGCGAGCCGGTGGAGCAGCCACTCGCCCAGGAGCCGGTCACGCAGCGACGGGACGAGGAGCAGGACGAGCGCCGCCACGACGACGGTGACGAGCAGCGCGAGGCGCACCTCCCGCAGGAGGGCCGGTGCCGCGACGACGAGGGGCTGCGAGGCGCTGACGGGCACCCCGGGAGAGTCGGCAGCCCGCGGCGCGACCTGAAGCGGGTCGACGTCGCCCGTCCGCGGTGCGCGCACCCCGGGCTGCGGGGCGCCGGTCCGGGTCGGTCCTCAGACGAGGACCTGCGTGAGCGGCATCGTCGAGTCGACCGGCAGGTCGAGCGGTGAGGCCGGCATGCCGCGCCGGACCACGGCCGACCCGAGCGCGGCGATCATCGCGCCGTTGTCGGTGCAGTAGCGGATGGGCGGGATGCGCAGGGTGATGCCCGCCTCGGCGCAGCGCCGCGCCGCCATGTCGCGCAGCTGGGAGTTCGCGGAGAAGCCGCCGCCGATGACGAGCGTGTCGACGCCCTCGCGGCGGCAGGCCGCGATGGTCTTGGCCGTGAGGACGTCCGCGACGGCCGCGGCGAACGACGCGGCGACGTCCGGGAGCGGCACCTGCTCGCCCGCGTCCTGGCGCGCCTCGACCCACCGCGCGACCGCGGTCTTGAGGCCCGAGAACGAGAAGTCCGTGGCGTGCCTGGCCTGGTCCTTCGGCGCCGTGAGCCCGCGTGGGAACCGGATCGCCTCCGGGTCGCCCTCACGGGCGAGCCGGTCGATGTGCGGGCCGCCCGGGTACGGCAGGCCGAGCAGGCGGCCGACCTTGTCGAACGCCTCGCCGGCGGCGTCGTCGAGCGTGGAGCCGAGCTCGGTGACGTGCACGGTGTCGTCGACGCGCAGCAGGGACGAGTGCCCGCCCGACACCACGAGGGCGAGGACCCGCTCCGGGAACGGGCCGTCGACGAGCTCGTCGACCACCGCGTGCCCGATGACGTGGTTCACGCCGTAGAGCGGCCTGCCGAGGCCCACGGCGAGCGCCTTGGCCGCGGCCGCCCCGATCGTGAGAGGTCCGACGAGGCCGGGGCCGGCCGTGACGGCGACGGCGTCCACGTCGGCGAGCGTCACGCCCGCGGTGGTCAGCGCCCGCTCGATCGTCGGCACCATGGCCTCGAGGTGGGCGCGGGAGGCGATCTCCGGGATGATGCCGCCGAACCGCGCGTGCTCGTCGACCGAGCTCGCGACGGCGTCGACCAGCAGGTCGTGACCGCGGACCAGGGCGACGCCGGTCTCGTCGCAGGAGGTCTCGATCCCGAGGACGAGGGGCTCGCTCACGGCGTCCAGGATAGGCGCCGTGCGCGGTACCGCCGGACCGGAGGGCGCACGCCCGGCGCGCCGGGCGCGTGACCAGCCTCACGGTGGCGGCGGGATCAGCCCCGCGAGGGCGGTTGTTGAAAACTGCATGACCAGCACCGACCTGCTCGACGACCTCGCCGACCTCGACCCCGACCGCGCCGGCGTCGACGACCACGTCGCCGACCTGCTGTTCCGCGACGCCCGCAGCGTCGCGCGCTTCCTCGACCGCGAGGTCCCCGAGGACCTCGTGCGCCGGGTCCACGACGTCGTGCGCTGGGGGCCCACCGCGCTGAACACGGTGCCGCTGCGCCTGCTGCTCGTCCGCTCCCCCGAGGCGCGCACCCGCCTCGCCGCGCACATGGCCGAGGGCAACCGCGAGCGCGTCCTCGCCGCACCGCTGACGCTCGTCGTCGCCGCCGACCCCGGCTTCCACCGGCACATGGGCCGCCTGACGCCGCACGCCCCCCAGCTCGCCGACGTGTTCGCCGCCGACGCCGAGGGCGCCGAGCGCACGGCACGCGAGAACGCGTGGCTGCAGGCGGGCTACCTCGTCGTCGGGCTGCGCGCCGCGGGTCTCGGCGTCGGCCCGATGGGCGGCTTCGACAAGGCGGGCGTCGACGACGACCTGCTCGCGGGCACCGGCTGGCGCAGCCTCATGGTCGTCAACGTCGGCTGGCCCGACGGCGAGGGCACCCACCACGCGCGCGCCCCGCGCCTGGAGTGGGACGAGGTCGCCCGCACCGTCTGACCCGACCCGACCCACCCGGCCGGTGGCCACGGCGCCCCTCAGCGCCCCGTGGCCACCGGCCGGTCCGCGTCGTGCGCCCACTGCGACCACGACCCCGGGTACAGCGCCGCCTCGACGCCGAGGGTCGCGAGCGCGGCCACCTCGTGCGCGGCGGTGACCCCGGACCCGCAGTAGACCGCGACCGCGCGGTCGCGCCCGGCACCGGAGCGGCCGGGCACCGGGACGCCGACGGCCGCGAAGCGCGCCGCGAGGGCGTCCGCGGGCAGGAAGCGCCCGTCGGCGTCGAGGTTCCCCGCCGTCGGCGCGCTCACCGCACCGGGCACGTGGCCCGCCCGCGGGTCGACCGGCTCGACCTCCCCCGCGTACCGCTCGGCGGCCCGCGCGTCGAGCAGCACACCGTCGTCGGCCAGCGCGGCCGCACCGTCCGCGTCGACGGTGGGCAGCGCGCCGCCCGCCAGCACGACGTCGCCGGGCTCGGGCAGCACGTCCCCCGCCTCGACGCCGTGCCCCGCCGCCGTCCACGCGGGCAGCCCGCCGTCCAGGATCCGCACGTCGCGCACCCCCGCCCAGCGCAGCAGCCACCACGCGCGCGCGGCCGACGTGCCGCCGACGGCGTCGTACACCACCACCGACTGCCCCTCGCGCAGCCCCCAGCGCCGGGCCGCCTGCTCGAGGTCGGCGAGCGCCGGCAGCGGGTGGCGCCCCAGGGCCGGCGACGGCGGCGCGGCGAGCTCGGTGTCGAGGTCGACGTAGACCGCGCCGGGCACGTGGGCCGCCAGGTGCTGCTCGCGGCCGTCGGTGCGGCCCAGCGCCCACCGCACGTCGAGCACGACCGGCGGGTCGTCGTCGGCGAGGAGCGCGGCGAGCTCGCCGGCGTCGACGAGGACGGCGCGGCGCAGCGCCGCCGGGTCCGCCGGGGGCGGCGCGGGCTTCGTCGGGGCGTCGGTCATCACGTCCTCCTCGTCGGTCGCCGAGCCCGGTCGCCGAGCCCGGTCGTCGAGCCGGTCGCCGAGCCTGGTCGTCGAACCCGGTCGCTCAGCGGGCGCGCAGCTCCAGCCGCATCGTCCAGGCGTCGACGCCCTCCGGCTGGTAGTAGCCGCGCCGGCGCCCCAGCCGCGTGAAGCCCAGGCTCTCGTACAGGTGGATCGCCGGGTCGTTGTCGACCCGGACCTCGAGCAGCGCCGACTCGGCGCCCGTCCCGCGGGCCTGCTCGAGCAGGTGCACGAGCAGGAGCCGGCCGATCCCGCGGCCCTGGTGCGCGGCGTCCGTGCCCACGGTCATCACCTGCACGTCGTACCCGTCGAACCACGTGCCGGCGTAGCCGACGAGGCGTCCGTCGGGGAGGACCGCACCGACGTAGGTGCGCCCAGGACCCGTGATCTCCTCGCGCAGCGACTCCCCCGACCACGCCCCGGCCCCGAACAGCTCGCCCTCCATGCGCACGAGCTCGGGCAGGTCGTCGGGCGTCAGCGGCCGCACCGTCACGGCGCCGTGCGCGGGCGTGCCCGCGGGGGCGCCCGGCGCGGCCGCCGTCACGCCAGGGCCCGCTTGCGCGCCGTCGGCGGCTGCGCGTCGGGGCGGCGCAGGTACAGCGGCTCGGTCGGCAGGTCCTCGCCCGCCGCGGCCCGCGCGACCGCGAGCCGCACGAGCAGGGCCGGGTCCGGCGAGCGCAGGCCCGCGGCGCGGTCCGACACGGGCGTCCGCACCACGCCGAAGACGTCGGGGTAGGCGTCGCGGCCCCCGCCGATGACGAGCTCACCGGGGCGGCGCGGCACGTCCGCGGGCGCCGCCACGTCCGGCCCGGCGACGACGACCGGCGCGCCGTCGCGCACGTCGTACGCCGTCCAGTAGACCTCCCGCCGGCGCGCGTCGGTGACGACCAGCAGCGGTGCGCCCTCGTCGACGACGTCGGCGGCCGCGGCCGCGAGCGCGTCGTGGCTCGGCACGCCCCAGACCGGCACGCCGAGCGCGAGACCCAGCACGCGCGCGGTCACCAGGCCGACGCGCAGACCCGTGAACGGCGCGGGACCGGTGCCGACCACGATCCCGGTGACGTCCCCCACGCCGAGTCCCTCCGCCGCGAGCGCGTCGCGCACGAGCGGCGCGAGCTGCTCCACGTGGCGGCGCGGCGCGTCGTCGCCCACGGTCCTGCTGGTGCCGTCCGCGTGGACGACCGCGACCGCGACGTCGCCCGACGTGTCGATGCCCACCCAGGTCACGCGTCCTCCTCCGTCGTCCCCGGCGCGGCCGGCAGCGCGACGCCGCGCCAGCGCTCCCCCACGCCCCGCGCGGTGAGCACACGCTCGCCCGCCGCGGCGTCCTGCACGTCGTCGTCGGCGGCCAGGCCGCCGTGCGGCCGCGCGAGGCGGACCTCCAGCCGGTCCTCGGCGAGCGGCTCGACCCAGCCCTCGCCCCACTCCACGACCGTGACCGCCTCGTCGAGGCTGGCGTCGAGGTCGAGCGCCTCCACCTCGTCGAACGAGCCCAGCCGGTACGCGTCCACGTGGACGAGCGCGGGGCCGCGCGTGCCGTCCGGGCGCGGCAGCGGGGGGTGCTCCCGCGCGATGACGAACGTCGGCGACGCGACCTGCCCGCGCACGTGCAGCCCCTCGCCCAGCCCCTGCGTGAG
The DNA here is from genome assembly GCF_009720485.1 of Cellulomonas sp. JZ18. NCBI lineage: Bacteria > Bacillati > Actinomycetota > Actinomycetes > Micrococcales > Cellulomonadaceae > Cellulomonas > Cellulomonas sp. JZ18. Next base: position 1,034,681 of record NZ_CP045245.1, on the reverse strand, counting down.
GGTGGTCTTGCCGGCGCCGAGGTCGCCGGACAGCACGACGAGGTCGCCCGCGCGCAGGACCTGCGCGAGCGCGCGCCCCCAGGCGCGCGTCGTGTCGGCGTCCGGCAGGCGCACGACGTGCTCCGCGCCGCTCACGCGGCACCTCCCGCGGGGACGGCGGCGGACACGGCGTCGGACACGGCGGCGGACCCTGCGGGGACCGGTGCGACGGTCTCGCGCTCGTGGTCCACGTACGTCCGCGGCACGCGCGCGCCGACGCGCGTGACGATCTCGTAGGAGATGGTGCCGGCGGCGTCGGCCCAGTCCTGCGCGGTGGGCTCGCCCGCGGTGCCGGGGCCGAACAGCACGACACGGTCACCGGGGACGTCGCGCGCACCGGCGCCGAGGTCGACGACGACCTGGTCCATGCACACCCGGCCCGCCACGCCCAGGCGCCGGCCGCCCACCTGCAGCGGCCCGCCGGGGCGCTCCTGCGTGCCCGAGGCGTGCCGCGGCACGCCGTCCGCGTACCCGACCGGGACGATGCCGAGGACGGTGTCGTGCGGCACGACGTACTGGTGCCCGTACGACACGCCCGCCCCCGCCGGCACGGCCTTGACCGTCGCCAGCTCGGCCTCGAAGGTCATGGCCGGCACGAGGCCGAACGCGTCCGGCCCGCCGACCTGCGGCACGGGCGACAGCCCGTAGACCGCGATCCCCGGACGCACGACGTCCCAGTGCAGCGCGGGGTCGGTGAGCGTGGCGGCCGCGTTCGCCAGGTGCCGGACCTCGAGGCGCACACCGGCCGCCTCGACGGCGGCGACGGCCTCGGCGAACACGACCGCCTGCCGGCGCACCACCGGGTGTCCCGGGTCGTCCGCGAGCGCGAGGTGCGAGAACACGCCGACGACGTCGACGACGCCCTCGGCCTCGAGCGCGCGCGCGGCCGCGAGCACGTCGGGCAGCTGCGTCGGCACGAGGCCGTTGCGCCCCAGCCCGGTGTCCACCTTCAGGTGCAGCCGCGCGGTGCGCCCGGCCTCCCGCGCGGCGCGCGCCACCGCGTCGAGCGCCCAGGGCGCCGCGACCGCGAGGTCGACGTCGGCCTCGACCGCCGCGCGCAGCGGGGCGGCGGGCGTGTACAGCCACGCCAGGACCCGCACGCCGGTGACGCCCGCGCGCCGCAGCTCCAGGGCCTCGTCGACCTGCGCGACGCCGAGCCACGTCGCGCCGCCCGCGACGGCCGCGACGGCGCTGGGGACGAGCCCGTGCCCGTACGCGTCGGCCTTGACGACGGCCATCACCTGGGCGGTCGGCGCGTGCGCGGCGAGGGAGCGGACGTTCTGGCGCACCGCGGCGAGGTCGACGACGGCGCGTGCCGGGAAGTCGTTCACGGGCGCCAGTCTCTCACCGCGGGCGCGTCGTCCGGCGGCACCGCGCACCCGCTCACCCCAGCAGGTCCGGCGTGACGACCACGTCCGCCCGGGTCGCGCCGTCCGCGACCAGGCGCGCGTTCGCCTCGTCCGGGCCGGTCGACCACGCCCGTGCCGCCTGCGGCGACTTGCCGAACCGCTCGTGCCGCGCGACGAGCCGCGCGAGGCGCACGTCGTCGTCCGGTGCGAGGAACCACGACTCGTCGAGCAGACCCGCCACCGGCCCGAAGCCGTGCGCGTCCAGCAGCAGGTAGTTGCCCTCGACGACGACGAGCGGCACGTCCGCCGGCACCGCGACGGCACCGGTGACGCCGTGCCGCAGGTCGCGCCGGTACTCGGGCGCCCACACCGTGCGCCCGGGCTCGGGCGTGCGCAGACGGCGCAGGAGCGCCACCCAGCCGTCCGCGTCGAACGTGTCCGGCGCCCCCTTGCGGTCGGCGCGCCCGAGGCGCTCGAGCGTGCTCTGCGCGAGGTGGAAGCCGTCCATCGGCGCGACGACGCACCGGGCGCCGCACGCGGCGGCGACCTGCGCCGCGAGCGTCGACTTGCCCGCTCCCGGCGGGCCGGCGAGCCCGAGCAGGCGGCGCCCGCCCCGGGCGAGCAGCGCGTCCACACGCGCGGCCAGCACCGGGTGCAGCGGGCCGTCCGACGCCTGCCCCGCGGCCTCGCTCACGCCTGCCCCCACGCCCGCGCTCATGCCCGCGCTCACGCCCGCACCAGGGCGGCGACGACCGCCGGCACCGCCGCCGCGACGTCCGAGGCCGCCACCGGTCCGCCGGGGTTCGCCTCGTGGGCCGCGCGCCCGTGCACGAGGGCCGCGAGCGCGGCGAGCGCCGCGGGCAGCGTCGGGTCCTCGACGGCGTCCGCCGACCGGCCCGCGAGCACGGCCCCCAGGACCCCGCCGAGCACGTCGCCGGCGCCGGCGGTCGCGAGCCACGCGGGTGCGTCCGCCTGGGTGTAGGCCGTGCCGTGCGGACCCACGACGACGGTCACGGCGCCCTTGAGCAGCACCGTCGCACCGGTCAGCTCGTGGGTCCGGCGGGCGTGCGCGAGCGGTGCGGCCTCGACGTCGGCGCGCGAGACGTCCTCCCCGCGTCCCCGCAGCAGCGTCGCGAGCTCGCCCGCGTGCGGCGTGAGCACGACGTGGGCGGGCACGCGTGGGGGCAGCAGGTCGAGCGCACCGGCGTCGACCACGGCGGGCTCGTCGTGCGCCACCGCGTGCGCGAGCGCGTCCCGCACCCGCGCGCGCTGCGCGTCGTCGTCCGGGGCGACGCCCGAGCCGAGCACCCACGCCTGCACCCGGCCCTCGCCGACGACGACCTCCGGGTGCGCGGCGAGCACCTGCGGACCGGCGTCGCCCACGTACCGCACCATCCCGACCCCCGCGCCCAGCGCACCGGACACGGAGAGCACCGCGGCCCCCGGGTACGCGGCGGAGCCGGCCACCACGCCGAGCACCCCCCGCGAGTACTTCTGCGCCGTGCCGCCGGGCACGGGCCACAGGTCGGCGGCGTCCGACGTCTCCAGCCGCGCCACGGCCGCGCGGGCGGGCAGCGCGAGGCCGATGTCGACCGTCTCCACGGCCCCCGCGGCCGCGGCGGCGGGCGGCAGCAGCAGCGCGGGCTTGGGCGTGCCGAACGTGACGGTGAGGTCCGCGTGCACGACGGGGCCGTCGGCCGTCCCGTCCGCGACGCCGACCCCCGAGGGCACGTCGACCGCGACCACGAGCGGACGCCCCGCCGTCCCGCGCACCCGCGCGAGGGCCGCGACGAGCGCCGCACCCGCACCGCGCACGCCGCCGCCACGGGCACCGATGCCGAGGAGCCCGTCGAGCACGACGTCCGCCGAGGCGAGCAGGCCGTCCACCTCCCGGCCGCCGTCCTGCCCCGCGTCGTCCCGTCCCGCGCCGCCGTCCCCCGCGCCGCCGGTCCCCGCCGCCACGGCGGTGAGCCCGTCGACCCGCACGACGCGCCCGTGCGCGCCGACGAGCGCCGCCAGCCCCGCGTCGTGCACCGCCGGGGACGCGAGGAGCGCGGTCACCCGCGCCCCGCGCCGCGCGAGGCGGGCACCGGCGTGCAGCGCGTCGCCGCCGTTGTTGCCCGCGCCGACGAGGAGGACGACGTGCGCCCCCCGGACGCGTCCGCGCACCGCACGCAGGACCTCGGCGGTACGCACCGCGAGCGCGAACGCGGCCCGGTCCATGAGCGGCACCCCCGCCGCGAGCAGCGGCTCCTCGGCCGCGCGGACGTCCTCGGGGTCGTGGGAGAGCAGCACCCGACCATCCTGGCCCGGGCGTCCACGCCGTGCGAGCGGCCCGCGCACGGCCCTGCCCTCGTCCGGGCCCCCGCCACGCCCCGGTATAGCGTGCGACGCATGCGCTTCGGACTCTTCATCCCCCAGGGCTGGCGGCAGGACCTCACGGGCATCGACCCCCGGCAGCACTGGCCGGTCATGCGCGGGCTCGCGCAGTGGGCCGACGCCGGCGACGCCTTCGAGTCGATCTGGGTCTACGACCACTTCCACGCCGTGCCCGAGCCGAACGGGGAGGCGACGCACGAGGCGTGGAGCCTCGTCACGGCGTTCGGCGCCGTCACCCACCGCGTCCGCCTCGGTCAGATGTGCACGTGCATGGCGTACCGCAACCCCGCCTACCTGGCGAAGGTCGCCACCACCGCGGACCACGTGTCCGGCGGGCGCGTCGAGATGGGCATCGGCGCCGGCTGGTACGAGCACGAGTGGCGTGCGTACGGCTACGGCTTCCCCACCGCGGGCGAGCGGATCGCCATGCTCGACGAGGGCGTGCAGATCTTCCGGCAGCTGTGGAGCGAGGGCACCGCGACGCTCGACGGGAAGCACTACCAGGTGGACGGCGCGCAGCTCTCGCCGCTGCCGCTGCAGGCCGGCGGCCCGCCGCTGTGGATCGCGGGCGGCGGCGAGCGCAAGACGCTGCGGATCGCCGCGCAGCACGCCGCGTACACGAACTTCGACGGCACGCCGGAGGGCTTCGCGCACAAGTCCCAGGTGCTGCGCGGGCACTGCGAGGAGCTCGGCCGCGACTTCGACGAGATCGTGCGGTCCGCCAACTACAACGTCGTGATCGGGCGCACCGAGGCGGAGGTCGCGGACCGGCTGGCGTGGGTGCGCGAGCACTACGCCGCCACCGTGCCGGCCAAGGCCGACGAGGTCGCGGAGCAGTTCCGGACCGGGCCGCTCGTCGGCACCCCGAGCAGATCGTCGAGAAGCTGCGCGAGCTGCAGGGCCTCGGCATGACCTACGCCATCACGTACTTCGCCGAGGCGGCGTACGACCGCTCGGGCATCGAGCTGTTCGCGAGCGAGGTCGTCCCGCACCTGCGCTGAGCGCGCCCGCGACGCCCCGGCCCCGTCACGGCGACGGGCCGGGGCGTCCGTGCGCGACTACGCGTCGCGCTCGGCCACGACGACGGCGGACGCGATGCCCGCGTCGTGCGAGATCGACAGGTGGAACCGGTCGACGCCCAGCTCGTCGGCGCGGGCCCGCACCGTCCCCGTGATCTCCACGACGGGCTGCGCACCGGCGACGCGGCGCACGGTCGCGTCCTGCCAGCTCATCCCCGGCGGCGCACCGAGCGCCTTGGCGATCGCCTCCTTGGCGGCGAACCGCGCGGCGAGCGACGCGGGCGGCAGGTCGCGCTCGTCCGGCGTGAACAGCCGCGTGCGCAGCCCCGGCACGCGCTCGATCGTGGCGAGGAAGCGCGCGACGTCGACGACGTCGATGCCGACGCCGACGATCACGCGCGGCCGCCCGCGGGCCCGCCCCGGCTCACTCGACCGTGACGGACTTCGCCAGGTTGCGCGGCTGGTCGACGTCCAGGCCCTTGGCCGACGCGAGCTCGCACGCGAAGATCTGCAGCGGCACGACCGCGAGCAGCGGCGCGAGCAGCGTCGACGTCTGCGGGACCGAGAACACCTCGTCGGCGAACGGCCGCACCGCCTCGTCGCCCTCCTCGGCGATCACGAGCGTGCGCGCGCCCCGGGCGCGGATCTCCTGGATGTTCGAGACGACCTTCGAGTGCAGGGAGTCCCGGCCGCGCGGCGACGGCACGACGACGAACACCGGCTGCCCCGGCTCGATGAGCGCGATGGGCCCGTGCTTGAGCTCGCCCGCCGCGAACCCCTCCGCGTGGATGTACGCGAGCTCCTTGAGCTTGAGCGCGCCCTCCATCGCGACCGGGTAGCCGACGTGACGACCGAGGAACAGCACGGACTGCGTGTCCGCCATCCACCGGGCGATCTCCCGCACGCGTCCCGCACGGTCCAGCACCTGCTGGATCTTCTCCGGGATGGCGCGCAGCTCGTCGAGCACCTGCGCGATCTCGTCCGCGAACTTGTTGCCCCGCAGCTGGGCCAGGTACAGCCCGAGCAGGTACGCCGCGGTGATCTGCGACAGGAACGCCTTGGTCGACGCCACGGCGATCTCCGGGCCCGCGTGGGTGTACAGCGCGGCGTCGGCCTCGCGCGGGATCGTCGACCCGTGGGTGTTGACGATGGCGAGCGTCGTCGCTCCCTGCTCCTTGGCGTGGCGCACCGCCATGAGCGTGTCCATCGTCTCGCCGGACTGCGAGACCGCGACGACGAGGGTCCGCTCGTCGACGACCGGGTCCCGGTAGCGGAACTCGTGCGCCAGCTCGACCTCGACGGGGATGCGGCACCAGTGCTCGATCGCGTACTTCGCCACCTGGCCCGCGTACGCCGCCGTGCCGCAGGCGACGACGACGATCTTGTCGACCGCGCGCAGCACCGCCTCGTCGATGCGCAGCTCGTCGAGCACGAGCCGGCCGGAGGCGTCCGTGCGCCCGAGCAGCGTGTCCGCGACCGCGTGCGGCTGGTCGTGGATCTCCTTGTCCATGAAGGAGCGGAAACCGCCCTTCTCGGCGGCCTTCGCGTCCCAGGTGACGGTGAAGCGGCGGGCCTCGGCCGGCTTCCCGTCGAAGTCGGTGACGTCGACGCTCGTCGGCGTGATCGTCACGACCTGGTCCTGGCCGAGCTCGAGCGCCTCACGGGTGGAGGCGATGAAGGCGCTCACGTCGGAGCCGAGGAAGTTCTCCCCCTCCCCCAAACCGACGACGAGGGGCGAGTCGTGCCGCGCGCCGACGACCGTGGTCGGGTCGTCCGCGTGCACGGCCAGCAGCGTGAACGTGCCGTGCAGGCGCCGCGCGACCGCCGTCAGCGCGGCCGTGAGGTCCTGCGCGCCCTCGTACTCGCGGGCGACGAGGTGCGCCACGACCTCGGTGTCCGTCTCGGACTCGAAGGCGACGCCCGCCGCCTGCAGCTCCGCCTTCAGCGGCGCGAAGTTCTCGACGATGCCGTTGTGGATGACGGCGACCCGCCCCGACACGTGCGGGTGCGCGTTGACGTCGGTGGGCCCGCCGTGGGTCGCCCAGCGCGTGTGGCCGATCGCGGCGGTCGCGTCCGGCAGCGGGTGGGCGTCGATCTCCTCGACGAGGTTGGCGAGCTTGCCCGCCTTCTTCGCGGTCGCCAGCGGCGCCCCCGGCGACACCAGCGCGACACCGGCGGAGTCGTACCCCCGGTACTCCAGCCGGCGCAGCCCTTCGAGGACGACCTCCAGAGGTCGACCGTTCGGCTGCTGGCTCCCGACGTACCCGACGATCCCGCACATGGGCACGATCCTAACGACAGCCGCCGACGCCCCGGGGCCGCTGCCCGGGCGCCGGGGCGGCGGGCGGCGCGGCGTGCGCCACAATCGTCGGGTGCCGACGTCCTCCGCCGTGGTGCCCGCCACCCCGTACGTCGACCTGGACCGCGAGGCGTGGACCCGCCTGTCCGCGTCGACCCCCATGCCGCTCACCGACGCCGACGTCGCGCGCCTGCGCGGGCTGGGCGACCCGATCGACCTCGCCGAGGTGGACGCGATCTACCGGCCGCTGTCCCGGCTGCTCGACCTGTACATCCAGGCGACGCGCGGACTGCACCGGGCGACCAGCACCTTCCTGCGCGAGGACGTCGGCCGCACGCCGTTCGTCATCGGGGTGGCCGGGTCGGTCGCCGTGGGCAAGTCGACGACCGCGCGCCTGCTGCGCGAGCTGATCGCACGGTGGCCCGCGACGCCGCGCGTCGAGCTCGTCACGACCGACGGGTTCCTGCACCCGAACGCCGAGCTCGAGCGGCGCGGGCTGCTGCAGCGCAAGGGGTTCCCGGAGTCCTACGACCGGCGCGCGCTGCTGCGGTTCGTCTCCAAGGTCAAGGCGGGGCGGCCCGAGGTCCCGGTGCCGGTGTACGACCACCTGACGTACGACATCGTCCCCGGCGCCGAGGTCGTGGTCCGCCGCCCGGACGTGCTCATCGTCGAGGGCCTGAACGTCCTGCAGCCGGCGCGCCCGACGCTGGAGGGCACGTCGAACCTCGCGCTCAGCGACTTCTTCGACTTCTCCATCTACGTCGACGCGCGCACGGCCGACGTGAAGCAGTGGTACGTGGACCGGTTCCTGTCGCTGCGGGCCACCGCGTTCGCGCGGCCCGAGTCGTACTTCCACCGGTACGCCTCGCTCACCGACGAGGAGGCGGTCGCGCGGGCGGAGAGCATCTGGGACACGATCAACGCGCCCAACCTCGAGCAGAACATCGTGCCGACCCGCTCGCGCGCGACGCTGGTGCTCACGAAGGGCTCGGACCACGCCGTGCAGCGGGTGCGCCTGCGCAAGCTCTGACGCGCGGTCAGGGCCCCGCGGTGCGCGCCCCGGGCGCGCCCGGCCCCGGCGAGCCGTCGGTCGCGGGCACGACGAGGTCGACCGGCTCCTCGGTGGCGCGCACGACGTCGAGCTCGGCGAGCGCGGCGGTCAGACCGTCTCCCGCGCCGCCGCACGCGACGTCCGCGGGCAGCAGGACGCCGCCGTCCAGCGCGTCGAGCAGCCACACCTGGGGCGCCGGGCCGTCCTCGCACGCCGCAGCGGTGCGCACCGGCCCGACGGCCGCGAGCACGTCGGTGAGGTCGCCCTCCAGGCGCGTGGACGTGACGGAGTGCCACGTGCCGGCGCTGTCGCGCAGCGGCTGGCCGCGCCCGCACACCAGGACCGTGTCCGCCACGAAGCCGTCGGGCGGGGTGCCGCGCTCGACGGCGGCGGCGGAGGCGGGGACGGAGGCGGCCACGGCGGACGCCGGGTCCAGCGCGAGCGCGCGCAGCACGTCCGGCAGGAGGCAGCTGGCCTCCGCGTGCACGGCGGCCACCGCGGGGGCCGCCGACACGTCACCCCGGGACTGCGGGGCGGCGGTGCACGCGGCCACGGGCAGCACGACGGCGACGACGAGCGCCGCCGTCCCTGCCCCACGCCCCCTGCGCATCCGCCCACCTCTGCCGACCCGTCCCCGCGGACGACGACGGGCCCCCGGTCACCCGGGTGCCTCGCGCGGGCGGGGAAGGACGACTCCGCCGTCGTCCCGCGGACGAGCGTACGGCCGCCCCGCGCGTCACCCGGTCGGCCGATACCGGATCGTTGTCACGGGCGCCGGATCGTCATGTCATCGTGACCTCGACCGGCCCGGACCGGCCACGACGCGCTGCGCGGGAACCGCCGCGGCGCGCTCAGGCCGCCGTGTCCGCGACGCCGGGCGCCACCGGGACACCCTCCTCGTCGTCGCCCGCGGCGCTCGCCGGCGACTCCTCGGCGCGGGCGCCACCACGGGCGGCGTGGTGGGCGGACAGCCCCGTCACGCGGCGCAGCACCCAGTCCACGGCGAGGCCGATGACCAGGCCCCCGACGACCCCGACGACGACCCCGAGGACCGGGTTGTCGTGCCCCAGCACATGTCCGGCCCCGACGCCGATCGCCGTCGAGTACAGCGCCCAGGTGACGGCGGCGATGCCCGTGAGCAGGACGAACCGGCGCCGCCGGAAGCCCACCGCACCCGCGGTCATGTTCACCGCCACCCGGCCGACGGGGATGTACCGGGCCGCGATGATGAAGGCCGCGCCGCGCGTCGCCAGCGCCCGCTCCGCCCAGTCGAGCACCGCCTGCCCGCGACGGCCGCGGAACCAGCGCAGCTCCCGGACCCGCACGGACCGGCCGATCTGGTAGGCGATCTGGTCGCCGGTGAAGGCGCCCAGGGCCGCGACGAGCACGACGGGCCACAGCGCCGGGCTGCCCGTCGACGCCGACAGCGACGTCAGGGCGATGACGACGGACTCGCTCGGGACCGGCGGGAAGAAGCCGTCGATCGTCGCGAACGCGTACAGGACGGGGAATATCCACGACGAGCCGGCCAGCTCCAGCGTCCACTGCTCCACGTCGGTGCTCCCCTCGTCCCCCGCCCCCCGGCGAGGTCGGCACATCCCACGCTAGGGCCCGCGTCCCGCCGAGCACATGGGGTTTCCCCCCGATTCAGCCCTGAGCCGACCCGATCTCCGACCACGGGTGCGCGTCCCGCTCCGGCGCATCGGCCCCCGGGTGGAGGCCGGGCCCGGCGTACCGCCGGACGAACGCCGCGAGCACCCCGGACACGCGCACCGCGCTCGCCCGGGCCGCCGCCAGCACCGCGTCCGCCTCCTCCGGCGGGAAGTAGCCGTCGAACCGGTAGGCCTCGACCCGCGTCGTCAGGCCGGCGACGTCGAGCTCGGGGTGGAACTGCGTCGCGTAGACGTTGCGGCCCACGCGGAACGCCTGCACCGGCGCACCGTCCGAGGACGCCAGCACCTCGGCGTGGGGCGGCGGCACCGTGAGCCCCTCCTTGTGCCCGACGAACGCCTCGAACGCCGGCGGCGCGGCGCCGAGGACGGGGTCGGCGCGCCCCGCCTCCGTCAGCCGTACCGTCACCGCGCCGACCGGCTCCGGGTACGTCCGGTCCACGAGCCCGCCCTGGTGCCGGCCCAGCGTGCCGATGCCATAGCAGGCACCGAAGAACGGCGTGTCCGCCGGGACGACCGCGTCGAGGAGGCGTGCCAGGTCGGCCTCGACGCGGCGCTGCACGGCGGACTTGCCGTGCTCGGGGTCGCTCACGCAGAAGGGACCGCCACCCAGGACGATGCCCGACCACGCGGTGAGGTCGACCGGGGGCAGGGGCGCCGCCTCGAGCCGGACCCGCCGCAGCGTCGACTCGGTCAGGCCGGTGCTCCGCAGCATCGCGGCGTACTCGTCGTCGGCGGGGGCGTCCTCCGGGCGCACCCCCAGGAACAGGAACGGTCGCACACGCCTCACCTCCGGCGCCCGGGCGGGCGCCCGGACGTCAGCCGGCGGACGCGGGCAGGTCGAACCCGAGCGTGCGGGCCGCCTCGCGGGGCGCCGGCTCCGACGCCCAGTGTGCGCCCAGCGCGTCGGTCGCCGCCAACGAGCGGGTCTCCGCGCGGTCCAGGTACAGGGTGCCGCGCAGGTGGTCCGTCTCGTGCTGGACGATCCGTGCCGGCCAGCCGGACAGGACCTCGTCGACCGCGCGGCCGTGCTCGTCCTCGCACGTCAGGCGCACGCGCCGGGGACGGGCGACGACGGCGACGTACCCGACGACGGACAGGCAGCCCTCGTAGAACGCGACCCGCTCGTCGTCGACGGCGGTGTACGACGGGTTGACCAGCACCCGGAACGGCACCGGCTCGCGCTCGCGCACGCGCGCGACCTCCGCGTCCTCGACCCCGGGGTCCTCGACCACCGCGAGCGCGACGGGCAGCCCGATCTGCGGGGCCGCGAGCCCCACGCCGGGGGCGGCGCGCATCGTGCGGTGCATGAGGGCGAGCAGCTCGCCGAGGTCGTCCGCGGCCAGCTGGCCCTCGTAGGGCACCGCCGCCGTGCGCAGCGCGGGGTGCCCCGCCTGCACGATGGGGGCCACCGCGTCCGGACCGGCGGCGCGGGCGCGCTCGAGCACCTGCGCGACCAGCGCGCGCAGGGCGTCGTCACGTGCCGCCCGGGCCGCCGCGGCGTCCTGCGTCGTCACCGTGCCCTCACAGGGCCAGCCGCTCGCGCACGACGTCGGCGAGCTCGTGCGCCACCCGGTCGGCCTCGTCCTGCGTGCCGGCCTCGACCATGACACGGACGAGCGGCTCCGTCCCGGACGGGCGCAGCAGCACGCGCCCCGTCTCGCCGAGCGACTTCTCCGCCGCGGCGACGGCCTCCTGCAGCACACCGTCGTCGGTGCGCGCACGGTCGACGCCGGCCACGTTGACGAGCGTCTGCGGCAGGCGACGGACCACCGAGGCGAGCTCGTGCAGCGACCGGCCCGTGGCCGCGACCTGCGCGGCCAGGTGCAGCGCCGTGAGCACGCCGTCACCCGTCGTCGCGTGGTCCGCGAGGATGATGTGGCCGGACTGCTCGCCGCCGAGCCCGTACCCGCCGGCGCGCATCGCCTCGAGCACGTACCGGTCGCCCACCGCCGTCTCGACGGTCGCGATGCCGGCCGCCTGCATCGCGAGCCGCAGCCCGAGGTTGCTCATCACCGTGGTCACGAGGGTGTCGTGGGGCAGTGCACCGCGGTCGCGCAGCGCGATCGCGAGGACGCCCATGATCTGGTCGCCGTCGACGAGCCGGCCCTCGGCGTCCACGGCGAGGCAGCGGTCCGCGTCGCCGTCGAACGCGACACCGAGGTCGGCGTGCGCGGCGACGACCGCGGCCTGCAGCGGCTCGGGGTGCGTCGAGCCGGCGTCCTCGTTGATGTTGCGCCCGTCGGGCGAGGCGTTGATGACGACGACGTCGGCGCCGGCCTCGCGCAGCGCGGCCGGCCCCACCTCGCTCGCGGCGCCGTTGGCGCAGTCCACGACGATGCGCAGGCCGTCGAGCCGCGTGCCGATCGTGGACACCAGGTGCTCGACGTACTGCTGGCCGGCGAGGCCGATGTCGACCCGGATGCGCCCGACGTCGGCACCGACGGGACGCTCCCAGTCCTCGCCGATCCGGGCCTCGATGGCCCGCTCGACGTCGTCCTCGAGCTTGTGACCCCCACGCGCCAGGAACTTGATGCCGTTGTCCGGCATGGGGTTGTGCGACGCGGACAGCACGACCCCGAGGTCGACACCGCGGGCTCCGGTCAGGTACGCGACGGCCGGCGTCGGCAGCACGCCGACCATGTCGACGTCGACCCCGGCGGACGCGAGCCCGGCCGCCACCGCGGCGGACAGGAACTCGCCGGACGCGCGGGGGTCGCGACCCACCACGGCGCGCGGCCGGTGCCCCTCGAAGGCGCCGCGGCTCGCGAGCACGTGCGCCGCCGCCACGGAGACGTCGAGCGCGAGCTCCGCCGTCACGTCCCGGTTCGCCAGCCCTCGGACCCCGTCCGTGCCGAACAGTCGCCCCATCACACCACTCCCTCGTCCCGGCGGGCAGCCGCACCCACGGTACGGCGGCCGTCGTCGTCCCTGTCCGTCCCGCCGCGGCGCGCCGCCCACCAGGCGGGCACGCCCCCGGCTCCCCCGAGCACGCCGATGGCCCCGCGGGTCGGGTGACCCCCGGGGCCATCGGCAGCGAGCGCTGCGTCAGCGCTTCGAGTACTGCGGCGCCTTGCGGGCCTTCTTGAGACCGGCCTTCTTGCGCTCCACGACGCGCGCGTCGCGGGTGAGGAAGCCGGCCTTCTTCAGGGCCGGGCGGTTGTGCTCGGCGTCGATCGCGTTGAGCGCGCGGGCGATGCCCAGGCGCAGCGCACCGGCCTGGCCGGAGACGCCGCCGCCGCTGATGCGCGCGACGACGTCGAAGCGACCCTCGACGTCGACCGCCTTCAGCGGGGAGTTGACGAGCTGCTGGTGGACCTTGTTCGGGAAGTAGTCCTCCAGCGCGCGGCCGTTGATCGTCCACTGGCCGGTGCCGGGCACCAGGCGGACGCGGGCGACGGCCTCCTTGCGGCGGCCGAGCGCCTGGCCCGGTGCCGTCAGGGACTGGCCACGGCCGACGGGGGCCGCGGACTCGGAGGTGTAGCTGGTGGGCGTCTCGTCGCCCTCGTAGTCGTTCTCGACGGTGGTCTGAGCCACGGTGTCCTCGCGTTCTGTGTTCGTCACTGCCGCAGCAGCCGGGGGCTTACTGCGCCACCTGGGTCAGCTCGAACGGCTTCGGCTGCTGGGCTGCGTGCGGGTGCTCCGGGCCTGCGTAGACCTTCAGCTTGCTCAGCTGCTGACGACCGAGGGTCGTCCGCGGGAGCATGCCGCGGACGGCCTTCTCGATCGCACGCTCGGGGTGCTTCTCGAGCAGGTCCGCGTACCGGGTGGCACGCAGGCCGCCCGGGTAGCCGGAGTGGCGGTAGGCGAGCTTCGTCTCGCGCTTGTTGCCGGTCAGGGCGACCTTCTCGGCGTTGACGACGATGACGAAGTCACCGCCGTCGACGTGGGGCGCGAACGTCGGCTTGTGCTTGCCGCGCAGCAGCGTGGCCACGTGGCTGGCCAGGCGGCCGAGGACGACGTCGGACGCGTCGATGACGTACCAGTTCCGCTCGACGTCGCCGGGCTTCGGGGTGTACGTGCGCACGGGTGTGGGCCTCTGTCTCGTGTTGCGTGTCATGGCCGGGCGCGCAGGGGCGACCGGCCGAGGATGGCTGTCGGAGCATCCCGCCCCGGCGAGTGGGATCGCACCAGGACGGCCATCGGCACCCGGTGGTGAGAAGTCACCGGTGCGCGACAGGGGACGCACAACGAAGCACAAGAGTACCGGCACGCGGCAGCCAGGGCAAAAGACACCCGTCACAGCCGGCACCGCGCAGGTCGCGCGCCCCTGCCGGACGCGCCCGCGCGGGACCTCAGCGGGCCCGTGCCACCCGTCCGACCTCCCACACCGGCTCGGGCGTCTCCACGACGCCGCCGTCCGCCCCGAAGACGAGGAAGCGGTCGAACGTCCGGGTGAACCACCGGTCGTGCGTGACGGCGAGGACCGTCCCGTCGAACGCGGCGAGACCGGCCTCGAGCGCCTCCGCCGACGGCAGGTCGAGGTTGTCGGTCGGCTCGTCGAGGAGCAGCAGGGTCGCCCCGGCCAGCTCCAGCAGCAGGATCTGCAGGCGCGCCTGCTGCCCGCCGGAGAGGGTCTCGTAGCGCTGCTCCGCCGCCGCCACGAGGCCGTAGCGGTCCAGCGCACGGCTCGCCGCCTCCCGCCCCAGCCCCGGGCGGTGGCCGTCACCCCGGTGCAGCACGTCGAGCAGGGTCCGACCCACCAGCTCGGGGTGCGTGTGGTTCTGCGCGAACCACCCCGGCCGCACCCGCGAGCCCAGCACGACCGAGCCCGTGTGCGCGACCGGCGCGGGACGCAGGTCGCCCGCCGGCGCGTGCTCGGGCGCCGGGTCGGTGCCACCACCGGCCAGCAGGCGCAGGAAGTGCGACTTGCCCGAGCCGTTCGAGCCCAGCACCGCCACCCGCTCGCCGTACCAGACCTCCAGGTCGAACGGTCGCATGAGACCCGTCAGGCCGAGCCCCTGCGCGACGACCGCCCGCTTGGCCGTCCTGCCGCCCGTCAGCCGCACCCGCACGCGCTCGTCGCGGGCCACGACGACCGGCGGCCCCGCCTCCTCGAACTTGCGCAGCCGCGTCTGCGCCGCCTGGTACCGGGACGCGAGGCCGTCGTTGAAGGCCGCCTTCTGCTTCAACGTGACGACCAGCTCGCGCAGCTTCGCGTGCTCCTCGTCCCACCGGCGGGCGAGCTCCTCGAGCCGCGCGCGGCGGTCGGCGCGGGCCCGTGCGTACGTCGCGAAGCCCCCACCGTGGGTCCACGCCCGCGCACCGACGGCGGTCGGCTCGAGCGTCACCACGTGGGTGGCCACGCGCGCGAGCGTCTCGCGGTCGTGGCTGACCAGCAGCACCGTCTTCGGCGACTCGACCAGCCGGTCCTCGAGCCAGCGCTTGGTGGGCACGTCGAGCGCGTTGTCCGGCTCGTCGAGGACGAGCACCTCGTCGGGCCCGCGCAGCAGCGCCTCCAGCACCAGACGCTTCTGCTCCCCGCCCGACAGCGTGCGCACGTCCCGGTGCTGCGCGCGCTCGAACGGCAGCGACAGCACGGCGTCCGTGACGACGTCCCACCCGGTCTCGGCGTCGTAGCCGCCCACGTCGGCCCAGTCCGCGAGCGCCTGCGCGTACCGCATCTGGGTCGGTTCGTCGTCGCGCTCCATCATCAGCAGCTCGGCCGCCGCGAGCTCGGCCGCGGCGGCCCGCACGGCGGGCGGCGCGAGGGACGCGAGCAGGTCGCGCACGCTGCGGTCGTCCTCGATGCGCCCGACCTCCTGGCGCATCACGCCGGTCCCGCCGCTGCGCACCACGGCACCGGCGTGCGGCGTGACGTCCCCGGTGACGACGCGCAGCAGCGTCGACTTGCCGACGCCGTTCGGGCCGACCAGGGCCGCGCGCTGCCCCTCGCCGACGCGGAAGGACACGTCGTCGAGCAGGGGACGCCCGTCCGGCAGCGTCCACCCGACACCGGCGACCTCGAGATGACCCATGGGCGCAGTCTCGCGCCCCGCGCGCCCGGCTCCCCAGCCGATTTCGCCCGTGGCGCACGCGCCGCCGGTGGGCGCCCGCTGCTGTGGCGGGGCGGCAGCCGCGGTGCTTGGGTCGTGCCATGAGCGAGGACACGCCTGCCACCAGGACCGACCCCGCCCTCGGGGCAGAGGGGGACAGCAACCAGATCACCGGCGAGGACTCGATGTCCGACCGCCGGACGGGTGACCCGCTGGACGAGGCGATCGTCCCGCCCGAGCGGGACCGTCCGGCGTCGACGCGCTTCGGCGAGACCCACTGGGAGGAGGCGCGCGGCGAGACGCTCGACCAGCGCGTCGCCCAGGAGGAGCCCGAGGTGTGGGACCAGCAGGACGCCGCCCCGCCGGCGGACCGCGACGAGCTGCGCGCCGGCCGCCTGGTCGAGGACGGCGACGCCGTCGACTCCGGCGGCACGAGCGAGTTCGCCGTCGACGCCGGGATCGCCGGCGGTGCGGCCACGTCCGAGGAGGCCGCGGTGCACGTCATCGAGGAGGAGTACGAGGACGCCTACCCCGACGCCCCGGGCCTCGCGGACGACGACGAGGTCACGGGCGACGACGAGCGCTCGCCCGACGACTTCGCCTGACGACCTCGGCCGACGGGGCGGGGGTCCCCCCGCCGTCCCGCGTCAGCCGCAGCAGCCGCCGCCCGGCGCCGGCACGCCCTCGACCTCGTGGGCCCCGCGCCGGGCGCGCGTGCGCTCGGCGCGCTCCGCGAGCTCGCGGTCGGGCGGGTACGCGACCTCCTCGAGCGTGAGGCCGTGCGCCGCGACGACCGTGGCGCCGCCCTCGCGCCGACGCCCCACGAGCAGTGCGTGCGGCCAGTCGACGGGCCGGCGCCCCTCCCCCACGGCGAGGCTCGCGCCGACGAGCGCGCGGACCATCGAGTGGCAGAACGCGTCGGCCTGCACGTGCGCCACCACCAGCCCGGCGTCCGGGCCCTGCGCCGGGCGTGACCACGTGAACTCCTCGAGGGTGCGGATGGTCGTCGCGTCCGGCCGCGGCTTGCAGTAGGCCGCGAAGTCGTGCCGGCCGACCAGCCGGCGGGCCGCCGCGTCCATCGCCCCGACGTCGAGCCGGTGCCGGTGCCACAGGACCCACGCACGGCGGAGGGGGTCGCGCGCCGCCGGGTCGTCGACCACCCGGTACGCGTAGCGCCGGCGCAGGGCGCCGAAGCGGGCGTCGAAGCCGTCGGGGGCACGCGTGACCCGGTGCACGACGAGGTCCGGCGGCAGGACGCCGGCCAGCCGGGTCGCCAGGACGTCGAGCGCGTCCCGGTCCGACCGGCCGCGGGCGGCCGCGAGCGCGGCGGGGAGGACGTCGACGTGGGCCACCTGACCGCGCGCGTGCACACCCGCGTCCGTGCGGCCCGCCACCGTGACGCGCGGTGCCGGCTCGCCGCGGGGCGCGGTCCGCAGGACCGTCGCGAGCGCGTCCTCCAGCGTCCCCTGCACCGTGCGCAGCGCCGGCTGGCGGGCCCAGCCGCTGAAGTCCGTGCCGTCGTAGGCGAGGTCGAGGCGCAGGCGGACGGCCGTGGACGGCGCGTCCGCGGCCGTCGCGTCGTGGGTCCGGGCCTCGTCCGCGCTGTGCACGGGCCCACGCTAGCCGCGGCGCTACCGTGGTCGGCGTGCCGCCCGCGACCGACCCCTGGACCCTCGCCGTCGACTGCGGCGGCGGCGGGATCAAGGCGTCGGTGCTCGACTCCGCCGGCACGCTGCACGTGCCCGCCGTGCGCGTGCCCACGCCCTACCCCCTGCCGCCGGAGCGCCTCGCGGACACGATCGCCGCGATCGCGGCCGACCTGCCGCCCGCCGGTCGCGCCACGGTCGGCGTGCCCGGGATGGTGCGGCACGGGGTCGTCGTCGCGACCCCCCACTACGTGACCCGGTCGGGCCCCCGCACGGCCGTGCTGCCCGAGCTGGTCGCGGCGTGGCAGGGCTGCGACGTGCGCGCGCTGCTGGAGGCGCGCCTCGGCGTGCCGACGCTCGTCCTCAACGACGCGGAGGTGCACGGCGCGGGCGTCGTGTCCGGCACGGGGCTCGAGCTGGTCCTCACGCTCGGCACCGGGCTGGGGTCGGCGCTGTTCGACGGCGGACGGCTCGCACCGCACCTCGAGCTGTCGCACGCCCCGGTGCGCTGGGGCACCACGTACGACGCCTACGTCGGCCAGCCCGAGCGCGCGCGGCTGGGCGACGGGCTGTGGTCCCGGCGCGTGCGGCGGGTCGTGGACGGGTTCCGCCCGGTGTTCCACTGGGACCGGCTGTACCTGGGCGGGGGCAACGCGCGCGCGATCACGCCGACCGTGCTGGAGCGGCTCGGGGACGACGTCGTCGTCGTGCCGAACCAGGCGGGCATCGTCGGCGGCGTGCGGGCCTGGGCGCTCGTGCACTGACGGTGCGCCGGGCGCCGCGCTCAGGACCGTCCGGTCCGGGCGAGCGCCTCCCGGGCGTCCACGTCCGCGAGGACCTCGAGCAGCACCCGCGTGAACCGGACCGGCTGCACCAGGCTCACCAGGTGCGTCGCCCGCGGCACGACCACCAGGCGCCCGTCCCGGCAGGCGGCGAGGAAGCGCCGCTCCTCGCCGCGGAAGTGGTCCCAGCGCCCGTTGACGATCCACACGGGCGCCGGCACGCGCCCGAGGTCCTCGAGCGGGCGGGCCACGGTCATCTCCCGCAGCGCGTCCTCGACGACGTCGAGCGCGAAGCCGCCGGCGCCGGCGTCCGCGGCCCCCTCCGCCGGCAGCGTCCGGTCCACGAGCCACTGGTTCACGGCCGCGCCCCGGTCCGGCAGACGTGCGAAGCCCCACGCCGCCGCACCCCAGGCGCGCAGGACGGCACGGTGAGGCCGCGTCGAGCACGAGGCGGCGACGAGCCCGGCGACCTGCTCGGGGTGCCGGGCGGCGTGGGCGATGGCGACGTACCCGCCGAGCGACAGCCCGACGACCACCGCCCGACCGCCGACGTCCTGCACGGCGGCGGCCACCGCGTCGACGGCACCGGCGTGCGTGTACCGCTCCCCCAGACGCGCACCGTGACCGGGCAGGTCGGGTGCGACCACCGTCCGCCCCGCCGCCTCCAGCGCCGTCACCTGCGCCCGCCACATCGTGCGGGACGCGCGCAGCCCGTGGACGAGCACCACGGGAGTCCTGCCCTCGCTCATGCCGCCGACGGTACCCAGCGCGGGCGTGGCGTCCGAGCCGTGGACGCAGACCGGGGCGATCCGGACGGGACGCGCGCCGGCCCTGTCCGCCACCCGGGCCGCGCCCCTACCGTGCCCCCGTCCCCCGCTCCCCGCCGGTGCCGCGGCCGCCGCCGCTGCGCCCGGGGCGCGGCGACCGCCCCGACCTGAGGACGCCCGTGCCCATCTCCCGCCCCGGCCGCCTGACCGCGGCCCTCCTGACCGCCGTCCTCGCGCTCAGCGGCGCCGCGGTCGCGCTGCCCGCGACCGCGGCCGAGCCGGCCGGGTTCACCGTCGACGACTTCGCGGGGCGCAGCATGGGCACCCGCACACCGGCCGCGGGCGACATGTGGACGTGCGAGCCGTCGCAGGGCTCGAGCGTCACCGTGACGCCCGGGCGCATGCGGGTCGAGGCAGGCGTCGACGGCTGCGTGACCGCGAACACGTGGGTCGACTGGGACGCCCCGGCCCCGGTCGACCTCACGGCGGGCGGCACCCTCGACCGGATCCTGCTCAAGTACGAGGACGTGCACCCCCAGGTCGAGGGCAACCCGATCGCGTTCTCGGTCACGGTCTGGGACGCCGACGGGCGGCAGAGCGCGGGCAGCGGCCTCAGCCGGCCCGCGCAGCCCGACTTCCTCACCGTCCGCTACCGGCCGGCGTACGAGGGGGACGCCGCGTGGCTGCGCCCGGTCGGCGCCGGCGCCGACCTGACCCGCGTGACCCGCCTGCGGCTGGGCGTCGCCGGGACGCTGCACCGGACCCCCGTGTCGGTGACCTTCACGAGCCTCGGGTTCGAGTCCGGTGAGCCCGCCTACGAGGCCCCGACGGTGCCGGCGGACCCGCTCGTCTTCCGGCCGGCGGCCGGTCCGCAGACGCAGGCCCTGACGGTGACCGGCTTCCCCGAGCCCGACGTGAGCGTGAGCGGTGGCCCGGCGTGGCTGACGTCGGCAGCCGTCAAGGGCGACCGCAGCACCCGCGTGACGTTCACGGGCGACCCCGGCACCGCGTACGCGGACACCACGGTGCGGGTGCGCGCCACCGTCGCGAACAGCCTCGTCGCCGAGCGGGACGTGCGCGTCGTCGTCCCGTCGCCCGTGACGTTCGCACCGGCCGCAGGTCCGGTGACCGTACCGGTCGGGGTCGCGGCGGACACGACGCTCGGCACGGTGAGCTCCGTGCCGGTGGCGGCCGTCGCCGGTGCCACCGGCACGCCCGCCGGGACCCGCGTCGTGCTCACCGACGGGCGCGTCGCGCTGACGGGCACGCCGACGGCGCCGGGCGAGCACACCGTGCGGGTCACGCTCGACACCGGCTTCGAGAGCCGCACCGTCGAGGTGCCGGTCCTCGTGACCGCTCCCCCGGCGGTGGCCGAGGTGCCCGCGCAGGCGTGGCCGCGCGGCGAGCCCGTCGCGCTCGACGTGCAGGTCACCGGCGTCCCCGCGCCCACGGTGGCGGTCGCGGGCCTGCCGGCCGGCGTCACGGCGGCGCCCACGTCCGACGGCGTGCGGATCGCCGGCACGCCGACCGTCGACGGCGCGTCGACCGTGCGGGTCACCGCGACCAGCACCGCCGGCACCGCCGAGCGGACGCTCGACGTCGTCGTCGGCTCCGCCCCGGTCCTCACCCTCCCCACGGACGTCACCGGCGAGGCGGGCGCGCCCCTGGACGTGCCGCTCGGGGTCTCCGCGTCCCCCGACGCCGTCGTCACGGCCACCGGCCTGCCCGAGGGCTGGTCGGTCACGGGCACGGGCGCGACCCGGACGCTGTCCGGCACGGCGCCGCGCACCGCCGCCGGCACCGGCCTCGCCACGGTGACGGCACGGAACGCGTTCGGCGAGACGACCGGCGAGCTGCCCTGGACCCTCACCGCCGCCCCGGCGCTGACCGGGGCGGCGGACCTCACCTGGCACGTCGGCACGTACGCCCAGCACGTGCTGGAGGCGGACGGCTTCCCGGCGCCGCGTGTCACGGTCGCCGGCGCCGACGGCGGCCCGCTCGCCCTGCCCGCGGGGCTGCGGGTCGAGGTGCGCGGGCAGCAGGTGGTCCTGTCCGGCACCCCGACGGCCGCCGGCTCGGCCGTCGTCCGGGTGACGGCCGCCGGTACGCGGACCGTCACCCACGACGTCACCGTGCGTGCGCTGCTCTCGCCGGTCTTCCCCGACGCGGCGCCCGTGCTCGTCGCGCCGACCGGGACGCGCACCGCCTGGGTCCTCGACGTCGAGGGCCACGAGGCCCCTGCGCTGACGGTGGACCCCGCCCTGCCGGGCTGGCTCACGTTCGACGCCGCGACGCGCACGTTCACCGCCACGCCCGCCGCGACCGACGCCGGCGAGCACGGTCCCTTCACCGTCACCGCGCGCAACGCAGCCGGTGAGGCGACGGCCACGCTCACCGTGCGGGCCACCCGCCCCGCCGCCGTCACCGGTCCCGGCTCGTCCGTCCCGGTGGTCCGCGACGCCCCCGCGGACGGCACCGTCCTGGGCCGGGTCGCGGGCTTCCCGCTGCCCGCGGTCACCGCCGACAACCTCCCGACCGGGCTGTCGGTCGTGCTCGACGCCGACGGCACCGTGCGGCTGACCGGCACCCCGGTGGCCGGCGAGGGGCCGCGCACGGTGACCCTGCGCGCGGACAACGGGCTCGGGGCGCCCGCCACCGCGGCCGTGACGCTCGTGCTGCGTGCGCACGCACGTGTCGACGCACCGGCGTCCGTGCAGGTCGCGGCCGGGGAGCAGGCGCACGTCCCGCTCACCCTCGGCGGCTACCCCGCGCCGGTCGTGACGGCGACCGGGCTGCCGGCGGGCCTGCGCGTGGCCGAGGACGGCACCGCGCTCGTCGGCACACCGGGCACGCCCGGCGTCGCCGAGGTGGAGCTCCGCGCGGACAACGGCGTCGGCGCGGTGGCGACCGCACGCCTGCGCGTCGAGGTCGCCACCGCGCCGCAGCTCGTCGGCACGCCGGCCCGGCTCGTCCTGCACGCCGGTCTCGGGGAGACGATCGCGCTCGGCACGGTGGCGGGCTCGCCGTCGCCGGCCGTGACCGCCGACGGCCTGCCCGCCGGCCTCACCCTCGTGCAGGACGGGGCGGACCTGCGCCTCGTCGGTGCCACGGGCGCCACCGGCGAGGCCGAGGTGACCCTCACCGCCGCGAACGGCCCCGCGCACCCCGCCGCCACGCGCACCCTGCAGCTGACCGTCGTCGCACCCGCGGCCGTCTCCGCCCCCACCGAGGTGGTGGCGAGGCTGGGCGAGCCGCTCACGCCCGTGCCCGTGACCGTCAGCGGGTACCCCCGCCCCAGCTGCTCCTCACGGGGCAGCCCGCGGGCGTCCGGCTCGCGGTCGACGGCACGACCGTCGCGCTCGTCGGCACACCCGAGGTGGCGGGCCGGCACACCCTCCTGGTCTCCGCCATGAACGGGATCGGCGTGGGGTCGTCCGCGATCGTCGTCCTTCACGTGCGCTCCGCGCCGTCCGCCGACGTCGCGCACGGGAGCACCACCCTGCGCGCGGGCGGCACCGCCGACGTCGCGCTCACGACGCTCGGGGGCCACCCGGTGCCCACGGTCACCGCCGACGGCCTGCCCGCCGGTCTCGACGTCGCGGTGGACGGGCGCACGGTGCGCCTGACCGGCACCACCGCGGCCGCGGGACGCCACGCCGTGACCCTCACGCTCGACAACGGCACCGGCCCCGCCGTGACCGTCCCGTGGACGGTCGAGGTCCAGGAGCCCCCGGGCCTGACGCCGGCCACCGGCGGACGCGTGCTGCTCGGCGGCACGGTGGACGTCCCGGTGACCGTGTCCGGCTACCCCGAGCCCGAGGTCTCCGCCGACGGCCTCCCAGCCGGGCTCGCGCTCGAGCGCACGGCCACGGGCGTCGCGCTGCGCGGCACCCCGACCGGTCCCGGCACGTCGCACGTGCGCCTCACGGCGGCCAACGGCGTCGGCCCCGCCGCCGTCGCGACGTACGCGCTCGTGGTCGAGGCCCCCGCGACCGTCGCCGGCACCGGTGGGCCCCTCGCGGCCGGCACGCGGACGACGCGGGCGCTGACCGTCGGCGGCCACCCGGCACCGACCCTGACGACGTCCCCGCTGCCCCGCTGGCTCACGTTCGACGCGGCCGCGGCGACGTTCACGGCGGAGCCCACCGCGGCCGACGCCGGGCCCGTGCCGCCCGTCACCGTGACGGCGGACAACGGCGTGGGCACGCAGACGCTCGTGCTCGCGTTCGAGGTCACGAGCCGCCCCACGCTCACCGCCACGGGCGGCACGACCCGGGTCCGTGCCGGCGCACCGGCGGACGTCGCCCTCGCCGACGTCGTGGGGCACCCGCGCCCCGCGGTGACCGCCGCAGGGCTGCCCGAGGGGCTGCGCGTCGAGGTCGTGGACGCCGCCGTGCACCTGCGCGGCACGACGTCCGCCCCGGGACCGCACGCCGTGCTCCTGCGGCTCGACAACGGCACCGGGCCGCTCGTCGAGGTGCCGTGGACGGTCGAGGTCGAGACCCCGGCCGCCCTGACGGCGGACCGCAGCGTGCCGGCGGTGCGCGGCGAGCCGGTGCGCGTCGACGTGACCGCCGACGGCTGGCCCGCACCGGTCGTGACGGCCGACGGGCTGCCCGAGGGCGTCACGTGGGAGCCCACGCCCACGGGCGGCCGACTCGTCGGGACGCCCGTGCGGGCCGGTACCGCCACGGTGACGCTCCGCGCGGCGAACGGCGTGGGCGCCGGCGCGACCGCGC
Organism: Cellulomonas sp. JZ18; assembly: GCF_009720485.1. Classification (NCBI taxonomy): domain Bacteria; kingdom Bacillati; phylum Actinomycetota; class Actinomycetes; order Micrococcales; family Cellulomonadaceae; genus Cellulomonas; species Cellulomonas sp. JZ18. The sequence goes on along the minus strand of NZ_CP045245.1, from coordinate 1,010,945 downwards.
AGGTCGCGCTCGTCGTCGCCGGCGGGCTCGACGTCGCCGCGTCGACAGCGCGTCCGGCCGCGGGCGGCGCCGTGGACGTGCGCGCGGTCGGCCTGCACCCGCACGAGGAGGCCGAGATCTGGCTGCACTCCGCACCACGGCTGCTGCTGCGGACGCGGGCCGACGCGGCCGGCGCGCTGGCCGTGCGCGTCCACCTCCCCGCCGACGTCCCGGCGGGCGCGCACACGCTCGTGGTGCGCTCCGCGAGCGGCGTGGTCGGCGGCGTGCCCATCGAGGTGGCGGCTGTCCCGGGCACCGCGACGACCGGGCCCTCCGGGACGTCGTCCGGTACGGCGTCCGGCGGCCGGACGGACGCCCGGCTCGCCGCCACCGGCACGACGACAGGGGCGCTCGCCCTCACGGCGCTCCTGGCACTGGCCGTCGGCACGGCCTCCCTGCGGGTCCGTCGCCGAGCCTGACGAGCACGACGGCCGACGTGCGCCCCCCGGACGCGCACGTCGGCCTCCCGCGCACGCCGCACCGGACCGGCACCGGACGCGGCACGGACCGACCCGCCCGCGGCTGCACCGCCCCGGCGCACGGCCGGCCGCCGGGGCCACGGCTCCTGGTCCGACGCCCGGCCCCGGCAGACGCACGAGGGCCCGGACACCGTGCGGTGTCCGGGCCCTCGTGGCGCTGCTGGCGAGGCTCAGGCCTTGTCGGCCTGCGTCTCCTCGGCCGGGGCGTCGGCGGACGCCTCGTCCGTGGTCTCGGCCGTCGGCTCCTCGACCGGCTCGTCGGCCGGCGCGGCGGGGGCCGGGGCGGCCTTCTCGGCGGCGCGCGTGGCCTCCTTGACGACGGCCTGCTTCGGCGAGAGCGGCTCGAGGACGAGCTCGATCACGGCCATCGGCGCGTTGTCGCCCTTGCGGGGGCCGATCTTCGTGATGCGCGTGTAGCCGCCCTGGCGGTCGGCCACGGTCGGCGCGATCTCCGTGAACAGCGTGTGCACGACGCCCTTGTCACGGACGACCGTCAGCACGCGACGACGCGCGTGCAGGTCGCCGCGCTTGGCGAACGTGATGAGGCGCTCCGCGAGCGGGCGCAGGCGCTTGGCCTTGGCCTCGGTCGTCGTGATGCGCTTGTGCTCGAACAGCGCCGTCGCGAGGTTCGCGAGGATCAGCCGCTCGTGCGCCGGGCTGCCACCGAGCCGGGGACCCTTGGTGGGCGTGGGCATGGTCTCTACTCCTTGGGATCAGAAAGGGGCGACGCCGGACCGCCGCGCGCGGCGGCCCGGGCGAACGGTCGTCAGTACTGCTCGTCCTCGACGAAGTCGGTCTCGTCGTCCCCGTAGTAGGCGCCCGACGCGGTGGGGTCGAAGTCCAGCGGGCTGTCCTTGAGCGTGAGGCCCAGCTCGGCCAGCTTCTCCTTGACCTCGGTGATGGACTTCGCACCGAAGTTGCGGATGTCGAGCAGGTCGGCCTCCGACCGCGCCACGAGCTCACCCACCGTGTGGATGCCCTCGCGCTTGAGGCAGTTGTACGAGCGGATCGTCAGCTGCAGGTCCTCGATCGGCAGCGCCAGGTCCGCGGCGAGGGCCGCGTCCGTCGGCGACGGGCCGATCTCGATGCCCTCGGCCTCGACGTTCAGCTCGCGGGCGAGACCGAACAGCTCGACGAGCGTCTTGCCGGCCGAGGCCAGCGCGTCGCGCGGGCTGATCGCCGGCTTCGTCTCGACGTCGACGATGAGCTTGTCGAAGTCGGTCCGCTGCTCGACACGCGTCGCCTCGACCTTGTAGGTCACCTTGAGCACGGGCGAGTAGATCGAGTCGACCGGGATCCGGCCGATCTCCGCGTCGAGCGACTTGTTCTGGTTCGCCGACACGTAGCCGCGGCCGCGCTCGACCGTGAGCTCGATCTCGAGCTTGCCCTTGTCGTTCAGGGTGGCCAGGTGCAGCTCGGGGTTGTGCACCTCGACGCCGGCCGGCGGCACGATGTCCGCGGCCGTGACCTCACCCGCGCCCTGCTTGCGCAGGTACATCACGACGGGCTCGTCGTTCTCCGAGGAGACGACGAGGTTCTTGATGTTGAGGATGATCTCGGTGACGTCCTCCTTGACGCCCGGCACCGTCGAGAACTCGTGCAGCACACCGTCGATCCGGATGGACGTGACGGCGGCGCCCGGGATGGACGACAGGAGCGTGCGGCGCAGGGAGTTGCCGAGGGTGTAGCCGAAGCCGGGCTCGAGCGGCTCGATGGAGAACCGCGAGCGGTGCTCCGAGATGACCTCTTCGGTCAGGGTGGGACGCTGTGCGATGAGCACGGTGGGGTTCCTCTCCGCGGGCGTCCGCCATATGACGCTCCGCAGGTACTGCTGGCCGGGACGTGGCTCGGTCCGCACGTCCTGGCGACGGTCGTGGTCCGGTCGTGCCGTGCGTCCTCACGCCGCCGTCGTCACGCGCGGGGCGGGACGACGGCGGGGACGCGCGAGGGCCGGGACCGGTGCGCAGGGCACGGTCCCGGCCGTCGACGGGTCAGACGCGGCGACGCTTCGGCGGACGGCAGCCGTTGTGCGCCTGCGGCGTCACGTCCTGGATCGAGCCGACCTCGAGGCCCGTCGCCTGCAGCGAGCGGATCGCGGTCTCACGGCCCGAGCCCGGGCCCTTGACGAACACGTCGACCTTGCGCATGCCGTGCTCCTGGGCACGGCGGGCGGCGGCCTCGGCGGCGAGCTGCGCGGCGAACGGCGTCGACTTGCGCGAGCCCTTGAAGCCGACCTGGCCGGACGACGCCCACGCGATCACGGCGCCCGACGGGTCCGTGATGGAGACGATCGTGTTGTTGAACGTGCTCTTGATGTGCGCCTGGCCGTGGGAGACGTTCTTCTTCTCCTTGCGGCGCGGCTTGCGCACGGCGGTGCGGGACTTGGGAGGCATCTCTTCTTCTCTCGGGGTCTGCGGGTCGGTGGGCCGACGGCGTGGCGGTCAGCGACGGTGCGCGACCAGCCGGCGCCTTACTTGCGCCCGGCCTTCTTCTTGCCGGCGACGGTGCGCTTCGGGCCCTTGCGGGTGCGCGCGTTGGTCTTGGTGCGCTGCCCGCGCACCGGGAGGCCGCGGCGGTGACGCAGGCCCTCGTAGCTGCCGATCTCGACCTTGCGGCGGATGTCGGCGGCGATCTCGCGACGGAGGTCACCCTCGAGCTTGAAGCTGCCCTCGAGGTAGTCGCGCAGCGCGACCAGCTCGGCGTCGCCCAGGTCCTTGACCCGGACGTCCGGGCTGATGCCCGTGGCGGCGAGGGTCTGCTGCGCGCGCGTGCGCCCGACCCCGAAGATGTAGGTGAGCGCGATCTCGACCCGCTTCTCGCGGGGGAGGTCGACACCGATGAGACGTGCCATGTGCCTGCTGGCTCCTGTACTGCGTCGGAGGTCTGCCGCACCGTCCTCCCGCGGGCCGCGGGCCCCGGCCTCCGAGCCGGGGGTTCGCCGTGCGCCGGGCCGGGGCCCTGAGCACGGAGTGGCGATGCGCTTGCTGGCCCTAGCGGGCCGTGTGGTGCGGTGTGCTGCTCAGCCCTGGCGCTGCTTGTGGCGCAGGTTCTCGCAGATCACCTGGACGCGACCGTGCCGGCGGATCACCTTGCACTTGTCGCAGATCTTCTTGACGCTCGGCTTGACCTTCATCGCGTGTTCCTCCGCCGCCGTGCACCGGCCCGGACGAGCCCGGCCGACGGCGTGTCGATGGGGTGGGTTACTTGTAGCGGTAGACGATGCGCCCGCGGGACAGGTCGTACGGGCTGAGCTCGACCACGACCCGGTCCTCGGGGAGGATCCGGATGTAGTGCTGGCGCATCTTGCCCGAGATGTGGGCGAGCACCTTGTGGCCGTTCGCGAGCTCCACGCGGAACATCGCGTTGGGGAGCGCCTCGATCACGCTGCCCTCGATCTCGATGACGCCGTCCTTCTTGGCCATGTCCTCCGCTAACTGTCGTTCGTGTCGTGCTGTTCCCACGCGCCGCCGGAGCCCCGGGGGTTCCGGGTCTCTCGCCGAGAGTGTGGAGCGGCGCGGGCGACCCGTCGTCCGGACGGCGCACACAACCAACCCGCAACTATACGGCATCGAGAGCGTGCTGGTGGTGTGTCCTGCACCATCGTCGCCGCGGTGCCCGCGGGGACACTGCACCGGCGCCCGGCACACCGCTCCCCTGCGCCCCGGCCGAGCCGCCTCTCCCACCTCGGGAGCGGCGCGTGCCTCTACGGCCCGGGCCGGCAGGGCGGCCCGGCGAGCGGGCAGCCGGGCGGCGGACGAGACGCGCCCGCGGGCCTCAGGGCAGCGCGGCGACCTGCACGCCGAGCGCGCCCAGCCGCTCGGCGCCCCCGTCCCGGGCGGTGAGCACGACGACGCCGTCCTCGAGCACCGCCACGGTGTGCTCCCAGTGCGCGGAACGCGAGCCGTCCTCCGTCACGACCGTCCAGTCGTCGGCGAGCGTGCGGTTCGCCTCGGCGCCGCGCACGAGCATCGGCTCGACGGCCACGCACAGGCCCGGCCGGACCTTCGCCCCACGGTCCCGGGTGCGGTAGTTCGGCACGTCCGGGGGCTGGTGCATCGCCGTGCCGATGCCGTGGCCGACGTAGTCCTCCACGATCCCGTACGGCGCGCCGCCGTTGCGCCCCGCGGCGTGCGCGGCCTCGACGACCTCCTCGACGGCCTCCCCCACGCCACCGAGGCGGTCGCTGCGCGCGAGCGCCGCGATGCCGGCCCAGAGGGCCTCCTCGGTCGTCGTGACCAGCTCGTGGTCGAGGGGGTCGCCGTCGCCGACGACGACCGAGAACGCCGAGTCCCCGTGCCACCCGTCGACGACCGCGCCGCAGTCGACGGAGACGACGTCCCGGGCTGCAGCACGCGGCTGCCGGGGATCCCGTGGACGATCTCCTCGTTCACGGAGACGCACAGCGTCGCGGGGTACCCGTGGTACCCGAGGAAGGACGGTGTCGCCCCGGCGCCGAGGATGACCTCCTCGGCGACCGCGTCGAGGTCGGCCGTCGTGGCCCCCGCTGCGATCCGCGCGCGGACCGCGTCGAGGGCGTCGGCGACGACCAGCCCGGCCCGACGCATCACGGCGACCTGCTCGGGCGTCTTGTACTCGATGCGCTCCCGGCCGAACATCGCGGGGTCAGGCGGGGCGGACGACCCGCAGCGCGTCGAGCAGGCGCTGCGTGACCTCGTCGACGTCACCGAGACCGTCGACCTGCACGAGCAGGCCGCGCGCGGCGTACACCTGCGAGATCGGGGCGGTCTGCTCCGCGTACACGTCGAGACGGTGCCGGATGACGTCCTCGGTGTCGTCCGCCCGGCCCTCGATGGCGGCGCGGCGGGTCAGTCGGTCGACGACCACCTGCGGGTCCACGGTCAGCTCGACCGCCGCGTCGACCCCCGCGCCCGCGGCCGCGAGGATCTCGTCGAGCGCGCCGACCTGGGCCACGTTGCGCGGGTACCCGTCGAGCAGGAAGCCCTCGGCGGCGTCCGCCTGCGCCAGGCGGTCGCGCACGAGCTCGTTCGTGAGCTCGTCCGGGACCAGCGCACCCGAGGCGGTGATGTCCTGGACCTGACGGCCCAGCTCGGTGCCGTTCCGGATGTTCTCGCGGAAGATGTCGCCGGTCGAGATCGCCGGGACACCGAGGCTCTCGGCCAGGCGGATGGCCTGCGTGCCCTTGCCCGCTCCGGGCGGGCCCAGCAGGACGAGACGTGCGGTCAACGGAGGAACCCTTCGTAGTGACGCTGCTGCAGCTGGGACTCGATCTGCTTCACCGTCTCGAGGCCGACGCCGACCACGATGAGGATCGAGGCGCCGCCGAACGGGATGTTGTTGCCGACGTCGAGGACGATGAACGCGATCGTCGGGATGAGCGCGACGAGCGCCAGGTAGATCGAGCCCGGTGCGGTGATGCGCGTGATGACGTAGTCGAGGTACTCGGCCGTCGGACGCCCGGCGCGGATGCCGGGGATGAAGCCGCCGTACTTCTTCATGTTGTCCGCGACCTCGTCCGGGTTGAACGTGATCGCCGTGTAGAAGTAGCAGAAGAAGATGATCAGCAGGATGTAGATCCCGATGTGCAGCGGCGCCTCGGGGTCCGCCACGTACAGGCTGATCCACTGCACCCAGCCGGCCGTGGGGTCACCGAACTGCGCGATGAGCGCCGGGATGGCGAGCAGCGACGACGCGAAGATCACCGGGATGATGCCGGCCATGTTGATCTTGATCGGGATGTAGGTGCTCGACCCGCCGTACATGCGGCGGCCGACCATGCGCTTGGCGTACTGCACCGGGATGCGACGCTGCGACTGCTCGACGAAGACGACCAGGCCGATGACGAGCACGATGATCGCCATCACCACGATGAACTTGCCGATGCCGCCGGCGCCGCCCGCGATGGACCACATGGCGCTCGGGAAGCTCGCGGCGATCGAGACGAAGATGAGCAGCGACATGCCGTTGCCGACGCCGCGCTCGGTGATCAGCTCGCCCAGCCACATGACGAGGCCGGTACCGGCCGTCATGGCGATGACCATGATGAGCAGCGTCACCCAGGAGTCGTCGGGGATGACGTCGACGGTGCAGCCGGTGAACAGGTTGCCGCTGCGCGCGAAGGTGATGATCGTCGTCGACTGCAGGACGGCGAGGCCGATGGTCAGGTACCGCGTGTACTGCGTGAGCTTCGCGGTGCCCGACTGCCCCTCCTTGTGCAGCTCCTCGAACTTCGGGATCACGACCCGCAGCAGCTGGATGATGATGCTCGCGGTGATGTACGGCATGATCCCGAGCGAGAACACCGACAGCTGCAGGAGCGCCCCGCCGCTGAGCAGGTTCACCAGCCCCAGCAGGTCGTTGGCGTCCGCGGTCTGGTCGATGCACGCCTGGACGTTCGGGTAGCTGACGCCGGGCGTCGGCAGGAACGAACCGATGCGGAACACCACGACGATGCCGATGGTGAAGAGCAGCTTGCGCCGCAGGTCGGGCGTCCGGAACGCCCGTGCGAATGCGCTGAGCACCTGTCCTCCTGCTGGGATGAGGTCGGCACGACCGACCCGTTGCCGCCGCGCTGCGGCGAAGACCGCGCGCCAGACTACCCCGTACGTCCAGCGAGCCCGGCATGCGGCCGGGTCGGGACGTGCGGTGGCGGCACCCATGACGGCCCCGTACCCGGCCGGCGCCGCCACGTCACCGTCGCGGAGCGCCCCCGACGATACCCGGCGCGGGCCGTCCTGACGGCTCCCGTCCGCCGTGGGAGACCCACCCGCTGACCGCACGAGCCTGCCGCCGGCGTCCGGCCGCGTCCGTACCGCGGCGCCGCCCACACCTCCGCTGCTCTGTCGGGCGGCGGTCCGACGGGGGACGGCCGTACGGGACGCGCGCAGGACAGCCGCACGTACGGCTCGACGGGACGACCCGGCGGGACGGTCCCAGGACAGCGCGGGACGACGGGGCGGGACACCGCCGGACGCCCCGGGCAGCACGAGAGCGGGCGGCCCCGGGATCTCTCCCGGGACCGCCCGCTCTCGTGGACGGGTCCGTGCGGACCGCGCGTGGCGTCAGCCCTGCGCGACGCTCCCGCCGGCCGCCTCGATCTTCTCCTTGGCGGACGCGGAGTACGCGTCGACCGCCACGGCGACCTTGACGGTCAGCTCGCCGGTGCCGAGCACCTTGACGGGGCGGCCCTTGCGGACCGCACCCTTGGCGACCAGGTCCGCGACGGTGACGTCGCCGCCCTGCGGGTACAGCGCCGAGATGCGGTCCAGGTTGACGACCTGGTACTCGACGCGGAACGGGTTCTTGAAGCCGCGGAGCTTCGGCAGACGCATGTGCATCGGCATCTGCCCGCCCTCGAACGCCTCGGGCACCTGGTAGCGGGCCTTGGTGCCCTTGGTGCCACGACCCGCCGTCTTGCCCTTCGACGCCTCACCACGACCCACACGGGTCTTGGCGGTCTTGGCACCGGGAGCCGGACGCAGGTGGTGCACCTTGAGCGTGCCGCCGGCGCCCTCGGTCGTGCTGCTGCCCTTGGCGGCGGCCTTCGGGGCCTCCGCCGCGGCGGCGTCCGCCTTCGCGGCGGCCGGCTTGCGGGTCGCCTTCGGCTTCTCCTCGGCCGCAGCGGCCTCGGTCGCCGCGGCCTTCGCCGGGGCCTTCTTCGCCGGGGTCTTCCTGGCGGCGGCCTTGGGGGCCTCCTCCGTCGACTCCACGGCCGTGTCGTCGGCCTTCTTCTTGTCGTCGGCCATGGTCACTCGACCTCCTCGACCGCGACGAGGTGCGTCACCGTCTTGACCATGCCGCGGATCTCGGGGCGGTCCTCCTTGACGACGACGTCGCCGATCCGCTTCAGGCCCAGGGTGCGCAGCGTGTCGCGCTGGTTCTGCTTGCCGCCGATGGCGGACCGGGTCTGGGTCACCTTGAGACGAGCCATCACGCACCCACCTTCGCGGCAGCCGCCGCGCGACCCTCGGCCTGCGCCCGCAGGAGCTGCGCCGGGGCCACGTGGTCGAGCGCCAGCCCACGACGGGCGGCGACGGCCTCGGGCTCCTCGAGGGAGCGCAGGGCCTCGACCGTGGCGTGCACGATGTTGATCGCGTTGGACGACCCGAGCGACTTGCTGAGCACGTCGTGGATGCCGGCGCACTCGAGCACCGCACGCACCGGACCGCCGGCGATCACACCGGTACCCGGCGACGCGGGGCGCAGGAACACGACACCCGCGGCCTTCTCGCCCTGGACGGGGTGCGGGATGGTGCCCTGGATGCGCGGGACGCGGAAGAAGTTCTTCTTCGCCTCCTCGACACCCTTGGCGATCGCCGCGGGCACCTCCTTGGCCTTGCCGTAGCCGACGCCGACCGTGCCGTCACCGTCGCCCACCACGACGAGCGCGGTGAAGCTGAAGCGGCGGCCGCCCTTGACGACCTTGGCGACACGGTTGATCGTCACGACGCGCTCGACGAACGCGCTCTTCTCGGCGGCGTCTCCGCGCCGCCCGCCGTCACGACGGCCGCCGTCCCGGCGGTCGCCGCCGGTGCCGCCGGCACCGGTGTTGCTGCGCTGAGGAGCAGCCATCAGAAAGTCCTCTTCTTCGATGCGGAGTTCGTCGTCACAGGGCCAGACCGCCCTCACGGGCGCCGTCGGCGACCGCGGCCACACGGCCGTGGTACTTGTTGCCGCCGCGGTCGAACACGACCGACTCGACGCCGGCCGCCTTCGCACGGGCGGCGACGAGCTCGCCGACCTTGCGCGCCTTCGCGGTCTTGTCGCCCTCGGCCCCGCGCAGGTCCGCCTCGAGCGTCGAGGCCGACGCCACCGTCTGGCCGATGCCGTCGTCGACGACCTGGGCGGTGATGTGCCGCGCGGAGCGCGTCACGACCAGGCGCGGACGGGCGGCGGTGCCGACGACCTTCTTGCGCAGGCGCAGGTGCCGACGGCGACGGGCGATGGACTTGCCCTTGCCCTTGATGCTGATCGCCATGGCTTACTTCCCAGCCTTTCCGACCTTGCGGCGCACGTTCTCGCCCGCGTAGCGCACGCCCTTGCCCTTGTACGGCTCGGGCTTGCGGATCTTGCGGATGTTCGCGGCGACCTCGCCCACCTGCTGCTTGTCGATGCCCTGGACCGAGAACTTCGTCGGGGTCTCGACGGCGAACGTGATGCCCGCGGGGGGCTCCACGACGACGGGGTGGCTGAAGCCGAGCGCGAACTCGAGGGTGTCGCCCTTCGCCGTGACGCGGTAACCCGTGCCGACGATCTCGAGCTTCTTCGTGTAGCCCTCCGTCACGCCCGTGACCAGGTTGGCCAGCAGCGTGCGGGTCAGGCCGTGCAGCGAGCGCGAGAGGCGCTCGTCGTCGGGACGCGTCACCACGAGTGCGCCGGCCTCGTCACGGTCCACCGCCAGCGGGGCGGGGACGGTGTGGGTGAGGGTGCCCTTGGCGCCCTTCACCGTCACGAGCTGGCCGTCGATCGTCACGTCGACACCGGTCGGCACCGGGACGGGGATCCTGCCGATTCGGGACATGGCTGTTCTCCTCTCGTCTCGGGCTTACCAGACGTAGGCGAGGACTTCCCCGCCCACACCCTTCTTCTGGGCCTGCTTGTCGGTCAGCAGGCCGGAGGACGTGGACAGGATCGCCACGCCCAGGCCGCCGAGCACCTTCGGCAGGTTGGTCGACTTGGCGTACACGCGCATGCCCGGCTTGGACACGCGCTTGACGCCGGCGAGCGCACGCTCGCGGTTGGGGCCGTACTTCAGGGTGATCGTCAGGTTCTTGCCCACGGGGGCGTCCTCGACGGTCCAGCCCGAGATGTAGCCCTCGGCCTGCAGGATCTCGGCGATGTGGCTCTTGAGCTTCGAGAACGGGATCGTCACCGTGTCGTGGTGCGCCGAGTTCGCGTTGCGCAGACGCGTCAGGAAGTCTGCGATCGGGTCGGTCATGGTCATCGGGCGTCAGCCCTTTCTCGCCGGGGTATCCGCGCCCCCTCGCGGGGGCGCGGACCTACCGACGTCCGGTGGTACTTACCAGCTGCTCTTGGTCACGCCGGGGAGCTCGCCGCGGTGGGCCATCTCCCGCACGCAGATCCGGCACAGGCCGAACTTGCGGTACACCGAGTGCGGGCGACCGCACCGCTGGCAGCGCGTGTAGGCACGGACCGCGAACTTCGGCTTCGCGGCCGCCTTGTTGATGAGGGCGGTCTTCGCCATGTCAGTTCTCCTTGAACGGGAAGCCGAGGAGCTTGAGGAACGCGCGCCCCTCGTCGTCCGTGGTGGCGGTCGTGACGATGGTGATGTCCATGCCGCGGACCCGGTCGATCTTGTCCTGGTCGATCTCGTGGAACACGGACTGCTCCACGAGGCCGAAGGTGTAGTTGCCGTGCCCGTCGAACTGGTCGGCCGACAGGCCGCGGAAGTCGCGGATGCGCGGCAGCGCGATCGACAGCAGGCGGTCCAGGAACTCCCAGGCACGGTCGCCGCGCAGCGTGACGTGCGCGCCGATCGGCATGCCCTCGCGCAGCTTGAACTGCGCGATGGACTTGCGGGCCTTGGTGACCTGGGGCTTCTGGCCCGTGATCTGGGTCAGGTCGCGGATCGCGCCCTCGATGAGCTTGGAGTCCTTCGCGGCCTCGCCGACGCCCATGTTGACGACGACCTTGACCAGCCGCGCGACCTGGTTGATGTTCTCGTGCGAGAACTGCTCGAACAGCGCCGGCTTGATCTCGTCGTTGTAGCGCGTCTTGAGGCGCGGCTGGGCCGGGGCCTCGATCGTGGTCTCGGTCATCAGATGTCCTTACCGGAGCGCTTGGCGACGCGGACGCGCACGGTGCGCGTGCGCCCGTCGCGCTCGACCTGCTCGGTGCGGTAGCCGACCCGGGTGCCCTTCTTGGTCTCCGGGTCCACCAGCATCACGTTGCTGATGTGGATGGGGGCCTCGACGGTCTCGATGCCGCCCGTGCGGGTGCCGCGCGAGGTCTGGCCGGCCTTCGTGTGCTTCTGCACGCGCTGGACGCCCTCGACGACGACGCGCTGCGTCTCCGGCAGCACCTCGAGGACGCGCCCCTGCTGGCCCTTGTCGCGGCCCGAGATGACGACGACGAGGTCGCCCTTCTTGATCTTCGCCATGGTCAGAGCACCTCCGGCGCCAGCGAGATGATCTTCATGAACTTCTTGTCGCGCAGCTCGCGACCCACAGGGCCGAAGATGCGGGTGCCGCGCGGCTCGCCGTCGTTCTTGAGGATCACCGCGGCGTTCTCGTCGAACTTGATGTACGAGCCGTCGGGGCGCCGGCGCTCCTTGCGGGTGCGCACGACGACCGCCTTGACGACGTCGCCCTTCTTGACGTTGCCGCCGGGGATCGCGTCCTTGACGGTGGCGACGATGACGTCGCCGATACCGGCGTAGCGACGGCCGGAGCCGCCGAGCACACGGATGCAGAGGATCTCCTTGGCACCCGTGTTGTCGGCGACACGCAGTCGCGACTCCTGCTGGATCATCTAGCTCTCTCCTGTCGTCTGGCGGGTTCTCGGCCGGGCAGCCCGCGAGGGCGGCCGCCGAGCCTGGCCGAACGGATGGTTGCCGTGGTGCACACGACGCGGGCGGCCCCGAGGGGCACGCCCGCGTCGCGGGCAACTGTCGTGCGTGCCGGACCCGCAGGTCCGGGAACGGGTCCTACTTGGCCTTCTCGAGGATCTCGACGATCCGCCAGCGCTTCGTGGCGGACAGCGGCCGGGTCTCCATGATCTCGACCAGGTCGCCGATGCCGGCGCTGTTCTGCTCGTCGTGCGCCTTGACCTTGCTCGTACGGCGGATGACCTTGCCGTACAGCGGGTGCTTGACGCGGTCCTCGACCTCGACGACGACCGTCTTGTCCATCTTGTCGCTCACCACGTAACCACGCCGGGTCTTGCGGTATGCCCGGTGCTCGGTCGTCGCGGTCGTGTGCTCGTGCTTAGTCATCAGGGCCTCACTCCGCGCTCGGGGCGGTACGGATGCCGAGCTCGCGCTCGCGCAGGATCGTGTAGATGCGCGCGATGTCACGACGGACGGCCTTGAGGCGGCCGTGGCTCTCGAGCTGACCCGTCGCCGACTGGAAGCGGAGGTTGAACAGCTCCTCCTTCGCCTTCTTCAGCTCGGCGACCAGCTTCTCGTCGTCGAAGGTGTCGAGCTCGTCGGGAGCCAGACCCTTGGTACCGATGGCCATCAGTTACCCCCCTCGCGCACGATGAAACGCGTCTTCATCGGGAGCTTGTGCATCGCACGGCGCATGGCCTCGCGGGCCAGCGGCTCCGGGACACCGGCGAGCTCGAACATCACTCGGCCGGGCTTGACGTTGGCGATCCACCACTCGGGCGAGCCCTTGCCGGAGCCCATGCGGGTCTCGGCGGGCTTCTTCGTGAGGGGACGGTCCGGGTAGATGTTGATCCAGACCTTCCCACCACGCTTGATGTGGCGGGTCATGGCGATACGCGCAGCCTCGATCTGCCGGTTCGTGACGTACGCAGGCTCGAGGGCCTGGATGCCGTACTCGCCGAACGAGATCTGGGTGCCACCCGTCGAGGCGCCGGAGCGCTTCGGGTGGTGCTGCTTGCGGTGCTTCAGCCGGCGCGGGATCAGCACGGCTCAGGCCTCCGTTCCGGACTCGGTGGACGCGGGCTGCGCCGCGGGCGCCGACTGCTCGGCGGCCGGGGCGGGCGCGTCCTGGCGCTCGGTGCGACGACCGCCACCACGCGGACCGCGGTCGCCGCGGTCGCCACGCGGACCACGCGACGGACGCGGGGCCTGGGTGGCCTGCTGCTGCGCCCACTCGCGCTCGGTGACGTCACCCTTGTAGACCCAGACCTTCACGCCGATGCGGCCGAAGGTCGTCCGGGCCTCGAAGAAGCCGTAGTCGATGTTCGCGCGCAGCGTGTGCAGCGGCACACGACCCTCGCGGTAGAACTCCGTGCGGCTCATCTCGGCGCCGCCGAGGCGGCCCGAGACCTGCACGCGGATGCCCTTGGCACCGGCCCGCTGCGCGGACTGGATGCCCTTGCGCATCGCACGGCGGAACGAGACGCGGCTCGCGAGCTGCTCGGCGATGCCCTGGGCGACCAGCTGGGCCTCGATCTCGGCGTTCTTGACCTCGAGGATGTTCAGCTGGACCTGCTTGCCCGTGAGCTTCTCGAGCTCGCCGCGGATGCGGTCGGCCTCCGCGCCACGACGCCCGATGACGATGCCCGGGCGGGCGGTGTGGATGTCGACGCGGACGCGGTCACGCGTGCGCTCGATCTCGACCTTCGCGATGCCGGCGCGCTCGAGGCCCGTCGACATGAGCTTCCGGATCTGCACGTCCTCGCGGACGTAGTCGCGGTAGCGCTGACCCGGCTTCGTCGAGTCGGCGAACCAGCGCGAGCGGTGGTCCGTCGTGATGCCCAGGCGGTACCCGAGCGGGTTGACCTTCTGTCCCACTAGCGGGCCCGTCCCTTCGTGCTCGTCGTCTCGCGCTCGGCCACCACGACCGTGATGTGGCTCGTGCGCTTGAGGATGCGGCCCGCGCGACCCTGCGCGCGGGGCCGGAACCGCTTGAGCGTCGGACCCTCGTCGACGAAGACCTCGGAGATGTAGAGGTTCGTCTCGTCGAGCCGCTCGCTGTTGCGCTTGGCCCCCTCGACCGCGTTCGCGACCGCGGACTGCACCGTCTTGAGGACGGGCTCCGCCGCGGCCTGCGGCGCGAACTTCAGCACCGCCACGGCCTCGGCCGCCTGCTTGCCACGGATGAGGTCCACGACGCGGCGGGCCTTCTGGGGCGTGACGCGGACGAACCGCGCCTTCGCCTTGGCTTCCATCGCTGTCCTGCCTTCTTGTTCTCTGCCGTCAGGGCGTCACCAGGCTGACCGGGGTCAGCGGCGACGGCCCTTCCGGTCGTCCTTCTCGTGGCCGCGGAACGTCCGCGTGGGGGCGAACTCGCCGAGCTTGTGCCCGACCATCGACTCCGTCACGAACACGGGCGTGTGCTTGCGGCCGTCGTGGACCGCGAAGGTGTGGCCGAGGAAGTCCGGCGTGATCATCGAGCGACGCGACCACGTCTTGATGACGTTCTTCGTGCCGGCCTCGTTCTGCGCGTCGACCTTCTTCTGCAGGTGGTCGTCGACGAACGGGCCCTTCTTGAGGCTGCGAGGCATCTCGGGCTCCTATCAGCGCTTCTTGCCGGTGCGCCGACGGCGCACGATGAGCTTGTCGCTCGGCTTGTTCGGACGACGGGTACGACCCTCGGGCTGACCCCACGGGCTCACCGGGTGGCGACCGCCGGAGGTCTTGCCCTCACCACCACCGTGCGGGTGGTCGATCGGGTTCATGGCGACACCGCGGACGGTCGGGCGCTTGCCCTTCCAGCGCATGCGGCCGGCCTTGCCCCAGTTGATGTTCGACTGCTCGGCGTTGCCGACCTCGCCGACCGTCGCGCGGCAGCGCAGGTCGACGTTGCGGATCTCGCCGGACGGCATGCGCAGCTGCGCGTACGGGCCGTCCTTCGCGACGAGCTGCACCGAGGCGCCGGCCGAGCGCGCGATCTTCGCGCCGCCACCGGGGCGGAGCTCGATGGCGTGGATGACCGTACCCGTGGGGATGTTGCGCAGCGGCAGGTTGTTGCCGGGCTTGATGTCGGCGCCGGGACCGGCCTCGACGACGTCGCCCTGCGACAGCTTGTTCGGCGCGATGATGTAGCGCTTCTCGCCGTCCGCGTAGTGCAGCAGCGCGATGCGCGCGGTGCGGTTCGGGTCGTACTCGATGTGCGCGACCTTGGCCGGCACGCCGTCCTTGTCGTGACGACGGAAGTCGATGACGCGGTACGCACGCTTGTGGCCGCCACCCTGGTGGCGGGTCGTGACGCGACCGGTGGAGTTGCGGCCACCCGTCTTGTGCAGCGGGCGGACCAGCGACTTCTCCGGCGTGGAGCGCGTGATCTCGACGAAGTCGGCGACCGACGAGCCACGACGGCCCGGCGTCGTCGGCTTGTACTTACGGATTCCCATGAGTCCTCAGATCCTTCCGGGCCTCAGCCGACCGGTCCGCCGAAGATGTCGATCGACCCCTCGCGGAGGGTGACGATCGCACGCTTCGTGGCCTTGCGGCGGCCGATGCCGAAACGGGTCCGGCGGGCCTTGCCCTGGCGGTTCGCGGTGTTGACCGAGTCGACCTTGACGCCGAAGACCTGCTCGACGGCGATCTTGATCTCGGTCTTGTTGGCGCGCGGGTCGACGAGGAACGTGTACTTGCCCTCGTCGAGCAGGCCGTAGCTCTTCTCGGAGACGACCGGCGCGATCAGGATGTCGCGCGGGTCCTTGCCGACGGCGGTCACTTCGTCTCCTCCTGGGCCGCCTCGGACTCGGTGGCCACAGCCTTGGCACCCTTGGCGGGGCCGGCGAGGAACGCGTCGAGCGCGCCCTGCGTGAAGACCACGTCGTCCGAGATGAGGACGTCGTAGGTGTTGAGCTGGTCGGCGACGAGCAGGTGGACCCGCTCGACGTTGCGCAGCGACTTCCAGGTGATCTCGTCCTGGCGCTCGACGACCACGAGGACGTTCTTGCGGCCGGACAGGTTGCCGAGCACCGCGAGAGCGGCCTTGGTCGACGGGACCTGACCGGGCGCGAAGCCCGTCACGACGTGGACGCGCCCGGCGCGCGCGCGGTCCGAGAGAGCACCGCGGAGCGCCGCGGCCTTCATCTTCTTCGGGGTCCGCTGGCTGTAGTCGCGCGGGGTCGGCCCGTGGACCGTGCCACCACCCGCGAACTGCGGGGCGCGGGTCGAGCCCTGACGGGCGCGGCCGGTGCCCTTCTGCTTGTACGGCTTCTTGCCGCCGCCACGGACCTCACCACGGTTCTTCGTGTCGTGGGTGCCCTGCCGCGCGGCGGCGAGCTGGGCCACGACGACCTGGTGGATCAGCGGGACGTTCGTCGGGGCGTCGAAGACGTCACCGGGCAGCTCGGCCGAGCCGGCCTTCTTGCCCTTCTCGTCGAGGACGTCGACGGTCAGCGTGTCGCTCATCGAGGTCACGCACCCTTCACAGCGGAACGCACGAGAACGACGCCGCCCTTGGGGCCCGGGACGGCGCCCTTGACGAGCAGCAGACCCTTCTCGGCGTCGACCGCGTGCACGGTCAGGTTCTGGGTGGTCTGACGGGCGACGCCCATCCGACCGGCCATCCGCAGGCCCTTGAACACGCGCGACGGCGTCGAGGCGCCACCGATCGAGCCCGGCTTGCGGTGGTTGCGGTGCGCACCGTGGGAGGCGCCGACGCCGGCGAAGCCGTGACGCTTCATGACACCGGCGGTGCCCTTGCCCTTGGTGGTGCCGACGACGTCGACGACCTGGCCGGCCTCGAACACCGCGGCGGTGATCTCCTGGCCGAGCGTGTACTCGGCCGCGTTCGACGTGCGCACCTCGGTCACGTGCCGACGAGGGGTGACCCCCGCCTTCTCGAAGTGACCCTTGAGCGGCTTGGTCACCTTGCGCGGGTCGATCTGGCCGTGGGCCAGCTGCACCGCGGAGTAGCCGTCGGTCTCAGCGGAGCGCACCTGCGTCACGACGTTCGGCCCGACGGCGACGACGGTCACCGGCACGAGGCGACCCGCCTCGTCCCAGACCTGGGTCATGCCGAGCTTCGTGCCGAGCACCGCCGTGACGGGGCGCGCGTTCTGCTGGGTAGCCATGAAAGATCAGTCCCTTCCCAGCGTCAGAGCTTGATCTCGATGTTCACGTCCGCGGGCAGGTCGAGACGCATGAGCGAGTCGACCGCCTTCGGCGTGGGATCGATGATGTCGATGAGCCGCTTGTGCGTGCGCATCTCGAAGTGCTCGCGGCTGTCCTTGTACTTGTGGGGCGACCGGATCACGACGAAGACGTTCTTCTCCGTCGGGAGCGGCACCGGGCCCACGACCGACGCACCAGCGCGAGTCACCGTGTCGACGATCTTGCGCGCCGAGCTGTCGATGACCTCGTGGTCGTAGGACTTGAGCCGGATGCGGATCTTCTGTCCCGCCATGGCGTCGTCTACTTCTCTCTCTCGATACCGGTCCGTCCGACCCCCGCACTCGGGCGTGTCGCTCTCCGCGACACGCCTCCGCGCTGCGTACCGTTCCCGGGACGGGGGTCGTGGCTGCGGGCCCGCACCGCCGGGGTCGAACCCCGGGGCCGGCGGAACCGCCACGTCTGGTCGCCCTGGCCGAGGCGCGCGCGAACGCACACCCCTAGCGGGCAACCCCGACAGTCTGCCAGACATGGGGCCGGAAGGCCAACCACCGTGACGGACGCCTCTCCTGCACCCGGCTCTGGCCCGGCCGGAGGATTGCTCGCTCGCCCATCTAGGTTGACGTTCGAGGTATATCGGACGACGATCGAGACATGGCGGCGACCGACACCACCGAGGGCCTGCGCCGGGCACTGACCCCGTGCTCGCGCTCGCGCTCCTGGCGCGCGCACCGAGCCACGGGTACGCGTTGATCGCGGACCTGCGCGCGGCGGGCGTCGTCGGCGCCAACGGGGGCACCGTCTACCCGCTCCTGCGGTCGCTCGAGAAGGACGGGCTCGTCGAGTCCGCCTGGGACGTGAGCGGCCCCGGTCCCGCCCGCAAGGTCTTCCGCCTCACCGACCTCGGCGCGGAGCGCCTCGCCCACGACCGCCGCACCGCGTCGGACCTGCTGGAGCAGGTCTCCCGCCTCGGACTCCCGGAGTGACGACCATGAGCTACACCCAGGACCTGGCCTTCCACCTGCGGCTGCGGGACGTGCCCGAGCAGGAGGTGGCGGACATCGTCGCGGAGGTCGACGAGTACCTCGCGACCGGTGGCGACCCCGTCGCCTACTTCGGCACCGCGGAGCAGTACGCCGCGCGCTTCCCCGCCGGGACGTCGCGCCGCCGCCGCGGGCTGCCGGCCGCGCTCGCCGCGGGCGCCGCGCTGCTGTGGGTCGTCGTCGCCCTCGCCCTCTACGCCACCGGGACGTGGGAGCGGACGGACGGCATGGACCAGGTGGTGCTGCTCCCCGCGCTCGGGATCCTGCTGCTGGGGCTGCTCGTGGCCTTCGTGCTGCACCTGGTGCGCGCGTCGCGCCCGGTGCGCCGCCGCACGCCCGCCCCCGACGCCTGAGCGTCGGCGGCCCGCGCGACACGGCGGCGGCCGCCGCCGGCCCGAGGGACCGGCGACGGCCGCCGCGGCGTTCCGGACGCGGCTCAGAGGCCGAGGATCCACTTGATGGCGTCGTAGATCGCGTTGCCGCTGATCCCGCCGAGAAGCCCCTTCACCCAGGTCGGGACGCTCGTGTTCCACCACGACACGAAGGCCGTCCGGCCACGCTCCACGTAGGCGATGATCTGGCGGTACGTCGTGATCGACCGCGACTTGATGACCTGGAGCGCGGCCTGCACCGCCACGCGGATCCAGATCGGGACGTTCGGCGTCGCGGCGGTGCCACCGGGGGCGGCGATGCCGGAACCGGGCGTCAGACCGACCGCGGACCGGGCCGGCAGCGGCACCGGCGCGGTCGTGCCCGAGGTGCTGACCGACGAGACGGCGACCGACGCGGTCGGCGCCGACGCGGCCGTCGCCGGCAGGGCGGAGCTGATGCCGATGCCGGAGCCGAGGCTGGCGGCGAGGACTCCTGCGGCGATCTTGCGACGAACGGACATGCGTTCCTCCTGGGCTGGTCCGACGGCCGGTGGTCACCGACCCGACGACAGCCGACCAGGCGCCGCACGCGGGGCGGAAGGGGTGCCCGGGACGACCCGGACGGGCTGCGGCCAACGGGGGTCCCGCCGCCCGCGCCCCGCAAACCGTGTGCCGCGGTTGCGGGGCGGAGGTTGTGACCGACGGTTCTGCGGGCCGCGGCCCCACGGCACGTCCGGGGCGTCGGAGTGCTCGGGCGGCAGCACGTCACAACTGTGCGTTGCGGGGCGCGACAGCCTGGCGGACCGGCCGCCGCCGCGTCGAGCGAGCAGGCGCCGCGACTGTGAGCCACGTCACACGCTCGCCGTCTCCGTCTCGCCTGCCGCGTCTCGCATGGCGGGACGCGCCCGGGCCCGCCCTCGTCCCTGGCCAACGCCCGTCCCACGGACGAGGGGCTCACACCGAGTGCGCGCGCGATCGCCGTGTGGCTCTGCCCGGCCGCCCTCAGCGCGCGCGCCGCGACGAGCCGCTCGGGCGACATGACCGTCGGTCGGCCGGGCCGGCGGCCCTCACGCCGTGCGGCCTCCTGCCCGGCGCGTGAGCGCGCCCGCACCCGTGCCACGTGCAGGGCCGACAGCGAGGCGGCGAAAGCGACCAGCGACGGCCCGTGCGACGCGGCCGTGTCGATCTCCGGCTCGCACAGCGACCTCAGGTGCACGCCCCGGTCGTGCAGGTCCGTCACGACCCGCAGCGCACCGGCCACCGAGCTGACCGCACGGTCGAGGCGCCACACGAGGAAGGTGTCGCCGGCGCGGAGGCGCTCGAGGCACACGTCCCACTGCGACGGCCCCGGCCCGGTGCCGACGTGGTCGACGAAGACCAGCTCCGCGCCGGCCCGCCGGAGCTCCGCGAGCTCGCTCGCCGCCTCCTGCTCCGACGTCTCGACACGCACGTACCCCACGACAACCACGTCGCCCCCTCGAGCACCAGCCCCCTGTCGCCGGCACGCGGGCGAGCCCACGTCGGCCGGCGCGCGCCCCGGTCCCCGGGCCGCGTGTGCACGTGGACCGAGCCTACGGAGGTCCGCCGCAGTCCGACAGGCCCGCCGCACGCACGCCGCTGACGCCGCCGTGCGGGGCGGGTGCCGCCGCCCCGCGACCGCGGCAGGGCACGGCGACGCGGCAGCGCCCGGGTTCCGGCGGCCCGGGAAGACGCAGCAGGGCCCGGGAGCCGAAGCTCCCGGGCCCTGCGTCGCGATCAGCCCCGAGGGGCGGTGATCACTTGATGATCTTCGTGACCCGGCCCGAGCCGACGGTGCGGCCACCCTCGCGGATGGCGAAGCCGAGGCCCTCCTCCATGGCGATGGGCTGGATGAGGTTCACGTGGATCTCGGTGTTGTCACCGGGCATGACCATCTCGGTGCCCTCGGGCAGCGTGATGACGCCGGTGACGTCCGTCGTCCGGAAGTAGAACTGCGGACGGTAGTTGCCGTAGAACGGGTTGTGACGGCCGCCCTCGTCCTTGGCCAGGATGTAGACCTGGCCCTCGAACTCGGTGTGCGGCGTGATCGAACCCGGCTTCACGACGACCTGGCCACGCTCGACCTCCTCGCGCTTGGTGCCGCGCAGGAGCAGACCGACGTTCTCGCCGGCCTCGGCGTAGTCGAGGAGCTTGCGGAACATCTCGACACCGGTGACGGTGGTCTTGATCGCCTTCTCCTTGATGCCGACGATCTCCACCTCCTCGTTCACCTTGAGCTGACCGCGCTCGACACGGCCGGTGACGACGGTGCCACGACCGGTGATCGTGAAGACGTCCTCGATCGGCATGAGGAACGGCTTGTCGATGTCACGCACCGGGTCCGGCACGTTCTCGTCGACCGCGTCCAGCAGGTCCTCGACGGACTTGACCCACTGCGGGTCGCCCTCGAGGGCCTTCAGGCCGGAGACGCGCACGACCGGCGCGTTGTCGCCGTCGAAGCCCTGCGACGACAGCAGCTCGCGGACCTCCATCTCGACGAGCTCGAGGATCTCCTCGTCGTCGACCATGTCGGCCTTGTTGAGCGCCACGAGCAGGTAGGGCACGCCGACCTGACGGGCGAGCAGGACGTGCTCACGCGTCTGGGCCATCGGGCCGTCCGTCGCGGCGACCACGAGGATGGCGCCGTCCATCTGCGCCGCACCCGTGATCATGTTCTTGATGTAGTCGGCGTGACCCGGCGCGTCGACGTGCGCGTAGTGGCGCTTCTCCGTCTGGTACTCGACGTGCGCGATGTTGATCGTGATACCGCGCTGCTTCTCCTCCGGCGCCTTGTCGATCTCGTCGAACGGCGTGAAGGGGTTCAGGTCCGGGTACTTGTCGTGCAGCACCTTCGAGATCGCGGCGGTCAGCGTCGTCTTGCCGTGGTCGACGTGACCGATGGTCCCGATGTTGACGTGCGGCTTGGTCCGCTCGAACTTCGCCTTGCCCACTGGGTGTCCTCCTCAGGACTTGGTAGAGATTGCCCGACGGCAGCCACCTGACGGTACCTGCTCGGCGTGCGGTCCTACGGGTCGGATGTGTTGCTGGTACTGCGGGGTTCGACCTGTGGGACTACTCGCCCCGGGTCTTCTTGATGATCTCGTCGGCAACGTTCCGAGGAACCTCGGCGTAGCTGTCGAACTGCATCGAGTACACGGCACGGCCCTGCGTCTTCGACCGGAGGTCGCCGACGTAGCCGAACATCTCGGAGAGCGGCACCTGGGCGCGGATGACCTTCACGCCCGTCGCGTCCTCCATCGACTGGATCATGCCGCGACGCGAGTTGAGGTCACCGATGACGTCGCCCATGTAGTCCTCGGGCGTGCGCACCTCGACGGCCATGATCGGCTCGAGCAGGGCCGGGTCGGCCTTGCGGACGGCCTCCTTGAGGACCATCGAGCCGGCGATCTTGAACGCCATCTCGGACGAGTCGACCTCGTGGTAGGCGCCGTCGATGAGCGTCGCCTTGATGCCCACGAGCGGGAAGCCCGCGAGCACGCCGAGCTGCATCGCGCTCTGGATGCCGGCGTCCACCGACGGGATGTACTCGCGCGGGATGCGCCCACCGGTGACGGCGTTCTCGAACTCGTAGAGCTCGCCCTCGCCGGCCTCCAGCGGCTCGAAGGTCACCTGGACCTTCGCGTACTGGCCCGAGCCACCCGTCTGCTTCTTGTGCACGTACTCGACCTTGTCCACCTTGCGGCGGATGGTCTCGCGGTACGCCACCTGCGGCTTGCCGACGTTCGCCTCGACCTTGAACTCGCGGCGCATGCGGTCCACGAGGATGTCGAGGTGGAGCTCGCCCATGCCGCCGATGACGGTCTGGCCGGTCTCCTCGTCCAGGCGGACGCGGAAGGTCGGGTCCTCCTCGGCGAGCTTCTGGATGGCCGTGGAGAGCTTCTCCTGGTCACCCTTCGTCTTCGGCTCGATGGCCACGTCGATGACGGGCTCCGGGAAGGTCATCGACTCGAGCACGACCGGCGCGGCCTGGTCGCACAGGGTGTCACCGGTGGTGACGTCCTTGAGCCCGATGAACGCGTAGATGTGCCCGGCCTGCGCCTCGGGGACGGGGTTCTCCTTGTTGGAGTGCATCTGGAAGAGCTTCCCGATGCGCTCCTTCTTCCCCTTGGTCGAGTTGAGCACCTGGGCGCCCTGCTCGACCTTGCCCGAGTAGACGCGGACGTAGGTCAGCTTGCCGAAGAACGGGTGCGCGGCGACCTTGAACGCCAGGGCCGAGAACGGCTCCGACGCGTCGGAGTGGCGCTCGACGGCGATCGACTCGTCCTTGACGTCGTGGCCCTGGACGGCCGGGACGTCGAGCGGCGACGGGAGGTACTCGATGACGGCGTCGAGCATGGGCTGCACGCCCTTGTTCTTGAACGCCGAGCCGCACAGGACCGGGTAGGCCTCCGAGGCGATCGTGAGCTTGCGGATGCCGGCCTTGATCTCGGCCGTCGTCAGCTCCTCGCCCCCGAGGTACTTCTCGAGCAGCTCCTCGTCCGTCTCGGCGACGGCCTCGATGAGCTGGTTGCGGTACTCCTCGGCACGCTCGGCCAGGTCGGCCGGGATGTCCTCGACCTCGTACTTCTCGCCCAGCGCGGTCTCGCCGCGCCACACGAGGGCGCGCATCTCGACCAGGTCGACGACGCCGATGAAGTCGTTCTCGGAACCGATCGGCAGCTGGATGACCAGCGGCTTGGCCTTGAGGCGGTTCACGATCGTGTCGACCGTGAAGTAGAAGTCCGCACCGAGCTTGTCCATCTTGTTGACGAAGCAGATGCGCGGCACGTCGTACTTGTCGGCCTGGCGCCACACCGTCTCGGACTGGGGCTCGACGCCCTCCTTGCCGTCGAAGACGGCGACGGCACCGTCGAGCACACGCAGCGAGCGCTCCACCTCGACCGTGAAGTCGACGTGCCCGGGGGTGTCGATGATGTTGATCTGGTTGTTCTTCCAGTAGCAGGTCGTCGCGGCGGACGTGATCGTGATGCCGCGCTCCTGCTCCTGCTCCATCCAGTCCATCGTCGACGCACCGTCGTGCGTCTCACCGATCTTGTAGTTGACCCCGGTGTAGAACAGGATCCGCTCGGTGGTGGTGGTCTTGCCGGCATCGATGTGCGCCATGATGCCGATGTTGCGGACCTTCGTGAGGTCGGTCAGCACGTCCAGTGCCACGTGATAGCCCCTTGTCGGTTGGCTGTTGATCGGTGCCGGCCCCGACGCCGCGGGCACCCGAGCGGGCGGCCCGCGGCGTCGGGCCGAAGGTCACCAGCGGTAGTGCGCGAAGGCCCGGTTGGACTCGGCCATCTTGTGCATGTCCTCACGGCGCTTGACCGCGGCACCGAGGCCGTTGGAGGCGTCGAGGATCTCGTTCATGAGGCGCTCGGTCATCGTCTTCTCGCGACGGGCGCGCGAGAAGTCGGTGAGCCAGCGCAGCGCCAGCGTGGTCGCCCGGACGGGACGGACCTCGACCGGGACCTGGTAGGTCGCACCGCCGACGCGGCGGGACTTGACCTCGATCGCGGGACGCACGTTGTCCAGCGCGCGCTTGAGCACGACGACCGGGTCGGACTGCGTCTTCTCGCGGACGCCCTCGAGGGCGCCGTACACGATCGACTCCGCGACGGTCTTCTTGCCGTCGAGGAGGACCTTGTTGATGAGCTGCGTGACGACCGGCGAGCCGTAGACCGGGTCGACGACGAGCGGCCGACGGGGGGCGGGACCCTTGCGAGGCATTCGACTCAGCCCTTCTTCGCGCCGTAGCGGCTGCGCGCCTGCTTGCGGTTCTTCACGCCCTGCGTGTCGAGCGCGCCGCGCACGATCTTGTAGCGGACACCCGGGAGGTCCTTCACACGACCGCCGCGGACGAGCACGATGGAGTGCTCCTGCAGGTTGTGGCCGACGCCCGGGATGTAGGCCGTGACCTCGATGCCCGACGAGAGGCGGACACGCGCGACCTTGCGCAGCGCGGAGTTCGGCTTCTTCGGGGTGGTCGTGTACACGCGGGTGCAGACACCGCGACGCTGGGGGGAGCCCTTGAGGGCAGGCGTCTTCGACTTGTTCGTCTTCGCCTGCCGGCCCTTGCGGACCAGCTGCTGGATCGTAGGCACTACGTCTCCGAACTGTTCGGTGTTCTCTGGTCTGACCGGCACCCGTCACCCAGGACGGCCGGCTTGGCCCGGATCGTCGCCCGTCGCACGACTACCCCGGTCGGTCTTACGTCCCGCACCGACCCCCGCGCCCGGGCGTGTCGACCCTCTCCCCCGTGCGGTGAACGGCCTGCGAGGCCGGACCGAACGGGAGGGGGACCACCACCCGGTGCCGCTGCGACCGGGTCCTGAGGACGGTCGGTCGAGTGCACGCACAAGGGCCCGACGGCGCGGGCACGGTGTCCAACGTTACCTGGCGCACCGGGGGGCGTCAAAGAGACCCGGGCCACGTCCCGGCGGGGAGCGGCGGGGCGTCGGGGCAGCCGTCGCGCCCCCGGGACGGCCCGAGGGGCCCGCCGGCGAACCGACGGGCCCCTCGGGGGTCGAGCACGTGAGGACGGACGTCAGCGGTAGTCGCCGAAGTCGATGTCCTCGAGCGGGATCGCCTCGCCCGAGCCGAGGCCCAGGGCGGGGAAGTCGATCTCGTCGTAGCCGAAGGCCGGGTACAGCTCGGCCTTCGCCTCCTCGGTCGCCTCCACCTCGACGTTGCGGTAGCGGGCCAGGCCCGTACCCGCCGGGATGAGCTTGCCGAGGATGACGTTCTCCTTCAGGCCCAGCAGCGGGTCCGACCGGCTCGACATCGCGGCCTCGGTGAGCACCTTCGTCGTCTCCTGGAAGGAGGCGGCGGAGAGCCACGAGTCGGTCGCGAGCGACGCCTTCGTGATGCCCATGAGCTCCGGACGACCCGAGGCCGGCTGGCCACCCTCGGACACGGCCTTGCGGTTCGCGTCCTCGAAGCGGCCGCGCTCGGCGAGCTCGCCGGGCAGCAGGTCCGTCTCGCCCGAGTCGAGGACCGTCACGCGGCGCAGCATCTGCCGCACGATGACCTCGATGTGCTTGTCGTGGATGTCCACGCCCTGCGAGCGGTAGACCTCCTGGACCTCGTCCACCAGGTGCTTCTGCGTCGCACGCGGGCCGAGGATGCGCAGGACCTTCTTCGGGTCCACCGCACCCTGGACGAGCTGCGTGCCGACCGCGACGTGGTCGCCGTCCTGCACGAGCAGGCGCGAGCGCTTCGTGATCGGGTACGCGATCTCCTCCGAGCCGTCGTCCGGCGTCAGGACGATGCGCCGCGAGCGGTCACCCTCCTCGATCGACACCCGGCCCGAGAACTCCGCGATCGGCGCCTCACCCTTGGGGGTACGGGCCTCGAAGAGCTCCTGGACACGCGGCAGACCCTGCGTGATGTCGTCCGCCGAGGCCACACCACCGGTGTGGAACGTGCGCATCGTCAGCTGGGTGCCGGGCTCACCGATCGACTGGGCCGCGATGATGCCGACGGCCTCACCGATGTCGACGAGCTTGCCGGTCGCGAGCGAGCGGCCGTAGCACTTGGCGCACGTGCCGACGCGCGACTCGCAGGTGAGCACGGAGCGGATCTTGAGCTCCGTGACGCCCGCCTCGAGCAGCCGGTCGAGCAGGACGTCGCCGACGTCGTCACCGGCGCGGCCGATGACCTCGTCGCCGATCGACACGTCCGTGGCGAGCGTCCGCGAGTACACGGACGTCTCCACCTTGTCGTGCCGGCGCAGCGTGCCGTCCGCGGTCGCCACGCCGATCGGCATGGTCAGGCCGCGCTCGGTGCCGCAGTCCTCCTCGCGGACGATGACGTCCTGCGAGACGTCCACCAGACGACGCGTGAGGTAGCCCGAGTCGGCGGTCCGCAGAGCGGTGTCCGCCAGACCCTTGCGGGCGCCGTGCGTCGCGATGAAGTACTCGAGGACGGACAGGCCCTCGCGGTAGTTCGCCTTGATCGGCCGCGGGATGATCTCGCCCTTCGGGTTGGCGACGAGACCACGCATGCCCGCGATCTGGCGGACCTGCATCCAGTTGCCTCGCGCACCCGAGCCGACCATGCGGAAGACGGTGTTGCGGGCCGGGAAGTTGGCCTGCATCGCCTTCGCGACCTTGTCGGTGGCGTTCGTCCAGATCTCGATGAGCTCCTGGCGACGCTCGTCGTCGGTGATGAGGCCCTTGTCGTACTGGCCCTGCACCTTGGCGGCCTTCGCCTCGTGCTCCTCGAGGATCTCCTTCTTGGCCGCCGGCGTGGCGACGTCCGAGATGGCGATCGTGACGCCCGAGCGGGTGGCCCAGCGGAAGCCGGCCTCCTTCAGGGCGTCGAGCGACGCGGCGACCTCGACCTTCGGGTACCGCTCGGCCAGGTCGTTGACGATGACCGACAGGCGCTTCTTGTCGACGACGCCGTTCTCGTACGGGTAGTCCACCGGCAGGAGCTCGTTGAAGAGCGCACGGCCGAGGGTCGTCTCGAACAGCAGCGTCTGACCCGGCTCCCAGCCCTCGGGCGCCTCGTCCTCACCGAGCACGAGGTCGTCGAAGCGGATCTTCACCACGGCGTTCAGGTCCAGGGTGCCCTGGTCGAACGCCATGATCGCCTCGGAGACCGAGCTGAACGCGCGGCCCGCGCCGAGCGCGTCCTCCTTGTCGCTCGTCAGGTGGTACAGGCCGATGATCATGTCCTGCGAGGGCATGGTCACCGGACGGCCGTCCGACGGCTTGAGGATGTTGTTGCTCGACAGCATGAGGATGCGGGCCTCGGCCTGCGCCTCCGCCGACAGCG
The DNA here is from genome assembly GCF_009720485.1 of Cellulomonas sp. JZ18. Taxonomy (NCBI): domain Bacteria; kingdom Bacillati; phylum Actinomycetota; class Actinomycetes; order Micrococcales; family Cellulomonadaceae; genus Cellulomonas; species Cellulomonas sp. JZ18. Next base: position 983,509 of record NZ_CP045245.1, on the reverse strand, counting down.
GCAGGTGCACGGCCATCTGGTCACCGTCGAAGTCCGCGTTGAACGCGGCGCAGACGAGCGGGTGCAGGTGGATGGCCTTGCCCTCGACCAGCTGCGGCTCGAACGCCTGGATGCCCAGACGGTGCAGCGTGGGCGCACGGTTCAGCAGCACCGGGTGCTCGGTGATGACCTCCTCGAGCACGTCCCACACGACCGGGCGGGCGCGCTCGACCATGCGCTTGGCGGACTTGATGTTCTGCGCGTGGTTGAGGTCGACCAGCCGCTTCATGACGAACGGCTTGAACAGCTCGAGCGCCATCTGCTTGGGCAGGCCGCACTGGTGCAGCTTGAGCTGCGGGCCGACGACGATGACCGAACGGCCCGAGTAGTCGACGCGCTTGCCGAGCAGGTTCTGGCGGAACCGGCCCTGCTTGCCCTTGAGCATGTCGGAGATCGACTTCAGCGGACGGTTGCCGGGGCCCGTGACCGGGCGGCCGCGGCGGCCGTTGTCGAACAGCGAGTCCACGGCCTCCTGGAGCATCCGCTTCTCGTTGTTGACGATGATCTCCGGCGCGCCCAGGTCCAGGAGCCGCTTGAGGCGGTTGTTCCGGTTGATGACGCGGCGGTACAGGTCGTTGAGGTCCGACGTGGCGAAGCGGCCACCGTCGAGCTGGACCATCGGGCGCAGGTCCGGCGGGATGACCGGGACCGCGTCGAGGACCATGCCGGTCGGCGAGTTGTTCGTCGTGAGGAACGCGTTGACGACCTTCAGGCGCTTGAGGGCACGCGTCTTGCGCTGGCCCTTGCCCGAGCGGATCGTCTCGCGCAGCGCCTCGGCCTCGGCCTCCAGGTCGAACGCCTCGAGGCGCTTCTGGATCGCCGCGGCGCCCATCGAGCCCTCGAAGTAGTTGCCGTACCGGTCCTGCAGCTGGCGGTACAGCATCTCGTCGCCCTCGAGGTCCGCGACCTTGAGGTTCTTGAAGCGGTCCCACACCTGCTCGAGGCGGTCGAGCTCCGCGTCGGCACGCTTGCGCAGCTGCGCCATCTCGCGCTCGGCGGAGTCGCGCACCTTGCGGCGGGCGTCGGCCTTCGCGCCCTCGGCCTCGAGCTCGGCCAGGTCGGCCTCGAGCTTCTGGGCGCGGGCGTTGATGTCGTTGTCGCGGCGGTCCGCGATCTCCTTCTTCTCCAGGTCGATCTCGTTCTGGAGGTTGGGGAGGTCCTCGGCCCGGCCGTCCTCGTCGACCCACGTGATCATGTAGGCCGCGAAGTAGATGACCTTCTCCAGGTCCTTCGGCGCCAGGTCGAGCAGGTAGCCGAGCCGGCTGGGCACACCCTTGAAGAACCAGATGTGCGTGACCGGGGCGGCCAGCTCGATGTGCCCCATGCGCTCACGGCGCACCTTCGAGCGCGTCACCTCGACGCCGCAGCGCTCGCAGATGATGCCCTTGAAGCGGACACGCTTGTACTTGCCGCAGTAGCACTCCCAGTCCCGGGTGGGACCGAAGATCTTCTCGCAGAAGAGACCGTCCTTCTCCGGCTTCAGGGTCCGGTAGTTGATGGTCTCGGGCTTCTTCACCTCGCCGTGCGACCAGGCACGGATGTCGTCGGCCGTGGCCAGGCCGATGCGCAGCTCGTCGAAGACGTTGACGTCGAGCAAGGTTCCTACTTCCTTCGCGTTCCGGGGCCGTTCGGCTCGCCGGTACATCTGCTACAGGGGTGTCGGCGCCCGGCCCGGACCGCGCCGCCCGCGTGGGGGGCGCGTACCGGGCCGGGGCTCGGCCTCAGATCTCCTCGATGCTGCTGGCGTTCGGGCGCCGCGACAGGTCGATGCCGAGCTCCTCCGCCGCGCGGTAGACCTCGTCGTCGTTCTCCTTCATGTCGATGGACACGCCGTCGGACGACAGCACCTCGACGTTCAGGCAGAGCGACTGCATCTCCTTGAGCAGGACCTTGAACGACTCCGGGATGCCGGAGTCCGGGATGTTCTCGCCCTTGACGATCGCCTCGTAGACCTTCACGCGGCCCGGGACGTCGTCCGACTTGATGGTGAGCAGCTCCTGCAGCGTGTAGGCGGCGCCGTACGCCTCCAGGGCCCACACCTCCATCTCGCCGAACCGCTGGCCACCGAACTGCGCCTTACCACCCAGCGGCTGCTGCGTGATCATCGAGTAGGGGCCGGTCGACCGGGCGTGGATCTTGTCGTCCACGAGGTGGTGCAGCTTCAGGATGTACATGTACCCGACGGAGACCGGGTCCGGGAACGGCTCCCCGGAGCGGCCGTCGAACAGGCGCGCCTTGCCGTCGGGGCCGACGGTGCGGACCCCGTCGCGGTTCGGCAGCGTCGTCGCGAGCAGGCCCGAGAGGGTCTCCTCCGGGACGCCGTCGAACACCGGCGTCGCGACCGGCGTGCCGGGCTCCGAGCGGTGCGCGACCTCCGGCACGTCCTCGCGCCACTGCACGTCGCCCTCGGCGAGCTGGACGTCCCAGCCCTGCTTGGCGACCCAGCCGAGGTGCGTCTCGAGCACCTGGCCGACGTTCATGCGGCCCGGGACACCCAGCGGGTTGAGGACCACGTCGACCGGCGTGCCGTCCGCGAGGAACGGCATGTCCTCGACGGGCAGGATCTTCGAGATGACGCCCTTGTTGCCGTGCCGGCCGGCGAGCTTGTCGCCGTCCGTGATCTTGCGGCGCTGCGCGATGTACACGCGGACCAGCTCGTTCACGCCGGCGGGCAGCTCGTCGCCGTCCTCACGGCTGAACGTGCGCACCTCGATGACCGTGCCGGACTCGCCGTGCGGCACCTTGAGCGACGTGTCGCGGACCTCGCGCGCCTTCTCGCCGAAGATCGCGCGCAGCAGGCGCTCCTCCGGGGTCAGCTCGGTCTCGCCCTTGGGCGTGACCTTGCCGACGAGGATGTCACCGGCCGCGACCTCGGCACCGATGCGGATGATGCCGCGCTCGTCCAGGTCGGCCAGGACCTCCTCGGAGACGTTCGGGATGTCCCGCGTGATCTCCTCGGGGCCGAGCTTCGTGTCGCGGGCGTCGACCTCGTGCTCCTCGATGTGGATCGAGGACAGGACGTCGTCCTGCACGAGGCGCTGCGACAGGATGATCGCGTCCTCGTAGTTGTGGCCCTCCCACGACATGAACGCGACGAGCAGGTTGCGGCCGAGCGCGAGCTCGCCCTCGTCCGTCGCCGGGCCGTCGGCGAGCACCGAGCCGACCTCGACGCGCGCGCCCTGGTCCACCAGCACGCGCTGGTTGTAGGACGTGCCCTGGTTCGAGCGGCGGAACTTCGCCACGCGGTACGTCGACGTCGTCGCGTCGTCGTTGGCGACCGTGATCAGGTCGGCCGAGACCTCGGTGACGACACCCGGCTTCGACGCGACGATGACGTCGCCCGCGTCGACGGCCGCACGACGCTCCATGCCGGTGCCGACCAGCGGCGCCTCGGAGCGGACCAGCGGCACGGCCTGGCGCTGCATGTTCGCGCCCATGAGGGCACGGTTCGCGTCGTCGTGCTCGAGGAACGGGATGAGCGCGGTCGCGACCGACACCATCTGCCGCGGCGAGACGTCCATGTAGTCGACGGAGCCGGCGGGCACGAACTCGACCTCGCCGCCCTTGGTGCGCACGAGGACGCGGTCCTCGGCGAACGTGCCGTCGGCCTGCAGCGGGGCGTTGGCCTGGGCGATGACGTAGCGGTCCTCGTCGTCGGCCGTCAGGTAGTCGACGTCGTCGGAGACGCGGCCGTCGACGACCTTGCGGTACGGCGTCTCGACGAAGCCGAACGGGTTGATGCGCCCGTACGTCGCGAGCGAGCCGATGAGGCCGATGTTCGGGCCCTCGGGGGTCTCGATCGGGCACATGCGGCCGTAGTGCGACGGGTGGACGTCACGGACCTCCATGCCGGCGCGGTCGCGCGACAGACCACCCGGGCCGAGGGCCGACAGACGCCGCTTGTGCGTCAGGCCCGCGAGCGGGTTGTTCTGGTCCATGAACTGCGACAGCTGGCTCGTCCCGAAGAACTCCTTGATGGAGGCCACGACGGGGCGGATGTTGATGAGGGTCTGCGGCGTGATCGCCTCGACGTCCTGCGTCGTCATGCGCTCGCGCACGACGCGCTCCATCCGGGACAGCCCCGTGCGGACCTGGTTCTGGATGAGCTCGCCGACCGCGCGGATGCGGCGGTTGCCGAAGTGGTCGATGTCGTCCGTCTCGACGCGGATCTCGACCGACTCGCCGCCGCGCGTCCCCGGCAGCGTGGTGCGGTCGATGTGCAGCGCCGCGAGGTACTTGATCGTCGCCACGACGTCGGACAGCGACAGGACCGAGTCGCTGAGCGGCGCGTCCTGGCCGACCTTCTTGTTCAGCTTGTAGCGGCCGACCTTGGCGAGGTCGTAGCGCTTGGGGTTGAAGTAGAAGTTCTCGATCAGCGCGCGGCCGGCCTCGACGGTCGGCGGCTCGCCCGGGCGGATCTTGCGGTAGAGGTCGAGCAGCGCCTCGTCCTGGGTCTGGACGTGGTCCTTCTCGAGCGTGTCGAGCACGGCCGGGTAGTCGGCGAACTCCTCGCGGATCTCGCCCTCGGTCATGCCGAGCGCCTTGAGCAGGACGGTGGCGTTCTGCTTGCGCTTGCGGTCGACGCGGACGCCGACGTTGTCGCGCTTGTCGATCTCGAACTCGAGCCACGCGCCGCGGCTCGGGATGATCTTGGCGGTGAGCACGTCCTTGTCCGACGTCTTGTCGGCGACGCGCTCGAAGTAGACGCCCGGGGAGCGGACGAGCTGCGAGACGACGACGCGCTCCGTGCCGTTGATGATGAACGTGCCGCGCTCGGTCATGAGCGGGAAGTCGCCCATGAAGACCGTCTGCGACTTGATCTCGCCGGTCGTGTAGTTGACGAACTCCGCGGTGACGAACAGCGGCGCCGCGTAGGTGAAGTCCTTCTCCTTGCACTCCTCGGCCGTGTACTTCGGCGGCTCGAAGCGGTGCTCGCGGAAGGAGAGGGACATCGTCCCGCCGAAGTCCTCGATCGGGGAGATCTCCTCGAAGATCTCCTCCAGGCCGGCGGTCTCCGGGATGTCGTTGCGCCCGGCCTCCAGGGCGGCGGCGACACGTGCCTGCCAGCGCTCGTTGCCCAGCAGCCAGTCGAAGCTCTCGGTCTGCAGGCCGAGCAGGTCCGGGACCTCGAGCGGCTCGTGGATCCTGGCGAAGGAGATGCGGCGGGATGCGGTGCGGTTCGCGATGGCGTCGGCGGTCGGAGCAGAAGGGGTGCGCGAGGCAGCCAAGGGGGGTCCTTCCCTGCGGATGGAGTGCACGCTGCGCATGACCCGGCTGGTCGCGACCCCCCGGCCGTGCGAGCCGCACGCTCGTCGCGCACGAACGACGAGAGCAGGCTCGGGTTATACGGGGTCGCGGACACAGGCCAGCGCAAAGCGCTAGCATACCCGCCCGGGCGTGCCAAGTAAACCCCCCGGAACCGACCCCGTGCGCGGCCCCCTCGCCGCCGGGTCGACCCCGTGGTCCTCGTCCACGACGGCCCGGGGGAACTCCCCCGCTCCGACGTCGGGCGACAGCGTCGTCGCCGGCAGACATGGTGGCACACCCCGCGCCCGGCCGGGAAGCCGAGCGCCGCGACGGGTCACCCGCACGGTGCGCCCGCGCACGTCCCGGCCGGGCTCGCCGTGCGGGGAGGCGGGAGGACTCCTACGGTCGTCACGCAGGCCGGACGCACCAGCAGAGGGGCGCCGGGCCGGTCCAGCCCACCGTCAGGGGCGCACGCCCCGGGAAGAGGGTCACCATGTCGAAGTCCCCGAACCGTCTCGTCGCCGCGATCTTCGGCGCCGTCTACACGCTCGTCGGCCTCGCCGGCTTCCTCGTCACGGGGGGCGTGCCCTTCGCCTCCCAGGAGGGCGAGCTCCTGCTCGGGTTCGAGGTCAACCCGCTGCACAACATCGTGCACCTCGTGATCGGCATCGCGCTGCTGCTCGCGTCGCGGACCGTCGGCGGTGCCCGCTCCGCGAACCTGACCGTCGGTGCCGTCTACCTCCTGGTCGGCATCCTCGGCCTGTTCATCATCGACACCGAGGCGAACATCCTCGCCCTCAACGGCGCGGACAACGTGCTGCACTTCGCGACCGCGATCATCCTGCTCGGCGTGGCGCTCGGCGCCGACCGCGACCGCGCGCGGACGACGCGCACCGCGTGAGCACGGCAGGGGCGGACCGGCTCCCCGGTGCGGCGCCGACCGGCGCCGCACGGGGGCCCCACCGCGCGCGGGGACCGCGGGGCCCTGGCCCCACGAGACGACGGCAGGCTTCGTGACGCGCACGTGGGGCGGCTACGGCGCCCTCGGCACGGGGCTCGTGCTCGTGGCGCTCGGGGCCGAGCACCTGCGGCACCACCCGGCACTCTCCGTGCTGCTGCTGCCGCTGGGCGCCGCGACGCTGCTGGTCGCCGTGCTCTCCCTGCGAGGCGCCGGCCGCCACCTGCGGCCCGGCGGGGTCCTCACGGCCGTCGCCGGAGCAGCCGCGGTGCTCGCCGGTCTCGGCACGGGACGCACCGGCACCGCGGAGCTCGTCGCCCTCGTCCTCGGGGTCCTGTCGGGCGCCCTGCTCGCGGCGTCGGCCGGCCCCCGCGCCGCCGGCGTCGTCGCTCGCCGCGACGGGCGCGGGGAGCAGGACACCCCGGGCGACGACGGCGGGAACGCGTGGTCGCGGCTCGCGCTGCTGGCGCTCGGCGCACTCCTCGCCTCGGCGGCCACCGTGCAGGGTCTCGCGGCCACCGAGGCCGGCGAGCACGCGGTGCCGCACGGCCTGCACGGCATCGGCGGCCACCACGGCTGAGCCGTCCCCGGACACGACGGAGCCCGCACCCCTCGGGGTGCGGGCTCCGTCGTGCGTGGGCTGGTCCGGGCGTGCCGCCTGCGTCAGGCGGCCCGCCCGGCCCGGATCACTTGAGGGTGACCGTGGCGCCGGCGCCCTCGAGGGCAGCCTTGGCCTTGTCGGCCGTCTCCTTGTTCGCGCCCTCCAGGACCGGCTTCGGCGCGCCGTCGACGAGGTCCTTGGCCTCCTTCAGGCCGAGGCTCGTGAGGGCACGCACCTCCTTGATGACCTGGATCTTCTTGTCACCGGCGGCCTCGAGGATGACGTCGAAGGAGTCCTTCTCCTCCTCGGCCGGGGCGTCGGCGGCGCCGCCGCCCGCGGGGGCGGCCACGGCCACGGCGGCCGGCGCGGCAGCGGTGACCTCGAAGACCTCCTCGAAGGCCTTCACGAACTCGGAGAGCTCGATGAGCGTGAGCTCCTTGAACGCGTCGATGAGCTCGTCGGTGGTGAGCTTCGCCATGGTGGCGGTTCCTTCCGTTCTGACCCGTCGTCCGGTGGTCGGCGACAGGGGGTGCTGGGGCTTGCTGGAGCTGCGGGCTGAGCGTCGGGCTCAGGCAGCGGTGTCGGACGACTCCTCGCGCTTGGCGCGCAGGGCCTCGACGGTGCGCACGGCCTGCGAGGCAGGAGCCGTGAACAGGTACGCGGCCTGGTAGAGCTTGGCCTTCATCGCGCCGGCCGCCTTGGCCAGCAGCACCTCGCGGGACTCGAGGTCCGCGAGCTTGGTGATCTCCTCCGCGGTCAGCGGGCGGCCGTCGAGGACGCCCCCCTTGATGACCAGCGCAGGGTTCGCACGGGCGAAGTCACGCAGACCCTTGGCCGCCTCGACCGGGTCACCGGTGACGAAGGCGATCGCCGACGGGCCCGCGAGCCCGTCGTCGAGGCCCTCGAGGCCGGCTTCCTTGGCCGCGATCGCGGTCAGCGTGTTCTTCACCACGGCGTACTGAGCGTTCCCGCCGAGCGCCTTGCGCAGCGTCTTGAGCTGCGCGACGGTGAGCCCGCGGTACTCGGTCAGCACGGCCGCGTTGGAGGCACGGAAGCGCTCCGTGATCTCCGCGACGGCGGCTGCCTTGTCCGGCCTCGCCATGGCATTCCTTCCGATCAGGGTGCCGCCGGCGTCTCCTGCCCCGACAAGCAGAAGAGCCCCGCGCAGGCGCGGGGCTCGGCAGGACGCGCGCGTCCGACGGGCACGCGCCGAGGGCACGTACGGTCGGACGGACGTCCGGTGAGTCTCGCCTGCGCAGGCCCCCGCTGTCGCGGAGCTTCGGCCGGTCCGACGAGCGGACCGACGACCGGCGGTCTTGGGCCGTACAAGCGTACGGCACGCCCGCAGCCCGACCAAATCGCGCCCGGGCCGTGCCCGGGCCCGTCCCGCCGCCTGCGCCCGCCGTGCGCCCGTGGACGGCGTGCAGGCCCCGCGCTCAGGCCGCGCCGTGCGCCCCGAACGTGCACCAGTTCACGAACCCGGCGGGCGCGTCGCGGTCCACCTCGGCACGTGCACCGTGCAGCGCCCGCGCCATCGTCTCCCCCGCCGCGAGCCGCGCGTGCAGGCCGCGCATGAGGTCGACGACCTCCACGTCCGGCACGGCGGCGATGCTCGCGACGACGCCCGCGGTACCGCGCGCGAGCACCGCGGACACGAGCCCGAGCACCTCGTCCCCGGCGTAGGCGACGTCGGCGCCCGAGTGGCAGGACGCCAGCACGAGGCGGCGCGGCGCCACGCCCGCGCGGTGCAGCTCCTGGACCGTGACGGGGCCGTCCGCCAGCACCACCGCCGAGAACATCGGGTTGTCCGCCCGTAGCGAGCCGTGGCAGGCGAGGTGCGCCAGGTCCGCACGGGCGATGGCGCGCACGACGCCGTCCGCGGTGCTCTCGCCCGCGCCGAGCACCACGGCGTCCGGGTGCATGCCGCGCAGCACGTCCACCTCCTCCTGCGCGCCCCGCAGCCCCGGACCGGCCACGAGGACGGCGCCGCCGCGGCCGTCGGGCGTGCGGGCGCGGGTGCGCGCCCACGCCGTGGCGGACGGCGCGAGCCCCACCGGCCCGTCGTGCAGCGCGGACCACGGCACCCCGTGCAGCAGGCCTACCGGGACGACGACCAGCTCGTCGCCCGGGTCGACGCCGAGCGGCGCGACCAGCAGCCGGCGCAGCACCGCCAGGCGCAGGTCGGCGCTGGTCCTCGCGGCCGCGGCGGCCGCCGCGCCGCGCGGGTCGACGAGCCGGCGCAGCGCGAACACGAGCGCGCGCAGCTGCTGCGCGACCTCGGCCTCGCACGGGCCGACGTCCACCAGGCGCGCGCCCCGCGCCCCCACCACGACGGCGACGAGGCGGCCGTCGTGGCGCCCGTACTCGACGAGGACCCGCCCGTCCAGAGCCGCGCGCAGGTCGCCGAGCCCGGGCACGCGGTGCGCCACGGGGCCGTCCGCGCCCACGTCCCGCAACCAGGCGGACCGTCGCGCCTCGGCGGCACGCTGCTCGTCCGCGACGATGACCGACCGTGCGGCCCGCGGACCGTCCGGGCCGCGCTCGTGGGACGGGTCGTCCACCGTACGCCCGGCCGGCCCGTCGCCCTCCGGGTCCGGCGCCACCGCCCGGTCCCCGTCGTCCACCGGCAGCCGGGCGAGCAGCGCGGCGGCGCGCGTCTGCTCCATCCAGCGCAGCACGCGCGCCGCGGACCCCTGCCGCACGACCACGTCGAGACCGAGCTCCCCGAGCTCGGCGCCGTGCCCGGACGCGAGCGCGCGCAGCTCCATGGTGGGCAGTGCGGCCCGGTGCCGCGCGAGGTCGCGCAACCCGGCACGGCACTCGCTCAGCACGGTGGCGTCCGCACCCACGTGCCGCGCCACGAGGGCGGCGGCCAGCCGTGCCCGCATCCGCACCGGGAGCGAGCCGCGGCGCCCGAGGTCCGCGGCCGACCGCAGCGCCGCCAGCGCCGGGCCGTCCAGCCCGAGCGACGCCGCGATGCGCCCCGACACCAGCGCCGCGCCCGCGGCCGCGGCGAGCTCGCCCGACGACTGCAGGCGCCGGGCCGCGCGCCGGGCGGCCGCGAGGTCGGCCGGCCCCACCGCGGACGCGCGCAGCCGCGCCTCCGCCGCGACCACCACGGCCCGGTCGTGCACCCCGGGGCGCCGCTGGGCCCGGGCACGGGCGCGCGCACGGTCCGCGTGCCGGGCCGCGCGCTCGGCGTCACCCGCGACGAGCAGCGTCTCCGCCAGCGAGATCTCGGCGTCGACCTCGACGAGGCCGGCCCCCGCCGTCGCGAGCTCCGCCAGGGCGCGCTCGCCGGCTGCCGCCGCCTCGGGCAGCAGGCGCATCTCGCGCATGGCGTCGGCGTACTCCACGTAGTACTCGGCCGACGACTGCCCGGCGGCCTCGGACGCACCCGCGGCGAGCTCCAGGTCGCGCAGGCCCGCCGACAGCCGGCCGGCCTGCACGTGCACGAGCGCCCGCGTCAGGTACGGCCACGACCGCAGCAGCGGGGACAGGCCCGCGGCAGCGGCGACGGCACGCTCGGCCCACCGCAGCGCCTCGTCGAAGTCGGCGCGCGCGACGAGCAGGACCGCGAGGTTGTTCGCGCCGCGCACCGCGTCCGGGCTGCCGCCCGGCACCTCGCGCAGGAACGCGCGGTACCGCGCCTCCGCCTCGACCAGCCGGCCCGCGTTGTGCTCCATGACGGCGAGCTGCAGCTGCACGCGCGCGTGCAGCGCACGGGCCTCGTCGCGGTCGCCCGCAGCCGCGCCCTCGGCCAGGGCGAGCGCGGCCTCGGCGTCCGCACGTGCGCGCGTCGTGCGCCCGCGCTCGAGCTCCGCGACGGACCTGCTCGCGAGCATCCAGGCCTCGAGCACCGGACGCTGCGCACGTGCGGCGACCGTGCGCGCCTCGTCGAGCAGCCGCACGGCGCCTGCCGGGTCGTTGGCGCGCCGCCGCAGCACCGCCTGCGCCCGCAGACCCCACGCGAGAGCCTCGGGGTCGCGTGCGCGACGGGCACGCGCCACGACGTCCGCCACCCGGGCGGGGAGGTCGTCGTCGGCGGCGTCGAGCGCCGCCTCGAGCGCGCGGGCGTCCGCGACGAGCGCCGCCTCCTCCGCCGGGGGCTCGACGGCGAGGTCTGCGGCCGAGGATGCTCCCTGCACCCTCGGATCCTAGAGCGCACGCCACCGGCGTCCGCGCCGGTGTATCAGACCGCGCGCTCACCGCTCCGCAGGGCGACCGCACCTCCCTGCGCACCGAGGAGAGCACCTACGTGACACGCTTCCCCGCCGACGACCGCACCGCCGGCCGCCCGTTCGGCGACGACTACGCCCGCCGCCGGATGGTGCCGCGCCCCGCTGCCGGGGCCGGCGCCGTCGCCGCCTTCGCCGCCGCGAGCCCCACGGGGCGCCGGGCCGAGCCGGAGGACGACGACGGGTACGTGCGGGCCCTCGTCGCGGACCTGTCCCCCGGCGACGCCGACGAGGCGGTCCTGCGCCGGCGCGAGGCGGTCGTCTCGCGGCTGCAGGACGGCTGGGCGCAGCGCAGCGCGCAGGAGCTCGACGTCGTGCGCAACCGGCACGGCGCCGACGTGTTCCCCGTGATCGGCGACCTGCTCATGGCCCCGGCCACCTGGGAGGACGTCCGCCGGCAGGCGGAGGCGGCGGGGCTCGAGCGCGTCCCGCTGGAGCACCCCGAGCTCGAGGGGCGGATCGTGCAGCTGCGCAGCACCGACCCGCGGCGTGCCCGCCGGCTGCACGGCCTCGTCTCCGCGCTGCGCTCGCGCGGGCACGCCGTCTCCATGTCGTACGTCACGCCGCTCGGCGGTCGGCCGATCATGAAGCCGAACTCGGGGGTGTTCGCGCCGCAGGTCGCCACGTTCGACGAGTACGTGGCGGAGGGCGAGGCGCACGGGCGCGGGGTCGTCGTCGCGGTCGTCGACACCGGCATCGCCGCGGACCGGCGCTCGGACGGCTGGCTGCGCGACGTCGTGCGGGTGGGTGCCGACGACCCCGGCACCCACGGGGACGACACGAACGTCGACCCGCTCGACGCCGAGCCCCACGACGGCTACCTCGACGTCTACGCCGGTCACGGCACGTTCGTCGCCGGCATCGTGCAGCAGGTGGCGCCCGGCGCCGAGATCCGCGTGCTCAAGGCGGTCGGCCCCGGCGGCGCAGGGTCGGAGCTCGACGTCGCCTGCGCGCTCATCCGCGCGGTGCGCGACGGCGCGCACGTCGTCAACCTCTCGCTCGGCACGCAGACGCTCTTCGACGAGCCGTCCCTGCCGCTCGCCGTCGCCCTCGACGTCGTGCGCGAGATCGAGGACGAGCGCGGCTGGGCCAGCGTGATCGTGGCGTCGGCGGGCAACTACGGCGACGACACCCCCACGTGGCCCGCCGCGTTCGGGCGGGTCGTGGCCGTCGGCGGCCTCACCCGCGACCTGCGTCCCACGACGTGGTCGAGCCACGGGTCCTGGGTGGACGTCTCCGCCGTCGGCGAGGGCATCCTGTCCACCTACGTGCCCGGACGGCAGAACCCGGCCTTCGCGGTCAGCGCGCAGGAGTTCGGCGACGACGCGTTCGCGCAGTGGGTGGGCACGTCGTTCGCGGCCCCCCAGGTCGCCGGGGCGATCGCCCGGACCATGACCGAGCTCGGGGTCGACGGCCCGGCCGCCGTGCACGCGCTGCTCGCCGCGGGCAAGCCCGTCGCCGGCTACGGCCGCGCCCTGCAGATCCTCCCGGGGGCCTAAGTGCTGGGCACGTGCCTCGTCGAGCGTCATGATGGCCTCCGGGACGCACCCGAGGGGCGAAGGAGGCGCGCGGTGAGCAGCCCGAGCGGCGAGGTGCTCTACGCCGACCGCACGACGTCCGAGCTCGTGGCGGGTGCGCTCACCGGCGACGAGATGTCGTGGGCCGAGATCGTGCGGCGGCACACGAGCCTCGTCATGGCGCGCGTGCGCCAGTTCCGCCTCACGCCGCAGCAGGCCGAGGACGTCGCGCAGACGGTCTGGCTCAACCTGCTCGAGCACCTCGCCGACCTGCGGGAGCCGGCGGCGCTCCCGGGGTGGATCGCCACCGCGACCCGTCACGAGTGCATCCGCGTGACGAACCTCAGCCGCCGCGCGGTGCCCGTCGACCCGACCACCGGGCGCTTCGACGTGCAGGACGACACCGAGCTCGACGAGGAGCTCCTGCGCGCCGAGCGGCACGCGGCCCTGCGCGCCGCTCTCGCCGAGCTGCCCCCGCACCAGCGCGAGCTGCTCCTCCTGCTGTCCACCGACCCGCCGCCGAGCTACCAGGAGGTCTCCGCGCGCCTCGGCATCCCGATCGGCTCCATCGGCCCGACCCGCCAGCGCGGACTCGCGCGCCTGCGCCGGACGGCCGCCCTCACGCACTACCTCGCGGCGCCCGGGCGCACCGCACTCGGCGAAGGAGGCCGCGATGTCCTGGCACTCGGATGACACGGCGGGCGACGCCCGTCCGCAGGAGCTGTGGCCCGACGACGACGCGCTCGCGCGAGAGCTCGCCGCGGCCCTCGAGGAGCAGGCGCTCCTGGAGCGCGTGACCGCCTCGGCGGGCACCGCGTTCTCGGTGCACCGCGGCGTCCTCGCGCTGCGCGAGCAGCTCGACACCGAGCTGTTCCTGCTGACGCTCGTGCACGACTCGAGCACCGAGGACCGCCTCGTCGCCGTGCGCGACCGCTCCGGGCAGCCGCCGCGCACCCTCGTCTTCGAGGGCGAGGGCGTGGGTGTCGAGGTCGAGGTGGGCGACCGCTCCGTCGAGGGGCAGCTCATCCCGCCCCGGCCCGGCCACGTCACGCTGCGCCGGCCGGACGGCGACCTCACCGGGGTCGACACCGACGAGGTCGGCTACTTCCGCCTCGACCTGCGACCGCACGGCCCGGTGCGGCTCGTGTGCACGAGCGACAGCGGCACCTGCGTCACGGAGTGGTTGTCCTGGTGACGCCGCCGCGGTGACGTCTGCGGACGCACGACGGCCCGGCACCCGCTCGGGGTGCCGGGCCGTCGCGACGAGGGGGACGGGCGTCAGGCCGCGTCCTCCTCCACGGTGAGGTTCCGCGTCTTGTTCTGGTCGAGCAGGATGCCCGGGCCGTTCGTCGTCGAGATGGTCGCCTTGGTGATGTAGCGACCCTTCGACGCCGCCGGCTTCAGACGCAGGATCTCGTCGAGCGCCGCCGCGTAGTTCTCCACCAGCTGCACGTCGGAGAACGACGTCTTGCCGATGATGAAGTGCAGGTTCGCGTGCCGGTCGACACGGAACTCGATCTTGCCGCCCTTGATGTCGGACACGGCCTTGGCCACGTCCATCGTCACGGTGCCGGTCTTCGGGTTCGGCATGAGGCCGCGGGGACCGAGGACCTTGCCGAGGCGGCCGACCTTGCCCATGAGGTCCGGCGTGGCGACCGCGGAGTCGAAGTCCGTGTAGCCGTCGGCGACCTTGGCGATGAGCTCGTCGCCGCCGACCTCGTCCGCACCCGCGGCGCGCGCCTGCTCGGCGCGCTCGCCGACGGCGAAGACGATGACGCGGGCGGTCTTGCCCGTGCCGTTGGGCAGGTTGACCGTGCCGCGGACCATCTGGTCCGCCTTGCGCGGGTCGACACCGAGGCGGAACACGACCTCGACGGTCGCGTCGTACTTCGTGGTGGACGTCGCCTGGGCGAGGCGCACGGCCTCGAGGGGGGCGTAGACGCGGCCCGGCTCGATCTTCTCGAGCGCGGAGCGGTACGCCTTGCTGTGCTTGGGCATCTGCCTGTTCTCCTGTCAGCAGTCGTGGTCGAACGGGCCGCACAGGGCCCTGCCACTGGGGTCGGCGCGGGCGGCTGCCCGGGCCGGGGTCGAGCGGGCGCTCAGTCCTGGACGGTGATGCCCATGGAGCGCGCGGTGCCGGCGATGATCTTCTCGGCGGCGGCGAGGTCGTTCGCGTTGAGGTCCTCGAGCTTGGTGCTCGCGATCTCGCGGACCTGGTCCTTCGTCAGCGACGCGACCTTGGTCGTGTGCGGCGTCGGCGAGCCCTTGGCCACGCCCGCGGCCTTCTTGATCAGCTCGGCGGCCGGCGGCGTCTTCGTGATGAAGGTGAACGAGCGGTCCTCGTACACCGTGATCTCGACGGGGATGACGTTGCCGCGCTGCGACTCGGTCGCCGCGTTGTACGCCTTGCAGAACTCCATGATGTTGACGCCGTGCTGACCCAGCGCCGGGCCGATGGGCGGCGCGGGGGTCGCGGCACCGGCGTTGATCTGGAGCTTGATCAGGCCGGTGACCTTCTTCTTGGGGGGCATGGTGCCTTCCGTTCGTGTCGTGGGCCGACGCCGTGGGCGATGACCCGGTTGCAGCCCCCGCAGCGCGGGGGCGGATCAGCAGGTCAGATCTTCGAGACCTGGCTGAAGGACAGCTCGACCGGGGTCTCCCGGCCGAAGAGCGAGACGAGGACCTTGAGCTTCTGGCTCTCGACGTTGATCTCGGAGATCGTCGCGGGCAGCGTGTCGAACGGGCCGCCGTCGGTGACGGTGACCGACTCGCCGACCGTGAAGTCGACCTCGACCGGCTTCGCGGCGGCCTTCGCGGCCTGCTGCGCGGGGGCCTTCGTCTCGAGCGAGGGCGCCAGCATCGAGAAGACCTCGTCGAGCGTCAGCGGCACCGGCTGGTGCGTGTGGCCGACGAAGCCGGTGACGCCCGGCGTGTGCCGGACGGCGCCCCACGACTCGTCGGTCAGGTCCATGCGGACGAGGACGTAGCCGGGGATCCGCACGCGCTTGACGACCTTGCGCTGCGCGTTCTTGATCTCGACGACCTCCTCCATGGGGACCTCCACCTGGTGGATGTAGTCCTCCATGTTGAGGGACTGCGTGCGCGACTCGAGGTTCGCCTTCACGCGGTTCTCGTACCCCGCGTAGGAGTGGATGACGTACCAGTCGCCGGGCAGGCTGCGCAGCTTCGCCTTGAAGGCCGCCACCGGGTCCTCGTCCGGGTCCGGGGCGTCGTCCTGGACGTCGCCACCGGTCGCGTCCGCGACGTCGTCGCCCGCGTCCTCGTCGGTCGCGACCTCCGCGCCGTCCTCGGCCGGCTCGTCGTCGACCTCGTGCCCGGGACCGGCGTCGACCGCCTCCACGGACGTCAGGGCGTCGGCCAGCTCGGCGTCGGCACCCGAGGTGGGCTCGTACGAGTCCTGCGACACGTGCAACCTGCTTTCTGAAGACGGTTCGTCCGGCGCGCGGGGCGGTGTGCGGCGGGCGCGCCGAGGGCGGTGGGGGCCGGCACGGGGCCGGCCGAGGTCACCCGAAGACGAGGAACGTGAGCCGACCGATGCCCAGGTCGACGAGCGTCACGAAGAGCATCACGACGGCGACGAAGACGAGCACGACGGTCGTGTAGGTGCCCAGCTCCTGGCGGGTCGGGCGCACGACCTTCTTCAGCTCGGCGACGACCTGGCGCACGAAGAGGGCGATCCGGGCGAACAGGCCCCGGCGGCTCTCCTCGCGGCGCGGCGACTCGCCCCGGCGCGGAGCCGAGCCCTCGGCGTCGGACGCCGCAGCGGCAGCGGTATCGCTCACGTCTGGCCCCTTGTCTCGTGACCGTCGGATGACGGTGTCCCGTGACGGCTCGGGTGCACCGCACCCGGGTCGATCGGACGCGCGAGCGGGCCGACGCGACGCGCCGGACCGTCCGGCGGTCCTGCTCGCGACCCGGACCGGACCTCGAGAAGCTCGACGGCCCGGACCGGTCCGCGTGCGCAGGGCAGACAGGACTCGAACCTGCAACCTGCGGTTTTGGAGACCGCTGCGCTACCAATTGCGCCACTGCCCTACGGCGGCCGCAGTGCGCCACGACGCGCCGGAGGCCCGTTCCCGGGCGTGGCTCATCATGGCGGACGTCAACCGCCGAGGCTCCACTGTACGCGACGCGCGCCGCTGGGTCGAACCGCCCGGTCGGACGCCCGAGGAGCGGGACGGAGAGCGGGGCGGGCGGCGGGGCGGGCGGCGGGACGGGCAGCGCGACGGACAGCCGCACCGACACCCGCAGGGACCCCGCACCGGACGGTGGAATCGGGCGGACGGCGGCGGGTGCCTCTGCCAGGATGGCCGGGTGAGCGAGCAGAGCACCACGACGACGACGTCCGCCCGTGCGCGCGTGTCCGCGCGCCTCGCCGCCATCGCGGAGTCCGCCACGCTGGCGGTCGACGCGCGGGCGAAGGCCCTCAAGGCCGCCGGCCGGCCGGTCATCGGCTTCGGCGCCGGAGAGCCGGACTTCCCCACGCCCGGCTACGTCGTCGAGGCCGCCGTCGCCGCCGCGCAGGACCCGGTGAACCACCGCTACTCCCCCGCGGCCGGCCTGCCCGCGCTGCGGGAGGCGATCGCGGCGAAGACGGAGCGCGACTCCGGGTACGCCGTCCGCCCCGCCGACGTCCTGGTCACCAACGGCGGCAAGCAGGCGGTCTTCCAGGCGTTCGCCGCGGTGCTCGACCCGGGCGACGAGGTGCTCCTGCCCGCGCCCTACTGGACCACGTACCCGGAGGCGATCCGGCTCGCCGGCGCCGAGCCGGTCGAGGTGTTCGCCGGCGTCGAGCAGGGCTACCTCGTGACGGTCGAGCAGCTCGAGGCGGCCCGCACCCCGCGGACCAAGGCGCTGCTGTTCAACTCGCCGTCCAACCCGACGGGCGCCGTCTACTCCCCCGAGCAGACCGCGGAGATCGGGCGCTGGGCGCTCGAGCACGGCATCTGGGTGATCACCGACGAGATCTACGAGCACCTGACGTACGACGACGCCGTCTTCACGCCGGTCGTGCGCGCCGTGCCCGAGCTCGCGGACACGACGATCGTGCTCAACGGCGTCGCGAAGACGTACGCGATGACCGGCTGGCGCGTGGGCTGGATGATCGGCCCCGCGGACGTCGTCAAGGCGGCCACCAACCTCCAGTCGCACCTGACGTCGAACGTCGCCAACGTCTCCCAGCGCGCGGCCGTCGCCGCCCTCACGGGCGACCTGTCCGCGGTGGACGAGATGCGGTCCGCGTTCGACCGGCGCCGCCGTCGGATGGTCGAGATGCTGAACGCGATCGACGGCGTGCGCTGCCCCGCGCCCCAGGGCGCGTTCTACGCCTACCCGTCCGTCGAGGGCGTGCTCGGGCGCACGATCCGCGGCCGCACCCCCACGACGTCGGCCGAGCTGGCGGAGCTCGTCCTCGAGGAGGCGGAGGTCGCGGTCGTGCCCGGTGAGGCCTTCGGGCCGAGCGGGTACCTGCGGCTGTCGTACGCGCTCGGGGACGACGACCTGGTCGAGGGCGTCTCGCGCATCCAGGCGCTGCTCGCCGAGGCGCGCTGACGCCACCGCTCCCGCGACCACGGGGCGTCGACCGCGCGGCGGTCGGCGCCCCGTCGTCGTCCCCGGGGGCGGCGTGACGGCGGACGCGCCCGTCCACCGGTCGGTGGACGGGCGGCACCGCCGGGTGGTCGTCCCGCGGCGGGGCGCCCACCGCCGACGCTGGTGCCATGACGACGACGACCGGCAGCCCCGCCGTCGAGGTGCGCGGGCTGCGGAAGACCTACGGCGCCAGGCGCGCCGTCGACGGGCTCGACCTGCGCGTCGAGCACGGGGAGATCGTGGCCCTGCTCGGGCCGAACGGGGCGGGCAAGACGACGACCGTCGAGACGCTCGAGGGGTTCCGTCGCGCCGACGCGGGCCACGTGCGCGTGCTCGGCGAGGACCCCGCGAGCGCGGGACGCGCTTGGCGGGCTCGCCTCGGCGTCGTCCTGCAGTCCACCGAGGACCTCGCGGAGGCGACGGTGCGCGAGTTCGTCCACCACGTCGCGACGTTCTACCCCGCGCCGCGCGACCCCGAGGAGGTCATCGACGCCGTCGGCCTGCGCGAGAAGGCCGGCACGCGCGCGCGGCAGCTCTCCGGCGGGCAGCGGCGGCGCCTGGACGTGGCGCTCGGCGTCGTCGGCGACCCCGAGCTGCTGTTCCTCGACGAGCCGACGACCGGGTTCGACCCGCAGGCGCGCCTGGAGTTCTGGGAGCTGGTCGAGCGGCTGCGCGACGAGGGCACGACCATCCTGCTGACGACGCACTACCTGGACGAGGCCGAGCGGCTCGCCGACCGGGTGGTCGTGGTCGCCGGCGGTCGCGTCGTCGCGGAGGGGCCGCCCGCGGACCTGGGCGGACGCACCGCCCGCCGGGCGCGCGTGCGCTGGACCGCCGACGGCGTCGTCCACGAGGAGGCCACCGACACCCCGACCGCGCTCGTCGCGCGCCTCGCCGAGCGGTTCGGGGAGGTGCCGGGGCTGCAGGTGCTGCGCCCCTCTCTCGAGGACGTCTACCTCGAGCTCATCGGCGAGGTGCCGACGCTCGGCGCCGCTGCCCCCGCCCCCGCCGACGTCCTGGAGGTGTCCCGATGACCGCCACCGCCCCCGTGCGCGACCGCGCCCACGGCAGCCCGCGCCCCGCGGGCACGCCCGCACCCCGCCTGCCCGGCCTGCTGCGCCTCGCCCTCGCCCGCACGGCGTGGGAGGTGCGCGCCTTCACCCGCGAGCGCGACGCGGTCGTGTTCGTCTTCCTCTACCCCGTGCTGATGCTGGCGATCTTCGCGACCGTCTTCGGGCGGGACGACGAGGTCCTCGCCGGCTCCGGGGTGACGTTCCCGCAGTACTTCCTGCCCGGCATGGTCGCCACCGGGGTGATGCTGTCGAGCTTCCAGACGCTCGCGATCTCCGTGGCGGTCGAGCGGGACGACGGGACGCTCAAGCGGCTGCGGGCCACGCCGCTGCCCGCGGCGGGGTACTTCCTCGGCAAGACCGGGCAGGTGCTCGTGACGACGGGTGCGCAGACGGCCCTGCTGCTGCTCGTGGCCGCGCTCGTCTTCGACGTCCCGCTGCCCGACGACGCGGCGCGCTGGTGGACGTTCGCCTGGGTGGCGGTGCTCGGTGGCGCCGCGGGCGCGGTGTGCGGCGTCGCGTTCTCGTCCGTGCCGCGCTCGGGCCGGTCCGTGACCGCGGTGGTGACGCCGGTCGTGCTCGTGCTGCAGTTCATCTCGGGCGTGTTCTTCCGGTTCGACGAGCTGCCGTCGTGGATGCAGCAGGTCGCGGGCCTGTTCCCGCTCAAGTGGCTGGTGCAGGGCATGCGCTCGGTGTTCCTGCCGGACGAGGCCCAGGTGCTGGAGCCGTCGGGCTCGTGGCAGCACGGGCTGACGGCGGCGGTGCTGGCCGCCTGGCTCGTCGCCGGGCTGCTCGTCGGGGTCCGGACGTTCCGCTGGCGGCGCCGGGACGACGGGTGAGCGCAGGGGCGACGCGCGTGGCCGGTCGTCCGCCGGGTGCTCCCGGCGGCGGCCGGCCGCGGCGTGAGAGGGTCGCGTCATGAGCGCCTCCGCTCCCCCGCCGGCCGCGGACGCGTCCGAGGACGAGGGCGTCGACCGGCACGGCTTCTGGCTGCGCACCCTGCGCACGTGGGACCTGTTCTTCGTCGCCATGGTCGGCGTGTACAGCGTCGCCGTCGTGGTCGACCCCATGCCGACCGGCCGCACGGTCCTCGCGCTCGTCCACGTCGCCGTGCTCGTGGTCGCCTACGTCGTCCTGGGGCGCGGGGCCGCGCTGCGCGGCGACGCGCGCCGGGCCGACGCCTACCTCGCCGTCCTCGTGGTCGTGCTCGTCGTCCAGGTCGGGCTGGGCGGCATCGGCAGCGTGCTGCTGTTCGTCGCGTACTCCCACATCTGGTTCTTCAGCCGCCGCCGCGTGGCGGGCGTGCTGTGGAGCGTCGCGCTGACCGTCGGCGTCACGGTGTCGGGGGCCACCCGGCTGCGGCCCGACGGCGCGGGCCTGGCGGAGATCGCGGGCCAGTCCGCGGTCGCGCTCGTGTTCGCGATCGTCCTGGGCCTGTGGATCACGCAGGTCGCGGAGCAGAGCGAGGAGCGCGCGTACCTGCTCGAGGAGCTGCGCGCCGCGCAGGACGAGCTCGCGGCGTCGCACCACGCGGCCGGCGTGCTCGCGGAGCGGGCGCGGCTCGCCGGGGAGATCCACGACACGCTCGCGCAGGGCTTCACCTCGGTCGTCATGCTCGCGCAGGCGGCGTCGGCGGAGCTGGACCACGGCCGGGCGGCCCAGGCCCGCACCCGGCTCGGCCACATCGAGGACGTCGCGCGGGACAACCTGGCGGAGGCGCGCGCGCTCGTCGCGGCGTTCGCCCCGCCCGGGCTCGACGACGGCGGGCTGGCCGCCGCGGTGCGCCGGCTCGCCCAGCGGTTCGGGGAGGAGACCGGGGTGCGCGTGCACGTCGAGGACGTGACGGACGACGGCATCGGGCGCGAGCAGCAGGTCGTGCTGCTGCGCGCGGCGCAGGAGGCGCTCGCGAACGTCCGCAAGCACGCCGGGGCGTCCGCCGTCACGCTGCGCCTGGCCCGCACGGGCGACGACGTCGTGCTCGAGGTCGTCGACGACGGCGCGGGCCTGGCGCCGGGGACGGCCGAGGGCAACGGCCTGCGGGGCATGCGCGCCCGCGTGGACGCCGCCGGCGGTGCGCTGGACGTGACCGGCACGCCGGGGGCGGGCACCCGCGTGCGTCTGCGCGTGCCCGCCCCGCCGGAGGACCTCCCGGCGACGACCACCGCCGTCCACCCCCCGCACCCGCAGGAGCAGCAGTGAGCACCGTCCGCGTCCTCGTCGCCGACGACCACCCCGTCGTGCGCTCCGGGCTCTCGGGCCTGCTCGCGCTGGAGCCCGACGTCGAGGTCGTCGGCGAGGCCGGGGACGGCGAGGAGGCGGTCGCCCTGGCGACGTCGCTGCGCCCGGACCTCGTCCTCATGGACCTGCGCATGCCGCGGACGGACGGTGCCGACGCCACGGCGCGCATCGTCGCGACGCTGCCCGGGGTGCGCGTGCTCGTGCTGACGACCTACGAGACCGACACCGACATCCTGCGCGCCGTGGAGGCAGGTGCGACGGGGTACCTGCTCAAGGACACGCCCCGTGAGCAGCTCGTCGCGGGCGTGCGCGCCGCGGCCCGCGGGGAGTCCGCGCTGTCGCCGTCGGTCGCACGCCGGCTCGTCCAGCAGGTGCGCGGCGACACCGGCGAGCGCCTCACGCCGCGCGAGCGCGAGGTCCTGGCGGGCGTCGCGCGCGGGCTGTCGAACGCCGCCATCGGGCGCGAGCTGTTCATCACGGAGGCGACCGTCAAGACGCACCTGCTGCGCGCGTTCGCCAAGCTCGGGGTGGACGACCGCACGCGCGCCGTCACGGTCGCGATCGAGCGCGGGATCCTCCCCGGGGCCTGAGTGCGCCCGCCGCCCGACCGCACGGGTGACGAGGGGCGGGACGAACCGGGACGACCTTCACCCACTGTCGGACACCCGACCATACTGGGCGCCATGGCGAGCACGGCGGGTCCCGGCCACGGCTCGGCCGTCGACCCGCAGGGGTCGCGGCCGCCGCGCGCGGGCGTCACCGTCCGGGCGCGCCTGCTCGCCGCGGTCGTCGCCCTGACGGCGACGGCGCTGGCGGTCGCGGGCGCGACGGGACTCGCGCTGCAGCTGCGGGACGCCGACGCCCGCATGGACGACTCCCTCACCCGCGCCGTCGGCGCGCTGCGGGCGCTCGAGGCCGGTGAGCCGAGCCCGGACGACGAGGACGTGCGCGTCCCGTGGACGTCGCTCGACCGGCTGCTGCGCAAGGCCGTCGAGGCGCGCCTGCCCGGCGAGCACGAGGGCGTGCTCGCACTCGAGAACGGCGAGCTGCGCTGGCGTCCCGCCGACGAGACGGGGGCGGTGCGGCTCGACACCGACGCCGGGCTCATGGCGTGGTTGCGCGCGCACGCCCACGAGACGGCCGCCGACGCGGCGCCGCAGACCGTCCGCACGGAGGTCACCGAGTACCGCCTGGTCGCGGTGCCCGTGCGGATCGCGGCGGAGCCGGCCGACGTGGGGCTGTTCGTCGTCGCGTTCGACCGCACCGCCGTCACCGCGGACGTGCGGCGGGTCGTGCTCACGTACTCCCTGGTGGGGCTGTTCGCGCTCGCCGTCGTCTCGGTCGTCGCGTGGTTCGTCGTGGGACGCATGCTGCGGCCCGTGCGCGAGCTGCGCGACACGGTGCGCCGCGTGACCGAGTCCGACCTGTCCGAGCGCATCGCCGTGCGGGGCACGGACGACCTCGCAGACCTCGCCGGCTCCGTCAACGCCATGCTCGACCGGCTCGAGCGCGCGTTCGGCTCCCAGCGCGAGTTGCTCGACGACGTCGGGCACGAGCTGCGCACGCCGCTGACGATCGTGCGCGGTCACCTGGAGCTGCTCGACCCGTCCGACGAGACCGACGTGCGCGGCACGCAGGCCCTCGCGCTCGACGAGCTCGACCGGATGCAACGGCTCGTCGACGACCTCGTGACCCTCGCGACGGCCGACCGCCCCGACTTCGTGCGCCCCGCGCCGGTCGACGTGGGCCGGCTGACGGACGACGTGCAGGAGAAGGCCCGCGGGCTCGGCGAGCGGCGGTTCGTCGTCGTCTCGCGCGCGGACGTCACGGTGCGGCTCGACGCGCAGCGGATCACCCAGGCGTGGCTCCAGCTGCTCGCGAACGCCGTCCGGTTCTCCGCGCCCGGCTCCACCGTGCGCCTGGGCAGCGAGGTCGCCGGCGGCCGGCTGCTGCTGTGGGTGCGCGACGAGGGGCCCGGCGTGCCGCCCGAGGAGGAGGAGCGCATCTTCGAGCGCTTCCACCGCGGGCGCGCCGACCGGGTGCAGCACGGCGCGGGGCTCGGCCTGCCGATCGTCGCCGCGATCGCCGCCGCGCACGACGGGCGCGTGGTCCTCGAGCACCCTCCCCCCGGCGCCGGGCCGGGCGTCGTCTTCGTCCTCGACCTGCCCGCCGTCGGCCTCGTCGACGGCGCGTCCGACGTGTCCTACGACCTCGTGGAGCCGCACCGATGACCCACATCCTCATCGCCGAGGACGAGGAGCGGATCGCCGCCTTCGTCGCCAAGGGCCTGCGCGCCCACGGCTTCGACGCGACGACCGTGCCCAGCGGCGAGGCCGCGCTCGAGCGGGTCGAGCGCGGGGGCGTCGACCTGCTCGTGCTGGACCTGGGCCTGGGCGACATGGACGGCTTCGACGTGCTGCGCATGCTGCGCGACGAGGGGTACGAGCTCCCGGTCATCGTGCTGACGGCACGCTCGTCCGTCACCGACACCGTGACGGGGCTGGAGTCGGGGGCCGACGACTACATGGCCAAGCCGTTCCGGTTCGAGGAGCTGCTGGCGCGCGTGCGGCTGCGGCTGCGCGCGCCCGCCCAGTCCGCCCGGGGGAACGTGCTGGTGCACGGCCGCCTGCAGCTGGACCTGCGCACCCGGCGCATGCGCGTGGACGACACCGAGGTGGACCTGTCGGCGCGCGAGTTCGCGCTCGCCGAGACGTTCATGCGCAACCCGGGTGACGTGCTCACGCGCGAGCGGCTGCTGTCCGAGGTGTGGGGGTACGACTTCGACCCCGGCTCCAACGTGGTCGACGTGTACGTGCGCTACCTGCGGCGCAAGCTCGGCGCGGAGCACTTCGACACGATCCGCGGCGTGGGGTACCGGCTGGTCGACGCGTCGGCCTGACCGCCGGGCGGGCCGCGCGCACCCCTGGCACACTGACGCGGATGCGTGACCTCGCCCGGCTCCCGAAGGCGCACCTGCACCTGCACTTCACGGGCTCGATGCGCGTGCGCACGCTCGCCGAGCTGGCCGACCGCCACGGCATCCGCCTGCCCCACGTGCTGCTGGACGCCGACCCCCTCGTGGTGCCCGCCGACGAGCGCGGGTGGTTCCGCTTCCAGCGGCTGTACGACGCGGCCCGCGCGTGCGTGCGCGGCGAGGACGACATGCGGCGCGTCGTCGCCGAGGCGGTCGCGGACGACGCGGCGGAGGGCTCGGGCCGGCTGGAGATCCAGGTGGACCCGACGTCGTACGCCCCGTTCGTGGGCGGCCTGACCCCGGCGCTGGAGATCGTCCTCGACGAGGCACGCCGCGCCGCCGCCGCGACCGGCGTCGAGGTGGGTGTGGTGGTCGCGGCGTCCCGGACGCGGCACCCCCTCGACGCGCGCGCCCTCGCCCGGCTCGCCGCGCGGCACGCGGGCGACGGACCCGGCGAGGTGGTCGGATTCGGCCTGTCCAACGACGAGCGCCGTGGGGACACCGCGGAGTTCGCGCCGGCGTTCGCCATCGCGCACCGCGCGGGCCTCGTGCGCGTCCCGCACGGGGGCGAGCTGCTGGGTCCGGCGCACGTCGAGGACGTGCTGGACCACCTGCGCCCCGACCGCCTGGGGCACGGCGTGCGCAGCGGGGAGGACCCGCGCGTGCTGGCCCGCGTCGTCGACTCCGGGGTCGCGCTCGAGGTCTGCCCGGCGTCCAACGTGTCCCTGGGCGTCTACCCCACCCCGCGGGACGTGCCCCTGCGCACGCTCGTCGACGCCGGCGCCACGGTCGCGCTCGGCGCCGACGACCCGCTGCTGTTCCGCTCGCGCCTGGTCGACCAGTACCGCATCGCCCGTGACGTGCACGGGTTCGACGACGCGGCGCTGGCCGACCTGGCGCGGGCGTCGATCCGCGCGAGCCGGGCGTCGGCGGCCACGCGCGCCCGGCTGCTCGCCGGGGTGGACGCGTGGCTCGCCGACGACCCGGCGGACGCGGACCGCGGTCAGTCCGTCAGCACCTCCGGCACGGTCGGCAGCGGCGGCGTCGCGGGTCGCGGCGTGACCTCGGGCACGGCCGGCCGGGACGAGAAGGAGCGCGCCGTGTCGCCCGCCGGCTCGGGGAACGGCTGGTCGTCACCGACGCACGCAGCACCCGGCGCGGGGAGCTCGCCGGCCACCAGGTAGCGGTCGATCGCGCCCGTCGCGCACGCCGAGGTGCCGTAGGCCGTGTGCCCCCACGAGTCGGACGAGAGCAGCCGGCTGTTCGGCAGCTTCCGGCTGAGCGCCACCGCGCCGCCGTACGGCGTCGCGGGGTCCCACGTGTTGCCGACGACGAGCACGGGCGCGGCCGTGCGCGGGGAGAAGCCGCCGACCCAGGCGTCCTCGTCGCGCGCGGTCCACGCGGTCAGCGCGCACGGCGCGGACGGCCACGCCCAGCTCGCGCCGAAGTCGGGGGCCTGCCGCTCGATGCGCTCCGCCGCGCCGACGACGTCACGGACGCGCAGGGGGTGCAGGCCGTCGGTGCACAGGACCGCCGTCGCTGCCTCGAGGCCGCTCGGGTACGGCGGCCAGGGCCGGCCGAACGTCTCGGCCTTGGCGCGCTCGGCGTCCTCGTCCGGCGCCGGGCCGAACAGCTGGGCGACCAGCAGGTCGAGGACCTCGCGCGCCTGCGCACGCACGGCGGCGTTCTCCTGCGTCGGCGGCTGCTGCAGGTGGTGCACCGCCCAGACGAGCACGTCGACGACCGCGGGCGCGTTCGGCGCGTAGAGCACCGACAGCACGACCGAGACCAGCTCGTCGTACCCGACGGACAGCTCCGCGCCGGTCCACGGGTCGGTGACCGGCACCGGCGTCGTCCGGGACGCGTCGACGACCGACCGGTACACCGTCGCCGGGTCGCCGAGCCCCGCGATCAGGCACCGCTGCGGCCCGGCCGCCGCGCACCGGGCGAGGAGCTCGTCGCGCGCGGCGTCGCTCGCCTGCGGGGAGCCGGTGCGCACGAACGTCGGCACGTGCGCCGTCCGGACCGTGCCGCGGAACGCGTCCGGGTCGACGACGCCGTCGACCGCGAGCGCCCGGAACCGGTCCGGGAACATGCTCGCGTAGACGGCTCCCAGGTAGCTGCCGTACGAGAAGCCGAGGTAGCTGAGGCGCTCGTCGCCCACGGCGCGGCGCAGGACGTCGAGGTCACGGGCGACCTGGGCCGTCGACATCGACGCCGACACCGGTGCCCCGGTCGTCGAGCAGGCGCGCGCCAGCGCGGTGGCCGCCCGGATCTGCGCCGCCGTCTCCTCCGGCCCCTCCGGCGCCACCGGCTGCAGGCCCGCGAGCGCCTCGGCCTGCGCCTGCGCGTCGCGGAAGCACTGCACGTGGGTGGAGTAGTTCGTGCCGCGCGGGTCGAACCCCACGACGTCGAACCGCGCCCGCAGCTCGGGCGAGAACAGCTGGTCGGCGGCGGCGGCCAGCTCGACGCCGGAGCCACCCGGGCCGCCGGGGTTCACGAAGAGCGACCCGACGCGCTGCGCGGGGTCCGTGGCCCGGATCCGCAGCAGCGCCACGTCGGCGGTGCCGCGCTGCGGGCGGTCGTAGTCGAGCGGCAGCGCGACGCTGCCGCACTCCGCGCCGGCGCCGAAGGCCGCGCTGCAGTCCGCCCAGCCCGGGTCCGGCGTCGGGACACGGTCGACGCGGGCGGCCTCGAGGCGACGCAGCAGGTCGTCCGCGCGTCCCTGGCCGAGCAGGCCCTGGGCGGCCGCGTCCTCGGTGGCGGCGCGGTCCGCGGTGGCGGCCGCGGCTCCGGTGGCGGTGAGCGTGCTCGCGGCGGTCGCGAGGCAGGCGAGGGCAGCGGTCACGGCAAGCGCGTGCCGTGACGGTCGTCTGGTCATGTGGGTCCCCCTGGACGGCGCCCGCCGTGCTCCGCTGCCGGCCGTCGGCGCACGGCCAGCCTGGCGCGCGCGGGCTCGGGCCGGAACGGCCCGGGGACGGAGGTGCGGCCCCGTCGCGAGGCGGTTGTCCCGCGCGAGGCGGCGCGCTACCGTCCGGCGCCCGCGGGGGCGCCGAGCTCGACGCCGACCAGCACCGGCTCGGGCTCGAGCACGACGCCGAAGCGGTCGCGCACGCCGTCGCGCAGCTCGCCGGCGAGCCGCACGAGGTCGCTCGCGCGCGCGTCGCCGCGGTTCGTCAGCGCGAGGGTGTGCTTGGTCGAGAGCGTCGCGGGACCGGGCGCGCCGTACCCGCGCCCGTAGCCCGCGTGCTCGATCAGCCACGCCGCGCTCGTCTTCACCGCACCGTCCGGCAGCGGCCAGCGCGGCGCCTCGGGGGCAGCAGCTCGGCCTGCGACGCCGTGAGCACGGGGTTGGTGAAGAACGAGCCGGCGCTCCACGTGTCGTGGTCCGGTGCGTCGAGGACCATGCCCTTGCGCGCCCGCAGCGCCAGGACGGCGGCGCGCACGTCCGCCAGCGGGGCGCGCTCCCCCACCGCGACGTCGAGGGCCCGTGCGAGCTCGGGGTACTCGACCGGTGCCGAGAGGGAGCCGGCGCGCAGCTGGAACGTCACGTCGAGCACGACGTAGCGGGGCGTCGGCCCCCACGGGGCCTGCGGGTCGTCCGCGGACGGGCGCAGCGAGCGCTTGAGCAGCGACGTGCGGTAGCCGAACGCCAGCGTGACCCACGGGAGGGTGCGCACGCGCCCGCGGCCGCGGTCCCACACGCGCACCTGCGAGATCGTGCGCGACACCTCCTGGCCGTAGGCGCCGACGTTCTGCACGGGCGTCGCGCCGGTGGACCCCGGGATGCCGGACAGGGCCTCGACGCCGACCAGCTCCTCGGACACGGCGTACGCGACGACGTCGTCCCACACGGTCCCCGCCGGGACGGTGAGCGTCACGCCCGCGCACGCGGACGCGTCGGGCACCTCGACCCCGCCGCGCACGTCGCGCACGACGACGCCCGCGAACCCCGCGTCGGCCACGAGGACGTTCGAGCCGCCGCCCAGCACGAGCAGGGGCTCACCCGCCTCGTCGGCGGCGCGCACGGCGGCGACGAGCTCCTGCTCGCTCGTGGTCTCGACGTAGCGCGCGGCGGGACCGCCCACGCGGAACGTGGTCAGGTCCGCCAGGGCGGGCGTCCCGGCGTGCGTCGGGACGGGGGCGTCGGCCGGCTCCGGCGCGGGGCCGGGCAGGGCGCAGGTGTCGAGCTCCACCCCGCCAGGCTACGTCGCCGTCAGGCCACGTCGCCCGGGGCGACGGACGTGGGGCCCGTCGCCGGGCCCGCGGTGGCCGGTACGTCGTTGGCGTCCGCGGGCCGGTGCAGCGGCCGCGCGGCGCTGGTGACGAGCAGCCCCAGCGCCACGGGCACGAGGATCGCGAGCAGCGCGGGCTGGTAGCCCACGCGGTCCGCGAGCAGGCCGAGCAGCGGCGGGCCCGCGAGGAACGCGGAGTAGCCGATCGTCGACACCACCGCGACGCGCTGCGCGGCGCGCAGCGGGTCGTCCGCGGCCGCGCTCATGCCGACCGGGAAGCCGAGCGCCGCACCGGCGCCCCACGCGACGACGCCGACGAGCGCGAGCCACAGCTGGTCGGCGAGCCCGAACACGAGGAGCCCGGCGAACGCGAGGGCCGCGCACAGGCGCAGCACCGTCACGCGGCCGTACCGGTCGAGCAGGCGGGTGCCGAGCAGGCGCATGGCCGTCATCGCGGTGACGAACAGCCCGAAGCCCACCGCGCCGACCGCGTGCCCGGTGTCGAAGCCGTCGACGACGGCGAGGCTGACCCAGTCGTTCGCGGCCCCCTCGGTGAGCGCGGCGGCGAGCACGACCAGGCCGACGAGCAGCGTGCGGGGCTCCAGCCAGGCGCCGAGGGCACGGCGGGCACCGCCCGGGGCGGTGCCGCCTGCGGACGCGGTGCCGGCAGCAGGGGCGTCGGCGGCCTCGTCGACCAGGAAGGCGCGGACGGCGACGGCGAGCACGACGCTCGACAGGGCCACGGCGACCGGCAGGTGCACCTCGACGGGGACGTGCAGCCCGGCGACGACCGCGGCGGCGCCGGACGCGGCCATGGTCCCGAACGAGAACCCGGCGTGGTAGCGCGGCATCACGGTGCGGCCGAGCCGCTGCTCGACGACGGCCCCCTCGAGGTTCATCGACGCGTCCCAGACGCCCGTGCCCACACCGGCCAGCACGAGGCCGACGCCCACGACCACGACCTCGCCCGTGGCGACGCCGACGCACGCGACGCCGTACCCCAGCGCGTTGAGCACGCCGAAGCCGAGCACGGTCCGGCGTGCACCGAGCCGCTCGACGACGACCCCCGACAGGGGCAGCGCGAGCAGCGACCCGAACGAGCCGACGAGCAGCAGCAGACCCATCCGGTCGGGCGTGAGGTCGAGCGCGTCGCGCACGGCGGGCAGCCGGGACGCCCAGCTGGCGAAGTTCCACCCGGCCAGGAGGAAGACGGTGAACACCGCGGCGGACGCGAGGCGGACCTCGCGCGGGGCGGTGTCGCGGACGGTGCGTGCCGCCTCGCGCGACGCCGTCACAGCGCTCCCCCTCGCGGGGACGGGCGAGGCGTGCGGGCGGCGGGCGCGCACGCGGTGGCGCGGCGCGCGAGGGGCGGGACGACGAGTCGCACGCGGGCTCCCGATCTCGGGTCGAATCGATTCGAACGAGGCGGACGAGGACGCCGCTCGGTTCCGGGGGATGGCGGTCATTCTGCGGGTACGCTGCTCGCGTCGTCAAACACCGCCGGACGGGGACGACGACCCCCGCGACCGGCGGTACACGCCGGCTCACGAAAGGTGCCGACACTGCCCGCCCAGCGCACGACCCTCGCCGACGTCGCCGCCGCCGCGGGGGTCTCGGTGTCGACCGCCTCGCTCGCCTTCTCCGGGTCCGGCCCCATCGCCGAGCGCACACGCGCGCGCGTGCTCGAGGCGGCCCGGACCCTCGGCTACGCCGGCCCGAACCCGCTCGGGCGCCAGCTGCGCAGCGGGCGGTCCGGCATCGTCGGCGTCGTCATGGGCGACGCGCTGCGCCGCGCGTTCCGCGACCCCGTGACGATCCAGGTGCTCGACGGCCTCGTCACGCGCCTCGGTCCGCTCGGGCTCGGTGTCCTGCTCGTGCCGGGCCCGCACGACGCCGCGCAGCCCGCCGTCGACCCGCTGCTGGGCAGCGCGGCCATGGACGTCGCCGTCCAGATGTGGGGCGGCACGACCGACGACCCCGTCCTCGAGACGCTGCGCAACCGGGGCATCCCGATCGTGCTGGTCGAGGGCACGCCGCAGCCCGACGTGGCGGCGGTCGGCATCGACGACCGCGGGGGCATGGCCGAGCTCACGCGCCACGTGGTCGACCTCGGGCACACCCGCATCGCGACCGTGACGCTGCCGTTCGACCGCGACCGCGTCGAGGGCGCGGCCGACGAGGCGCGCCTGGCGTGCATCCCCTGGGAGATCACCCGCCGGCGCCTGCGCGGCGTGACCGACACCGGGGTCCGTCCCGAGGTCATCTGGGAGACCCCGGCCTCGCTCGTCGAGCACGGGGCGGCCGCCGGGCGGGCGCTGCTGTCCCGCCCCGACCGGCCCACCGCGGTGATCTGCCAGTCGGACCTGCTGGCGTCCGGCGTCGTCCTCGCCGCGCGCGAGCTCGGGCTGCGCGTCCCGCAGGACGTGTCGGTCGCGGGGTTCGACGGTCTCGACCTGCCCTGGCTGGCCCCCGACGTGCTGACGAGCGTCAGCCAGCCCCTCGCGGACAAGGGCGCCGCGATCGGTGACGCCGTCGCGGACCTGCTCGCCGGCCGCGAGCCCGAGGACCGCGTCCTGCCGGTGTCGCTGCGCGTCGGGACGACGACCGGTCCGCCGCCTGCCTGACGACGCGGCCGTCAGGCCAGGCGCACGACGGCCTGCGCCTTGCCGAGCACGCGCGCGCCCTCGACCGTCACGGTGAGGTCGACGCGGACCGTACCCGCCTCGGCGTCGAGCGCCCCCACGGCGGCCACGACCTCGACCCGGGCCTCCCCCGGGTCGGGCACCGGGACGGGACGCGTGAACCGCGTCTGGTAGTCGACGACGGCGGCGGGGTCGCCCGCCCAGTCGACGACGACCGCCACGGCCGCGCCCATCGTCCACATGCCGTGCGCGATGACCCCGGGCAGGCCGACCGAGGTCGCGACGCGCTCGTTCCAGTGGATCGGGTTGAAGTCGCCGCTCGCACCGGCGTACCGGACCAGGCGGTCCCGGTCGACGGGGACCGTGCGGCGCGCCAGCTCCTGGCCGACGGCGAGGTCGGCGAGCACGGGGCGCGGGCTCACGCGTCCTCCTCGGGGCGCACGGCGAGCGTCGAGACGACCGTCGCGACGGCGGCCCCGGACTCGTCGGCGATCTCGCAGCGCGTGGTCACCATGGCGAGGCCGCCGCGCAGCGTGACGGCGTCGACGTGCAGCGTCGTCACGACGCGGTCGCCCGCGTGCAGCGGCCGGTGGTGCGTGAACCGCTCGTCCGCGTGCACGACGCGGCTGAAGTCGATGCCCGACGCGGGGTCGTCCACGTACTGCGCCTCGGTGCGCTGGGCGATCACGACCGCGAAGGTCGGCGGCGCCACGACGTCCGGGTGCCCCAGTGCGCGGGCGGACGCGACGTCGGTGTGCGCGGGGTGCGTCGCCCCGGTGGCCTCGGCGAACTCGCGGATCTTCTCGCGGGAGACCACATACACGTCGCCGGGCGGGTAGACCCGCCCGGCGAAGGTGGTGTCGACGGCCACGTCAGGCGTCGGCTCGGTGCGCGACCGCGTCAGCGGGTCTCGCGGTGCACCGTGTGCTTGTTGTCACGCGGGCAGAACTTCTTCATCTCGAGCCGGTCGGGGTTGTTCCGACGGTTCTTCTTCGTGATGTAGTTCCGCTCCTTGCACTCCGTGCAGGCGAGCGTGATCTTCGGGCGGACGTCCGCGCTCTTGCTGGCCATGTCTGTGTCACCTCTCGCGCCCCGCGGGGGCTGCGTTCTTCTCCTGGCGCGCCGCCGGCCGACACGCGCTGCTGCTACGGATGTTCGCCGGACGTGGTAGCGGGAGCGGGATTCGAACCCGCGACACCACGATTATGAGCCGTGTGCTCTAACCACCTGAGCTATCCCGCCACAGCGGCGGTCCGGGTCGGCCGCCCGAGGGCGACCGACCCGTGACACACCACAGAGCCCCGAAAGGGAATCGAACCCTTGACCTTCTCCTTACCATGGAGACGCTCTGCCGACTGAGCTATCGGGGCAGCGCGGACCAGAGTACACGGGCACGGGCCCGGCGGTGAAATCGGCCCCGTCACAACCCGCCGTCGCCCTCGCCGGGGCCGCGCCGACCGCGACCGCGTGCACGCCCGCGCCGGGGAGAGGACGTCGGGCGACGCCCCGGGGCCACGCGCCCTAAACCTTTCGGCTCGTACCTCGGCGCGTCGGCCGCGTGCCACGATCCGCCGCATGCGCCCCCTCCTCCCGCCGCGCCGCGCCGTGTCGGCCCGCGTGTCAGCCCGCGTGTCAGCCCGCGTCCCGCGCCCCTCCTCGCGCCGCCCGGCCCTCGTCGGCACGCCCCTGGCCCTCGCTCTCGCGCTGGGGCTCGCCGCCTGCTCCGGCGGCGACGAGGGCGTCGACCCCTCGACCGCCGACTGGCCCGAGGCCGTCGCACCCGCGGAGGCGGACGGCGACCTGTGGGTGGTCTGGACCGCCGTCGCGGAGACCGGCAGCGAGGGCGCCCTCGAGGAGGAGGTCTCCCGGCTCGGCGAGCTCGGCTACGACGCGCAGGCGTGGGACCCGCAGTGCCAGGAGGGCGCGGGCGAGAAGATCGCCGGACTCACCGGCTACGCGGACCCGACGGCGGTCGGACTGGCGTTCGCGTCCGAGGAGGACGCCGGCGTCTTCGACACCCGGTACGAGGGGGCGACCGTCATGATCACCAGCGGCGCCTACACCTGCGACTGACCGTCCGGGCGTGGGCCGCCACCGTCCGCGCCCGACAACGCCGAAGGGCCTCCTCGCGCGGCTGCGAGGAGACCCTTCGTCACGTGGCGGGTGAGGGATTCGAACCCCCGTAGGCGATGCCAGCTGATTTACAGTCAGCCCCCTTTGGCCACTCGGGTAACCCGCCAAGGGGACACCGCACCACCGGATCACGGCCAGGCCGGAGCCTGCCCGCCGTCCGCGTGAGCGGCGTGCGGATGGAAGGATAGCAAGTCCGCGAGACCGCTCGCGCCACCGTCCGCCGCCCCCGGCCGTGGAGGTGGTCGCGGCGGCCCGGGCACGTCCGTACGAGGCGCCGCCGCCAGGTGCGCGCCGGGAGGGAGCAGCATGGCGAGCGAGTCGTCGTTCGACGTCGTCAGCAAGGTCGACCGGCAGGAGGTCGACAACGCCCTGAACCAGGCCGCGAAGGAGATCGCGCAGCGGTACGACTTCAAGGGCGTGGGCGCCTCGATCTCGTGGAGCGGCGAGAGCATCCTCATGGTCGCCAACTCGGCCGAGCGCGTCCTCGCCGTCCTCGACGTCTTCCAGTCCAAGCTCATCAAGCGCAACATCTCGCTGAAGTCCCTCGACACCGGGGACGGGGAGCCGAAGCCGTCGGGCAAGGAGTACCGCCTGGCGGCGAGCATCAAGGAGGGCCTGAGCAGCGAGGTCGCCAAGAAGCTCGCGAAGCTCGTCCGCGACGAGGGCCCCAAGGGCGTCAAGACGCAGATCCAGGGCGACGAGCTGCGCGTGTCCGCGAAGAGCCGCGACGACCTGCAGGCCGTCATCGCCCTCATGAAGGGCGCCGACGTCGACGCGGCGCTGCAGTTCGTGAACTACCGCTGACGTGCCGGTGCCGTGGGCCGCGTGGCCCACGGCACCGCGCGGTCGCGCGTATCGCGGCCGCCTCGGCGCGCCCCTACCCGGTGAGGCCCGCGACGGGCGCGGGCCGCCCGGGGGGGACCCATGGACCACCAGCGCTTCAGCGTCGCGACCGTCAACCTGTACAACCTCCAGCTGCCGGGGCGCGCGATGCACCGCGGGCAGGCGCCGTGGGCACCCGCGGAGTACCGCCGCAAGGTGCGCTGGCTCGCGGAGCGGCTGCGCCGGCTGGACGCCGACGTCGTCGGCCTGCAGGAGCTCTGGCACCGCGACGCCCTCGCCGACGTGCTGGCCGAGGCGGACCTCGACGACGACTACGACGTGCTCGCGACACCGGCGGACGGCCACCGGATCACGTGCGCCGCGCTCGTGCGCACCGGGCTGCTGCGCGGCGAGCCGGAGTGGGTGGAGGCGTTCCCCCCGGCCGTCCGGCTCCGGGCCGCCGGCGAGCACGACCCCCAGGCACCCGAGGTCGACGTGCGGATCGACCGGTTCTCCCGCCCCGTCCTGCGCTTCGCCGCGGCGCTGCGCGACGACGGCCCCGCGACCCAGGTGTTCGTCACCCACCTGAAGTCGAAGCTGCCGACACGGGTCGACCGCGAGGACTGGTTCACCGCCGACCCGCAGACGTACCGCCCGCACGCCACCGCGCTCGGCGCGGCGCTGTCGACGATCCGCCGCACGGCGGAGGCGACCGCGCTGCGCGTGCTGCTGACGGACGTCCTGCGAGGCACGTCGACGCCGGTGCTCGTCCTGGGCGACGTCAACGACGGCCAGCACAGCAACACGCTCGACATCCTCACCGGGCAGCCGCGCTACCTCGTCGGCGACTCCGTCGGCGGCACCGACACCGGCCTGTACACGGCGCAGACCCTGCAGGAGTACCGGGACACCCGGGACGTCTACTACACGCACGTGCACGAGGACCTGCGCGAGTCCCTCGACCACGTGCTGGTCAGCGAGCAGCTGTATGACAACAGCCGCCGGCGGCGGTGGCTGTTCGACGGCCTGTCGGTCGCGAACGACCACCTCGACGCGGCGGACCACCGCGCCGACGGGTCCGGCGACCACGGGCTCGTGCGGGTGGCGTTCCGGTGGGCGCCGGCGCCGTGACGCGTACCGGCGTCAGGACCGCGTCAGGCCGCCCCGACCGCCCGCCAGGGCCTCGAGCCGGGCGATGCGGTCCGCCATCGGGGGGTGCGTGGCGAACATGCGCCCCAGGCCGCCGCCGCGGAACGGGTTGGCGATCATCAGGTGCGACACGTCGACGAGCTCGCGCTCCTGGGGCAGCGGACGGGCCTGCGTGCCCCGCTCGAGCTTGCGCAGCGCGGACGCGAGCGCGAGCGGGTCCCCCGTGAGGGCGGAGCCGTCCTCGTCCGCGTCGTACTCGCGGGTGCGGCTGATGGCGAGCTGGATCAGGGTCGCGGCCAGGGGCGCCAGGAGCGCGAGCAGCAGGCCCGCGAGCGGGTTGCCACCCCCACGGCGGTCGCCGCCGCCGAAGAACAGCGCGAACTGGGCCAGCGACGTGATGACGCCCGCGATGGCCGCCGCGACGGACGACGTGAGGATGTCGCGGTTGTACACGTGCATGAGCTCGTGGCCGAGCACACCGCGCAGCTCGCGCTCGTCGAGCACCTGCAGGATGCCCTCCGTGCAGCACACCGCGGCGTTCTGCGGGTTGCGACCCGTCGCGAAGGCGTTCGGCGCCATGGTCGGCGACACGTACAGCCGCGGCA
Source organism: Cellulomonas sp. JZ18 (assembly GCF_009720485.1). NCBI lineage: Bacteria > Bacillati > Actinomycetota > Actinomycetes > Micrococcales > Cellulomonadaceae > Cellulomonas > Cellulomonas sp. JZ18. Next base: position 947,431 of record NZ_CP045245.1, on the reverse strand, counting down.
TGGGCTGACGCGCCGCCGTGGAGAGCTCGCGGACGATCCGGTACATCGCCGGCTGCTCGATCTCGCTCACGGGACGCGCACGCATGGCGCGGATCGCGATCTTGTCGGAGTTCCAGTAGCTGTAGGCGGTGGTGGCGAGGCCGATGCCGGCGAAGAGCAGGAGGAACCCGGGCCGTCCGCCGCCGAGCAGGTACCCGATGCCGAGCAGCACCGCCCACATGGCGCCGAACAGCGCCGCCGTCTTCAGCCCGTTGTAGTGCCGGTGACCCATGTCCGTCCTCCCCCGCCCCGTCCGGGGCGGCCGCGTGTCTCGCCCGCTGAACGTCCCGCGACGTGCCCGCGTTCCCCACGCGCCGGGCGTCCCGGCCCCAGCGTGCACACCGCGACGCCGGCCGTGCGCGTCCGACGGTCCCGGAGCGGGCGGGACCACCCGTCCGGGCGGACGCCCCGACGCGGACGGGCCCCGCACGCGGTGGCGTGCGGGGCCCGTCCCGACGAGGCTGCGTCAGGCCGTCGGCCGCGACCTGCCGAGGGAGATCGCGACCATCTCCTCGCGGGGCACGAGCTTGACGCGCTCGCGCCCGTGGGGCTCGCCGAGGGACTTCTCGTACGCGTCCAGCAGCTCCCAGCCGGACCAGTCGATCGGCTCGGCACCGCGGGCGCGCAGGAACTCCAGCACGGCCTCCGGGTCGCGCTCGGTCGCCGTGTAGAAGGCCTCGCCGGCCGCCGCGACGTCCTCGCCGAGGTGGCGGATCGTCTCCGACGCGTCGGACTTGGTGTGGCCGATCAGGCCCACGGGGCCGCGCTTGATCCAGCCGGTGGCGTAGATGCCGGGCAGGTGCTCCCCGTCGACGTCGACCACGCGGCCCTCGCGGTTGGGGATGACGCCCGCGACGTCGTCGAACGGGATGTCGACCAGGGGCGAGCCGAAGTAGCCGACGGCCCGGTAGACCGCCTGGACGGGCCAGTCGAACGTCTGGCCCGTCCCGGTGACGTTCCCGTCGCCGGTGAGCGCCGTGCGCTCCGTGCGCAGGCCGACGACCTTGCCGTCCTCGCCCAGCACCTCGACCGGCTTGTGCAGGAAGTGCAGGTGGATGCGACGCGAGGCGGTGTTCTCGGACGGGTCCCTCAGGGTCCAGTCGGTCAGCGTCTTGACGACCTGCTTGGTCTGGTTGCTCGAGCGGATCGCCGCCTCCGAGCCCTCGTCGAAGTCGAAGTCCTCGTCGTAGACGATCACGTCGACGTCCGGCACGTGGCCGAGCTCGCGCAGCTCGAGCGGGGAGAACTTGGCCTGCGCCGGACCGCGGCGGGCGAAGACGTGGACGTCGGTGACGGGGTTCGCCTTGAGGATCTCGTAGACGTTCGCCGGCACCTCGGTCGGCAGCAGGTCGTCGGCGTGCTTCGCGAGGATGCGCGCGACGTCCAGCGCGACGTTGCCGGCGCCGAGCACGGCGACCTGCTCCGCCTGCAACGGCCAGGTGCGCGGGACGTCCGGGTGGCCGTCGTACCAGGAGACGAAGTCCGCCGCGCCGTACGACCCGTCGAGGTCGATGCCGGGGATCGGCAGCGCCGCGTCGCGGATCGAGCCGGTCGAGAAGATGACGGCGTCGTAGAACTGGCGCAGGTCGTCGAGCTTGAGGTCCGTGCCGTAGTCGACGTTCGCGACCAGGCGGATGTCCCCGCGCTCCAGCACCTTGTGCAGCGCGACGATGATCTGCTTGATCCGCGGGTGGTCGGGGGCGACGCCGTAGCGGACCAGGCCGAACGGCGCGGGCAGGCGCTCGAACAGGTCGATGCTCACGTCGAGGTCGGTCTTCGAGAGGATGTCGGCCGCGTAGATGCCGGCCGGTCCCGCGCCGACGATCGCGACACGCAGGGTCGGGGTGCTCACGGGTCGGGCTGCCTTCCGTCGGGGAGCCCTCGCCGCCCGGCCGCGGCCGGGCGGCGCCGGCCCGGAGGGCCTGCGCGTCGGCGTGCGCGACGGTCGGTGCGAGGGCGCTGCTCGCCCCTCAGTCTAGGCGCTGAGGTGAGGACACCCTCACGTCCACTCCACGATACGGACAGCCCACCATGCGGACAACCTGTGAAGCCGCAGGTCAGGGTCGTGCCGAACCTCCCGGTGCCGGTGCCGCCGGGAACCGCGCCTACAGTGGCCTGTGCCCGACGCCTCCGCACCCGACCGCAAGGCCGGCCTCGCCGCCGGGGTCGGCGCGTACGTCCTGTGGGGCGGCCTGCCGCTCTACTTCCCGCTGCTCGCGCCCGCGGGGCCGGTCGAGATCATCGCCCACCGCGTCGTGTGGTCGCTGCTGTTCTGCGTCGTGCTCCTGCTGCTGACCCGCACGTGGGGCACCTTCACCGCCCTGCTGCGCGACGGGCGCATGCTCGCGCGGCTCACGCTCGCCGCGGTGCTCCTCGCGGTGAACTGGCTGGTGTTCGTGCACGGCGTCACCACCGGGCACGTCGTCGACGCCGCGCTCGGCTACTTCATCAACCCGCTCGTGACGGTCGGCCTCGCGGTGCTCGTGCTCGGTGAGCGGCTGCGGCGCGTCCAGTGGGTCGCGCTCGGCCTCGGGCTCGCCGCCGTCGTCGTCATCACCGCCGGTCTCGGCCGGCTCCCCTGGATCGCGCTCACGCTCGCCGGCAGCTTCGGCGTCTACGGGCTCATCAAGAGCAGCGTGGGCGCGCGCGTCCCCGCCCTGCCGGGGCTGGCCGCGGAGACGGCCGTGCTCGTCCCCGTCGCCGTCGGCTACCTCGGGTGGCTGCACGCCGCCGGTGCCGGCGCCTGGGGCGCGCACGGCGCGTGGCACGCGCTCGGGCTCGCGGGCTCCGGTGTGCTGACGGCCGTGCCGCTGCTGCTGTTCAACTCCGCGGCGCGCCGGCTGCCGCTGTCGGTCGTCGGCATGCTGCAGTACCTGGCTCCGGTGCTCCAGCTCGCGATCGGCGTGCTGGTGGCCGGCGAGGAGATGCCGCCGGCGCGCTGGTGGGGGTTCGGCCTCGTCTGGCTCGCGCTCGTCGTGCTCACCGCGGACGGCCTGCGCGCGGCCCGCGTCGCCCGTCTGGCGTCGCGGGCGGCGGCACGGCAGGCGCCGGCGGTCGCCGAGGACGAGCAGGGCACCGCCCCGGCCCGCTGAGGCGCACCCCGCGCGACAGCGGGGGCGCGGTCCGGGCACCGGTCGCCGTCGGGCCGCACGGCGGCTCCCGCCCTCACGGGCGCACCGCCGCTGCCGGCCCGGGGCGGTCAGGCGTCCTCGACCTGCACGACGCGCTCGCCGATGCGCACGGACCAGCCGGCCCGCACGACCGCGCGGGTGCCGGGCGGCAGCACGCGCGCCTCACCGCCGGGCGCCACGACGACGCTGCCGTTGGTGGAGCCGCGGTCGAGCACCCACACGGCCGCCGCGTCGTCCGGCCCGTCCGCGGGCTGCGGGCCGAACTCGAGGTGCACGCGCGAGACCGAGCGCGACGGGTCGTCCACGGTCACGACGTGCAGGATGTCCGCACCGTCCTCCGCGCGCGGCCCACGTCCCACGAGTCCCCGACCGACCACCCGCACGCGCGGACCGGTGTCCAGCTGCAGCGCGAGGGTGGTCGAGCGCCGCCGCAGCTGGGCGAGGTCGCGCACGCGCGTGTGCTCGAGCTCCACGAGCTCGTCGTGCAGCGCCGTCGCCGCGGCCGGGCCCGGGGTCGGGCCGGTGCCCGAGACGGCGCGCGGGTCTGTGCCCGGGTCCGTGCCCGGGTCTGGGCCCGGGTCGGTGCGGTCACCGGTGTCCCCGAAGGGGGGCGCGGCCCCGAGCCCGCCGGGCGGGACGGGCGCGGGCGGCGGTGCGACGGGCGTGGGCGGCGGTGCGACGGGCGCGGGCACGACGGGCGGTGCGGAGGAGGCGGGGAACGGCCGCGGTCCGGAGGGGGCCGCGATCGGCTCCGGCGAGGCGGGCGGCGGCGCGGGCGGGAACGGCGCCGGGGTGACGTCGCGCTCCCGGACCTCGACGCCGTCGGCGCTCGCGCTGCCGTGCCACGCCCCGGCGTCGCCGGCACCGGGAGCCGCACCGACGCCGGCGGCCGACGCGGTGACGTCGGGCGCCCCCAGCGCGACGGTGGTCGGGGCCGAGGGCGGCACCGCACCGCCGCCCGGCTGCCGCGGGGACGGCACCGCGCCCCCCACCCCGGGCGCGCCGGGCGTGGTCGGGGCGGTCGGGTGCGGCCCGGGCGCCGGCGGACGCTCGGCCGGGCGCCGCCGCGTGCGGGCGTGCGCCGGCGTCGCCGCGTCGACGACGCGCGTCCCGGACGCGCGGTCGTGCCACCCGCGCCGGTCCGGACCGGCGTCCTGCGCGGCGGAGGCCGCGACCAGCACGGTGCCGACGACGGGCAGCACGGACCCGGCCGCGAGGACCAGCTGCCGCACGAGCGCCCGTCCGGGCCCGGGGAGTCCGCCGCTGCCGTCGGCCACGGTCCGCAGGCCGAGCGCCGCGGCACCCGCGGTCGCGCCGAGGAAGCCCTCGGCCACCACCTGACCGACCAGAACGAGGACCGCGGTGACCGCCGCGGCCGTGAGGGGCGGCGCGCCCACGACCGCTGCGGCGCCCGCTGCCGCACCCACGCCGACGAGCAGCACCCCCAGGTCCGTGACCTGCGCCAGCACGCGCCGCGCGAGCGACGGCGGAGGTGGCGGGGGCGGTGCGTCGACCGTGCGCCGCCGCACCGCCGGGCCGAACGGCACCGGTGCCGGCCCGTCGGCGGGGACGGCGACCGCGGCGGGGTCCGCCGCGACGCTGCGCGCGGTGCGGTCGCGACGGTCGCGGACGGCGTCGGGACGCGCGATGAGGGGCACCCGCGCACCGCAGACGGCGCACGAGACCGCCTCCGGCGCCAGCGGCATGCCGCACGACGCGCAGCGGGGGGCGGCGGCACGCGTGCTCACGACGACGCCCCCGCGGCGGCACGCCCGGTCATCGCGCCGGGCCTCCCGCGTCCTCGGTGCGGGTCACCGTGAGCGCGTCCACGACGACGACCGTCACGTTGTCCTGGGCGCCCGCGGCGAGCGCCTCGCGCACGAGGCGCTCCGCGGCGTCCCGCGCGTCGGGCTCGGCCCGCAGGACCGCCTGGACCCGCAGGTCGGGCAGCACGTCCGTCAGGCCGTCGGAGCACACGACCATGCGGTCGCCGGGACTCACGGGGAACAGCCACAGGTCGGGCTCGACGGTCGACGAGCCGCCGCCCAGCACGCGGGTCACCACGTGCCGGCGGGGGTGGTGCTGGGCGTCCTCGACCGCGAGCAGACCCTCGGCGACCAGCTCCGCGACCTCCGAGTGGTCGTGCGTGAGCTGCTCGAGGACGCCGCCCACCATGCGGTAGGTGCGCGAGTCGCCGACGTTGAGCACCAGCCAGCACGGCTCGCCGTCACGGCTCGTCACCGCGACCCCGGTGAGGGTCGTGCCCGGACGCCGGTCCCCGCCGGAACGCAGCTCGCGGACCCGCCGGTGCGCCTCGCGCAGCACGTCGGCGGCGTCCTCGACGGTCGGCTCGGCGCCCGCGAGGACGCTCACCGCCTCGATCGCCACCCGCGAGGCGACCTCGCCCGCCTCGTGGCCGCCCATGCCGTCCGCGACGACGTACAGGCCGTCGGACGCCCAGGCGCTGTCCTCGTTCGTGTCCCGCGCGGCACGGTCGGTGGCGACCGCGGACCGCAGCTCGACGCCCGCTCCCATCACGCCTTCCGGTTCACGAGGCGCGGTCGACGAGGGCCTCGGCGAACGCCACGAGCGCCTCCTTGACGGGACCGGCGGGCAGCGGCTCGAGCTCGGCGACCGCCTGGTGCGCGAGCTCGACGGCGCGGGCGCGGGTCCGGGTCACCACGTCGTGCGCCCGCAGTGCGGCGACCGCCGCGGCCAGCGCGTCGTCGTCCGACAGGTCGGCGTCCAGCAGCGCCAGCGCACCGCGGTCGGCGTCCGTCGCGTCGGGCGCCGCGGCCCGGGCGCGCAGCAGCAGCGCCGGCATGGTCGGGACGCCCTCGCGCAGGTCCGTGCCGGGCGTCTTGCCCGTCACCGTGCCGTCCGAGGTCAGGTCGATGACGTCGTCGGCGAGCTGGAACGCGACGCCGATCGTCTCGCCGAAGCGCGTGACGGTGCGGACCACCTCCGCCGAGCAGCCCGCGAACATCGCCCCGAACCGGGCCGACGTCGCGATGAGCGACGCGGTCTTGTCGGAGAGCACCTGCAGGTAGTGCTCGACCGGGTCCTCGTCCGGGCGCGGCCCGACCGTCTCGTGCAGCTGCCCGAGGCAGAGCCGCTCGAACGTCGCGGCCTGGATGCGCACGGCCTCCGGCCCCAGCCCCGACACGAGCGACGAGGCGCGGGCGAAGAGCAGGTCCCCGGTGAGGATGGCCACCGAGTTGCCCCAGACCTCGTGCGCCGACGGGGCACCGCGGCGCACCGGCGCCGAGTCCATGACGTCGTCGTGGTAGAGCGTCGCCAGGTGCGTGAGCTCGACGACCGCGGCGGCGTCGACGACCTCGCGCCGGTCCGCGTGACCGAGCTCGGCCGTCAGCAGCGTGAGCAGCGGCCGCAGCCGCTTGCCCCCCGCGTTGACCAGGTGCCGGGACGCGAGGTCGGCGATCGGGTCGGTCGACGTGACGGAGTCGCGCAGCAGCTCCTCGACCAGGGCCATGCGCCCGGTGAGGCGCTCCGCCAGCTCGGCGTCGTGCAGCGGGAGGGCGAGGGCTGTCGTCACAGGACGAACCTATCCGTCCGTACGTCGCGGCACGGAACGGGACGTCGAGGACGCCCGGTTCCGCCCGGTTCGTCCGGCGCCGGCCCCGCGGGGCTCACGGCAGCAGGACCGCCACGGACGCGATCGCGTCCAGCACCGGCTGCGGCGCCACGCCGAGCACGACCGTCAGCACCGCGCACACCGCCACGGCCACGAGCGTCAGGCCCTCCCCCGGGACGACCGTCGTCGTCGTGCGGTCCGCTGCGGCGGTGGACGCCGGCGAGGCCGCCGTCGCCGTCCCGGTGGCCGTGCCGGGCCCGGCGACCGCACCCGCGGCCTGCGCCCCCGCGGGACCGTCGGCCGCCGCCGTCGCACCGCCCGCGCCGACCGGGACGGGGCCGTCGGGCACGTCGCCCTCGGCACCGTCGGTGCCGCCGGCCCGCTCCGCCGCGCCCGCGGGGTCGGTGAAGAACAGCAGCACGATGACGCGGACGTAGAAGAACGCCGCCGCGACGGAGGCGAGCACGCCGACCAGCGCGAGGGGCCACGCCCCGCCCGCGACGGCGGCGGAGAACACCGCGAACTTGCCGGTGAAGCCCGCCGTGAGCGGGATCCCGGCGAACGACAGCAGGAAGATCGTGAACGTCACCGCCAGCGCGGGGTGCGAGCGACCGAGGCCCGCCCACTGCGACAGCCGCGTCGCCTCGCCGAGCACCGCGGGCTCGTCGGCCCCGTCCGCGACGCGGCGCTCGCGCACGAGCGCGACGAGGCCGAACGCACCGAGCGTGGTCGCGCCGTAGGCGAGCAGGTAGAAGAGCACCGCCGTGATACCGGACTCGTCGAGCGCGACGACGCCGGTGAGCACGAACCCGGCGTGCGCGATCGAGGAGTACGCGAGCAGGCGCTTGACGTCGGTCTGCACGAGCGCCGCCACGGTGCCGACGACCATCGTGAGGACCGCGACGACCCACAGGACGACCTCGAGGTCCCAGCGCATGCCCGGGAGCATCCCGTAGACGACGCGCAGCAGGGCGCCGAACGCCGCGACCTTCGTGCACGCGGCCATGAACCCCGTGACGGGCGTCGGCGCACCCTGGTACACGTCGGGCGTCCACTGGTGGAACGGCACGGCGCCGACCTTGAACAGCAGGCCGACCAGCAGCAGCACGGCCCCGACGAGCAGCAGGTCGTCCGTGCCGGCGGGGCTCGCGGTCGCGGCCGCGATCTCCGAGAAGCGGATGGAGCCGCTGTAGCCGTACAGCAGCGCGATGCCGAACAGCATGATCGCCGAGGTGAACGCGCCCAGCAGGAAGTACTTCATCGACGCCTCCTGCGACAGCAGACGACGGCGGCGCGCGAGCCCCGAGAGCAGGTACAGCGGCAGCGACAGGACCTCGAGCGCGATGAAGAGCGTCAGCAGGTCCGCCGTGGCGGGGAAGATCATCATCCCGCCGGTGGCGAACAGCAGGAGCGGGAAGACCTCGGTCTGCCGCAGGCCGCGCCGGCGCGCGAGCTCCTCGTAGTCGGAGCCCGGCACGGCGGCGGCCGTCGGGGCGAACGCGTCGTCGTCGCCGGTGACCCGGTCGGCGAACAGCAGCACCGACAGCAGCGCCAGCAGCACGACCGTGCCCTGCAGCACGAGCGCGGGCCCGTCGACGACGAGCGAGCCGGCGAGGACGTCGGTGCCGCCGGTGCGCCGCACGTCGCCCCAGAGCGCGGCGACGGCGACGAGCGCCCCGGCGAGCGCGGTCAGGCTCAGGGCGAGCTGCACCGTGCGGCGCAGGCGCTCGGGCACGAAGGCCTCGACGAGCACGCCGACCACGGCGGCCAGCAGCACCACGAGCACCGGGACCAGCGGGCCCCAGGCGATGTCCGGTGCGATGAAGCCGTTCACCGGTCGCCCCCTTCCTCGGACGCGGGCATGACGACGAGCTGGGTCGGCCCGGGGTCCTCGACCCCCACCTGCGTGAGCGTCTGCTCCGCGGGCGGCCGGACGAGGTCGAGCGCCGGACCGGGCACGAACCCGAGCGCGAGCATCGCGGCGATGAGCGGGCCGACGGCCCACCGCTCGCGCGCGGACGCCTCGCGCATCCCGGCGAGCTCGGGCCGCACGGGCCCCGTGAACAGGCGCTGGTAGGTCCACAGCACGTAGATCGCGGCGAGCACGACGCCGACGGTCGCGACGACCGCGGCGACGGGGTGCCGTGCGAAGCTGCCGACCAGCACGAGGATCTCGCTGACGAACGTCGACAGCCCCGGCAGCGACAGCGCGGACAGGCCCACGACGAGGAACATCCCCGCCATGACCGGCACGACCTTCTGCAGCCCGCCGAAGTCCGCGACCTGCTGCGAGCCGCGCCGCGCGGCGAGGAAGCCGACGAGCAGGAACAGCGCCCCGGTGGAGAGGCCGTGGTTGACCATGTAGAAGGACGACCCGGCCACCGACGTCGACGTGAACGCGAAGATGCCGAGCACGATGAAGCCGAAGTGCGACACCGACGTGTACGCGACGAGCCGCATGAGGTCCCGCTGCCCGATCGCCAGCAGCGCCCCGTAGAGCACGGACACGACGGCCAGTGCGATGACGACGGGCGCCGCCCAGCGCGACGCCTGCGGGAACAGGGGCAGGCAGAGCGTGAGCATGCCGAACGTGCCGACCTTGTCGAGCACGCCGACGAGCAGCGCGGACGTGCCGGCGGGCGCCTGCTCCGCCGCGTCGGGCAGCCAGGTGTGCACGGGGAACATCGGCGCCTTGATGGCGAACGCGACGAAGAACGAGACGAACAGCCAGCGCTCGAGCGTCGGGTCCATCTGCAGCCCGACGAGGTTCTCCGTGAGGAAGCCCTCCGGCCCTCGCGGCCCCTGCAGGTACAGGCCGATGACGCCGATGAGCATGACCAGCCCGCCGGCGAGGGAGTAGAGCAGGAACTTCACGGCCGCGTACCGGCGCCGGGCCCCGCCGAACCCGCCGATCATGAAGTAGACCGGGATGAGCATCGCCTCGAAGACGACGTAGAACAGGAACACGTCGCGCGCGGCGAACACGAGGACGACGAACGCCTCGAGCAGCAGGACGAGCGCGAGGTAGTGCCGCAGCCGGTCGGTGGGCACGTCGCCCGCGCCCTGCTCGCGCCAGGCGGCGAGCACGACGAGCGGCACGAGCAGCACGGCCATCGCGACGAGCGCGAGACCGACGCCGTCGACGCCGAGCGCCCAGGACACCCCGAAGGCCGGGATCCACGGCACCGTCTCGACGAGCTGGTGCGTGGCGGCGTCCGCGGTGTCGAACGCGGTGAACGCCGCGACGACGAGCAGCAGCTCGGCCAGCGCGACGCCGAGCGCGACGGTCCGCGCGTGCCGGCGGGCCCCGGCGGGCAGCGCCCACAGCGCGACCGCACCCAGCGCGGGGAGGACCACCAGCGCGGTGAGCAGGGGGAAGTTCGCCATCTCTCGTCTCCTCCGCCTCAGCCGCGCACGGCCAGCACGACGACCGTGAGCACGACCAGCCCGACCACGGTCGAGGCCGCGTACGACCGGGCGTACCCGGTCTGCACGCGCCGGACCGCGTCGCCCACGCCGACCGTGACCTTGCCCAGACCCGTCACGGCGCCGTCGACGACCGCCTTATCCCCGTACACCAGGGAGCGCGTCAGGTACCGGCCGGGCTCGACGAGCGCGGCGTCGTTGACGACGTCCTGGTACAGGTCCTGACGGGCGGCGCGGGTGAGGACGGTGCCGCGCGGGGGCGCGACCGGCACGGTCGACACCGCGTACGTGCGCCACGCCAGGACGAGCCCGACGACGACGACGGCGAGCGTCGCGGCGACGATCGCCGGGACCGGCAGCACCGGCTCGTGGTGCTCCGCGTGCCCGACCGACGGCTCCAGCCACTCGACGAACCCGGCGCTCGAGAGGAACCAGCCGAGGCCGACCGAGCCGACCGCGAGCACGATCATCGGCACCGTCATGAGCAGCGGCGACTCGTGCGGGTGCTGCGCGCTGCCGTCCCGCTTCTGCGACCAGCGCTTCTGCCCCTCGAACGTGAGGAAGAACAGGCGCGACATGTAGAACGCGGTGATGCCGGCGCCGAGCAGCGCGATGCCGCCGAACACCCACGCGCGCCACGGCTCGCCGTCGACGGGCACGAAGGCCGCCTCGATGATCTTGTCCTTGCTCCAGAAGCCCGCGAAGGGGAAGACGCCGAGGATCGCGAGCCACCCGGCCATGAAGGTGACGTACGTGATCTTCATGTACCGGCCGAGCCCGCCGAAGCGGCGCATGTCGACCTGGTCGTCCATGCCGTGCATGACGGACCCGGCCCCGAGGAACATGCCGGCCTTGAAGAAGCCGTGCGTGACGAGGTGGAAGATCGCGAACGCGTAGCCGATCGGGCCGAGGCCCGCGGCGAGCACCATGTACCCGATCTGCGACATCGTCGAGGCGGCGAGCGCCTTCTTGATGTCGTCCTTGGCACAGCCGACGATCGCCCCGAACAGGAGCGTGATCGCACCGACGACCGCGACGACCAGCTGGGCCGTCGGCGCCGCGGCGTACACGTCGCCGGACCGGACGATGAGGTAGACGCCGGCGGTGACCATGGTGGCCGCGTGGATGAGCGCCGACACCGGCGTCGGGCCGGCCATCGCGTCGCCCAGCCAGGACTGCAGCGGGAACTGCGCCGACTTGCCGCACGCGGCGAGCAGCAGTGCCAGCCCGATCGGGGTGAGGACGGCCGCGTCGGCGTTCGCCACGCCCGCGTTCACGGTGGCGAAGTCCAGGCCGCCGAATGCCGCGAACATCAGGCCCATCGCGACGATCAGCCCGACGTCGCCGACGCGGTTGGCGACGAACGCCTTCTTCGCCGCGACCGCGTACGGGGTGTTGTGGTTCCAGAACCCGATGAGCAGGTACGACGCGAGGCCCACGCCCTCCCACCCGACGAACAGCAGCAGGTAGGAGTCCGCGAGGACGAGCAGGAGCATCGCCGCGACGAACAGGTTGAGGTACGCGAAGAACCGGCGCCGGTCGACGTCGTGCTCCATGTACGCCACGGAGTAGACGTGGATGAGCGTGCCGACGAACGTCACGAGCAGCACGAACGTCATCGACAGCGGGTCGACCCGCAGACCGGCGTCCAGGGTGAGCGAACCCGCGTCGACCCACGTGCCGAAGGAGACGTCGTGCACGCGCTGCTCGGCGGGCTGCCCGAGCAGGCCGAGGAACAGCACGAGCGCCACCACGAACGACGTGGCCGACGCGAGGACGCCGAGCCAGTGGCCCCACCGGTCGGCGCGGCGGCCGAGCAGCAGCAGCACGGCGGCGGACAGCAGCGGCACGAGGACCAGCCACGCGGCGGCCCGGGCGCCGGCCCACGAGTCGGTGAGCACCGCGACCGCGGGGTCGGCGGCGAACCGGGCAGGGCTCGTCAGGGACATCAGGGTGTGCACGTGCCGCCCCTCAGCTCTTCAGCAGGTTGACGTCGTCGACCGAGGCCGAGCGCCGGGTCCGGAAGATCGACACGATGATGCCGAGGCCGACGACCACCTCGGCCGCGGCGACCACCATGACGAAGAACGCGAGCACCTGGCCGGTGAGGTCGCCGTGCATGCGGGCGAACGTGACGAGCAGCAGGTTCGTGGAGTTGAGCATGAGCTCGACGCCCATGAACACGATGATCGCGTTGCGCCGCAGCAGGACCGTGGTGGCGCCGATCGCGAACAGGATCGCGGCCAGCACCAGGTAGTGGGTGAGCGTCACCGGCGGACCTCCTCGTCGCGCAGCTCGTCGCCGTCGGCCGTGTGCGCGTCCGCGCTCGCGGCGCTCGGCTCGTCCGGCGCGTCGGCGCCACCGGGGGCGTCCTCGGGCCGGTCGTCCTTGCCGGCCGCGTCGCGGGCCAGGTCCCGGGCGCCGAGCGGCGGGCCGTCGCCGGTCGCGGACGTGAACGACCCGGCGCCGTTCGCCCAGCCGCCGGCGAGCACGCGGTCGATGCGCGCGGCGTACTCGCGCGCGTCGGCCTCCTGGCCCCGGACGCGCAGCACGCGCGGCACCGAGTGCTCGAGCGGGCGGCCGTCGGGGCCGAGCGCCGGCACGTCCATCGCGTTGTGCCGGGCGTAGACGCCCGGTGCCGGCAGCGGCGTGAGGGTGCCGCCCTCGCGCACGCGCCGCTCGGCGAGCTCCCGCTGCCCGACGCGCGGGGCCAGGCGCCGGCGGTGCGTGAGCACCAGCGCACCCAGCGCGGCGACGACGAGCAGGCACCCGACGACCTCGAGCGCGAGCACGTGCTGCCCGAACACGATGCGCGCCACGCCCACCGGGTTGGAGTCGGCGTTCGCCTCGACGAGCCCCTGTGCCTGCGGGTACGTCGCGCGGCCGACGACACCGGCGAGGACGACGCCGAGACCGGCGCCGGCCAGCACGCCGATCCAGCGCTGCCCCCGGAGCGTCTCGACCAGGGAGTCGGAGCGGTCGACGCCCACGAGCATGAGCACGAAGAGGAACAGCATCATGACCGCGCCGGTGTACACGACCACCTGCACGACGCCGAGGAACGGGGCGTCCTGCGCGACGTAGAGGAACGCCAGCGAGATCATCACGACGACGACCGCGAGCGCCGCGTGCACCGCCTTGCGGGCGAACAGCAGGCCGAGCGCCGCGAGCACCATGACGGGCGCGAGCACCCAGAACAGGACGGCCTCCGCGGTCGTGGTCCGGCCCGTCTCCTCGAGCGCGGCCGGGACCACCGTGGCGACCGCGGGCAGGGCGGCGTGCACCGCCGCGAGCGCACCCGTCACCGGGCACCTCCCTGCCGCCGTGCGCCCGCGGTGATCGCCTGCTGCTCGAGCCGCGTCGTGCCGTGGTCGGGCACCGTGGCCCCCTTCTGCGCGTTCTGCGGCAGCGTCGGGTCGTCCGGGCGGTGCTCGGCGACCCAGTCGACCTGCTCCGGCGTCACGCCGGTGACCTCGCCGCGGTAGTACTCGGTGTCGGACGTGCCCTCGACCATCGGGTGCGGCGGGGCGAGCTGACCCTCGCGCAGCGGCGCGAGCAGGTCCTGCTTCTCCCAGATCATCCCGGCGCGCGTCGGGCCGGCGAGCTCGTACTCGTTGGTCATCGTCAGCGCGCGCGTCGGGCACGCCTCGACGCACAGGCCGCAGAAGATGCAGCGCAGGTAGTTGATCTGGTAGACGCGGCCGTACCGCTCCCCCGGCGAGAACTGCGCCTCGGGCGTGTTGTCGGCGCCCTCGACGTAGATCGCGTCCGCCGGGCAGGCCCACGCGCACAGCTCGCAGCCGATGCACTTCTCCAGCCCGTCGGCGTACCGGTTGAGCTGGTGGCGCCCGTGGTAGCGCGGCTTCGTCGGCACCCGCTCGCGCGGGTACTGCTCCGTCACCGTGGGGCGGAACATGTTCGACAGCGTCACCCCGAAGCCGCCCACCGGCGCGAGCAGGGCGGACAGCCCCGACCGCGGCTCGATGAGCGACTCGTAGCCCTCGTCGGGGCGGGCGACCTCGCCGCCGCGCCGTGCGGGCTCGACGTCGCCCGTCGGCTTCTTCCTGCGCTCAGCCACCGCGCACCTCCAGCGGGGTCTCGGGCCCGGACGGGCTGCCGGGCGAGCCGGCGTCGGTGGCCCCCGCCGCGAGCCGGCGCTGCGCGC